>VXMQ01000019.1 GCA_009841015.1 Candidatus Palauibacter denitrificans | reverse complement strand
ACGGACACGCTCCTGATCGAGGAGTTCGGTCACGCCGCCCTCGAACTGGGCGTGCTCACGCCGCCGGACGCCGTCTACGAGGTCGGATCCGTGACCAAGCAGTTCACCGCGGCCGCCGTTCTCCTCCTGCAGGAGGAAGGGAAGCTCTCCCTCGACGACCCGCTCACGAGGTGGCTGCCCGACTACCCCGTCGGGGATCGGACCGTCACCGTCCGACAACTCCTGGACCACACCTCGGGCATCAAGGGCTACACCGAGATGGAGCATCTCTGGGCGGAACTCGCTCCCCTCGAACTCCCGCGGGACACGCTCGTCACGCTCTTCGCCGCCGAGCCCTTCGATTTCGAACCCGGCACGGCGATGACCTACAACAACTCGGGCTACGTCCTCGCCGGACTCGTCATCGAGGCGGCGAGCGGGATGAGCTATGAGGATTTCGTCGAGGATCGCCTCTTCGGCGCGGCCGGGATGGGGAACTCCCGCTACTGCCACAAGGACGAACTCACCCCGAACCGCGCGAAGGGGTACGAGCCGGGCGACGACGGGCTACACCCGGCGCCCTACCTCGACCACCAGTGGCCCTACGCCGCAGGATCGCTCTGCTCTACGGTGCGCGACCTCGTCGCCTGGAATCAGGCCCTTCACGGAGACGGCGAGGGCGGCGAGATCCTGACTCCCGAGAGCTACGAACTGATGATCACGCCCGAGCCGCTGCTCGACGGCACGGAGCTGCGCTACGCGAAAGGCCTCGCGATCACGGATCGGGACGGGGCCCCGCGGATCGGACACGGCGGCGGCATCTTCGGCTACGTCACCGACCTCCGCTACGTCCCATCCGAGGATCTGTCCATCGCGGTGCTCATCAACACGGCCGGAGGCGCCTCCTCCGGCGGGATCGCGGGCCAGATCGAAGATGTGGTGCTCGGCGCGCCGGACGAGCCCGCCACGGGGACCTTCGAGGGCGATCCGTCACCCTACGAGGGCCGCTACGAAGGCCCGGCCCGCGGCCAGCGCATCACCGCGACGGTGGCGGCCGAGGACGGGCAACTGACGATCGACACGGGAGGCGGCGAACCGGCCACCCTCTCGTGGCTGGGCGGCGACGAGTTCGCCGATGGACGGACCCGCTACCGCTTCGTCCGCGGAGGAGATTCCGACGGCGCCGGCGGCGGAGCCTCCTTCGATGAACTGCGGATGGACGTCGTCTCCGGACACTTCGTCCTGCGGAGGATGACCCCATGATTGCGTATCGAACCGTCGCCCGCCGCGCTCCCGGCCTCCTCGTCGCCCTCGTCGCCGGATCGGTCCTCGTCCTCGCCGGGCTCGTCACGGCGCCCGCCCAACCGGCCGCGGCACAGGATCTCACGCCGCTCGTCGGGGCGCAGATGAGCGAACTCGCGGCCGTCGTCGAGCGTTACAGCACCGACCGGTTCGCGCTCGGGCGGCGCTGGAACGTCCCGTACTCATTCGAGCGGAACGCGCGCTTCCGCGACTTCTTCTCGGACTGGCGGGGCCGGGTCGAGGCGCTCGATTTCGAGTCCCTCTCCCTCGAGGGGCGGGTGGACTACGTCCTCCTCCTCAATGAACTGCGCTACCGGCTCGACCTCCTGACACGGGAGGCGGGGCTCGCGACCGAGATGGACGGGTTCATCTCCTTCACCTCGCTCATCGTGGATCTGGAGGAACGCCGCCGGCGCCGGGAGCCGGTGGAATCCGAGTCCGCCGCGGCCCGTCTCGCGGAGCTTCCCGCCGAGATCGAAACCAACCGCGCCGAGGTCGAGGCTCGGCTCGAAAGCGGGGAGGATGTGTCCCGGATCGTCGCGCTCCGGGCGGTCACGGCGCTCGCCGAGCGCACGCGTCTCCTCGAGGACTGGTATGAGCACTACGCCGGCTACGACCCCGTCTTCACCTGGTGGAACGAGGATCCGTACACCCGGGCGAAGGCCGCACTCGACGGCTACGCGACCTTCCTGCGCGAGTCGGTGATCGGCTACCGGGCGGGCGAGGACGAACCCATCGTCGGCGACCCGATCGGAGCGGAGGGTCTCGCCGCGGACCTGCGCCACGAGATGATTCCGTACACGCCTGAGGAACTGATCGTGATCGCGGAGCGGGAATACGCGTGGTGCGAGGCGCGGATGATCGAGGCGTCGCGCGAACTCGGCTACGGCGACGACTGGCGAGCAGCGCTGGAGTACGTGAAGACGCTGCACCGCGACCCCGGCGACCAGCCGCAGATGATCCGGGAACTCGCCGATGAGGCGCTCGCCTTCGTCACCGAGCGCGACCTCGTCACCGTCCCCCCTCTCGCCGACGAGGTCTGGCGCATCGAGATGATGTCCCCCGAGCGGCAGAAGGTGTCGCCCTTCTTTCTCGGCGGGGAGGTGATCCAGGTCTCCTTCCCCACGGACGGGATGGAGCACGAGTACAAGCTCATGAGCATGCGGGGGAACAACGAACACTTCTCCCGCGCGACCGTACACCACGAACTCATCCCGGGGCACCACCTGCAGGGGTTCATGACGAGCCGCTTCAACTCCCACCGCCGCGCCTTCTCGACCCCGTTCTGGGGCGAGGGGTGGGCGCTCTACTGGGAGATGCTGCTCTGGGACCTCGGCTTTCCGTCGACCCCCGAGGACCGCATCGGCATGCTCTTCTGGCGCATGCACCGCACGGCCCGGATTATCTTCTCCCTCTCCTTCCACCTCGAGCGCATGACCCCGCAGGAAGCCATCGACTTCCTCGTGGAGCGGGTGGGGCACGAGCGGGCGAACGCCGAGGCGGAGGTGCGGCGGAGCTTCAACGGCACCTACTCGCCGCTTTACCAGGTCGCTTACATGATCGGCGGGCTGCAATTCCGGGCCCTGCACGAACAACTCGTGCAGTCGGGGGAGATGACGAACCGCGCCTTCCACGACACGATTCTCAAGGGCGGCAGGATGCCGGTCGAGATGGTGCGCGCGCGCCTGCTGGGGGAGGCGCCCCCGAAGGACTTCGAGTCGGAGTGGCGCTTCGAGGGCGACCCGCTGCGCCGCACGACCTCCGAGGAGTCGGCCTCGCCCGGCCCAGCCTCGCCCGGCCCGGCCTCGCGCCGTCCGGCCCCGTAGCGGCCGCACCCGCAGGAGACCGCGTACCGACGCGCTGAAAGGACGACAAATGGCTCGCAACCCGCATACGACGGCGATTCCCGGCATCCTCCTCGCTCTGAGCGCCGCAGTCGGCGGCGGGAGCGAACTTCAGGCGCAGAACGGCGGCGACGGCGGCGACGGCGGCAAGGCCGGCGCGCTCGCGATCGACCAGCTCCTGTCCATCGAGTCCGTCGTCGGGGGCGCGCCCGCCTGGTCGCCGGACGGCTCGGCGATCCTGTTCGAGTCCGGGCTCACCGGCGGGCTCATGACCCTGCCGCCCGAGGGCGGCTTCCCCACCCGCGTGCCCGTGGACATGGGGGGCTCCGGCCACTTCCTCAGCTCGCAGATGCCGGCCTGGTCACCCGCCGGGACGTGGATCTCCTACGTGTCGGACAAGAGCGGCGCCCCCGAGATCTGGCTCTGGTCGACCCGTGACGGCGCGGACGTCCAACTGACCGACCTCGGGGCGCGGATCAACTCGATGAGCTGGTCCCCGGACGAGCGCTCGATCGTCTTCGCCGGCGACCGCTACGGGAACTACGACATCTGGAAGGTGGACGTGGCCACGCGCCGCGTGGACCGCCTCACGGAGGACAAGCGCTACGAGGTCTTCCCCACCTGGACGCCGGATTCCCGCTCCATCCTCTACGTCAGCCTCGACGACGCGTGGGAGGACCACGACGTGATCGAGGTCGACGCCGCCGGCGGCAGCCCGCGCACGGTGATCGAGGACCGCGACTTCTTCGACTACGGCGCCGGAGCGACCTTCGGCTACCCCAGTGCGTCCCCGGACGGCGGCTCGATCCTCTTCCGCTCGCACCGGAACGGCTGGATCAACTACTGGCTCGCCCCCCGCGACGGAGGTGACCCCCGCCCGATCGCCCCGGCCGAGGCCGACCAGAGCGCCGCGGTGTGGTCCCCCGACGGACGCTGGATCGCCTACACCGAGAACCATGACGGGCACCACGACCTGCGCGTGGTCTCGGCGGACGGGGGCGAGCCGCGGGTGCTCGTGTCGCCGAAGGGCGGTGTCGCGTCGAGCCCCTCGTGGTCTCCGGACGGCGCGGCGATCGCGTACCTGCAGGAGGATCTGCTGAGCCCGCGCGACCTGTACGTCGTGTCGCTGGAGGACGGGAACAGCCGGCGGCTCACCTCCTCGATGCCCGCCTGCAACTACGGCGCCCGGCTCGTCGCGCCGGAGAAGATCCGCTACGAGAGCACCGATGGATACTCGATCCCGGCCTACCTCTACCGGCCGCCGGGGGCCGTCGCCGGGGACGGGCTTCCCGGTGTGATGTGGATCCACGGGGGTCCGACGTCGCAGTTCCACGACACCTTCCAGCAGCACGTGCAGTTCTTCGTCCAGCGGGGATACGTCGTCCTCCTGCCCAACATCCGCGGGAGTTCGGGCTACGGGAAGGCGTTCGCCGACGCGAACAACGGCTGCTGGGGGCACTGCGACCTGGAGGATGTCGTTGCGGGCGCGGACTACTTGCGGGCGCTCCCCGAGGTCGACCCCGAGCGGATCGGGATCACGGGGACGAGCTACGGCGGCGTGATGAGCATGTACGCCGTGGCCTTCGCGCCGGACGCCTTCCGCGCCGCGATCCCCGGGTCAGGATACACGGACTGGGTCCACTTCCAACACGGCGAGAACGAACTCCGGCACATCAAGCTGCTCGACCACGAGCTCGGCCCGTTCGAGACGAGCGAGCACGTGTGGAGCCACAGTTCGTCGATCTCGCACGTCGCCGACGTCTCGACGCCGATCCTCCTCGTGCACGGCGTGGGCCGCTATCCGGGCTCGGACCAGTCCGAGATCTTCGCGCGGGCGCTGGAGAACTACTACAAGCCCTTCCAGTACAAGACGTACCCGAACGAGAACTACTACGTGTACGGGAAGGCGAACCGCCGCCAGATGCTCCTCGACATGCTCGACTTCTTCGAGCAGTTCCTGAGGTGACGAATGACGACGCCCCCTGTCGGAGCGGACGGTAGCCGGGCGTGAGGCCCCGCGCCCGCGCCACGCAGATCCTTGCCTCGACGATCCTCGTGTCGGGCTGCGAGCGCGTCGAGCCCGTCCCGTCCACCGACGTCGGGGCCGATGCCATCGCTGCCCGAGCCGCGACCGAGGCCGGCCCGGTCGAAGTGGTTGTCGAGACGAGCCAGGGCGAGTTCGTCATCGCCGTGCACCGCGAGTGGGCGCCGCTGGGAGCCGAGCGGTTCCTCACCCTCGTCGAATCCGGCTACTACGACGACGCCCGCTTCCACCGAGTCGTCCCCGACTTCATCGTCCAGTGGGGGCTGGCCGGCGACCCCGCCATCACCGCCCAGTGGATGAACGCGTACATTCCCGACGACCCCGTCGTCGCCTCCAACACCCGCGGCCGCATCGCCTTCGCCTTCACCGACCCCGGAACCCGCGCCACCCAGGTGTATATCAACCTTGTGGACAACGTGCGGCTCGACTCGACCGGATTCGCCCCCTTCGGCGAGGTCGTCAGCGGGATGGAGGTCGTGGATGCGCTCTACTCCGGCTACGGAGAGAACTCCGGCGGCGGCCTGCGGCGGGGCGACCAGAGCCGCATCGTCGCCGAAGGCAACACCTACCTCGACCGCGAATACCCCCTCCTCGACCGGCTGCTCCGAGCTCTTCGGGGTTAGGCGAGTCGTTCGGAGGGTGCCCGGCTCCTTGCGATTCCGAGCCGTGTCCGCGGCGATCATCGCCGCTTGTACGTCTCTTGCGGGGTGTGAACTGGTGGACACGGTGGCCCCTTTCCTGGTCCCCAACCGAGCCCCGGTCGCACTGGGTGAAATTCCCCCAGCATACAGAAACTGGCGCTATGCACCGTCACCGGACGTAGCTGTCTGGCCGTATTTCGACGATCCCGATGGGGATGCTCTTACGTTCACTGCCACACCGGGCGACCCCGAAATACTGCGCGTGAGGGTTGTCGATGGTTTTGTGGAAGTGCGGGCACTGAGATGGCGTACCGCAGCTGTGACCGTCACGGCCACCGACCCGAGCGGCTTGACGGCGCAGCACAGGTTCGACTCCGGAGAAACAGGGAGTCTCCCGGGATTTGTCCCGCCAGGCTACCCCGTACCGCCGCGATCGACTGTTGCGATCCCTTCCCTGCAGGTTCTGCGCGGCCAGAGAGCGGTGGTGCATTTGGGAGCCCACTTCAAAGCGTATCCGTTCGAGCCAACTTTCGAGGCCATTTCGTCCTCGCCTGGGAGCGTGGAGGTTTCGGTCTCGGGTGATACGCTTGCCATTGACGGCGTAGATCTGGGCTCGGCGCTCGTCACCGTGAGCGTGAGCACCGAAGCCGGCTTGGCCACGCAGGAGTTCAAGGTCGTGGTGGATGCGCCCACCGCTCGTCTCAACTCGGCTCCTGTGTTTCAAGGGTTCTCGTCTCGGAAAGTCATCCCCCAGGGTATTGGGTTCTCCCTCGATATTTCGCCGTATTTCCTGGATCCTGAAGAAGATCCGCTGGCGTACGCCGCCAAGCAGGGCGGCCCCGTCCTGATCGTGCGTTTCAGCGGGGATATACCCGCGCCAATCGGTGAAGCCGCTGTCTCCGTCGCCTCCGCGAGCAGGATCGACGTACGGGGTACCCGAACCGGCTTCGCACGGGTTACGATCACCGCGACAGATCCGGGCGGATTGCCTGTGCATGGTGATCTGATCGTAGAGGTAACGCCGCCTGTGCGCCGCTGACGGAGAGAACGGTGTCGCACCCCGGGGTGCGGGCCGCAAGGAAACGCACGGCTACTCCGCCTCGTGCGACGTATCGCGCGGACGTTCCTTTTCGGCTTCCGTCCTCGATCCGTCCCGGTCGTACAGCTCCTCGCGAGTCAGGTTTTCCGACATTCGCAGACCCGCGCCGCGGGCATCGAAGTCCTCGAATACCTCGTTCAGGTGCCGATGCCGGCCGAACTGACAGCGGCTTTCTGTTGCATCCGAAGCAACACCTCGGCGCCCGACGCGCCCAGGTGGAGGAGGGCGTCGAGTTCGGCGCGGGTGAAGGGGGCTCCTTCCGCTGTTCCCTGTACCTCGACGAGGCGTCCGTCTTCGAGGTAGACGAAGTTGAAGTCGACGTCGGCGGCGGCGTCCTCCACGTACTCCAGGTCGAGTCTCGGTTCGCCGTCCACCATGCCAGCGCTGATCGCGGCGACCCATTGGCGGAGCGGACTGGCTTCGAGCGCGCCGTCGGAGACCAGGTGCTGGAAGGCCATCTCGAGGGCGACGCAAGCGCCCGTGATCGAGGCGGTGCGGGTGCCGCCATCGGCGACGAGGACGTCGCAGTCCACGGTCACGGTCCGCTTGCCGAGCGCCGAGAGGTCGACGGCTGCCCGCAGCGAGCGGCCGATGAGGCGCTGGATCTCCTGCGTGCGACCCCTCGCGCCGCGACGCTCTCGCCGGGTGCGCTCGGCGGTGGCCCGGGGCAACATGGCGTACTCGCCCGTCACCCAGCCGCCCCGGCCCTCGCGCCACGGCGGGACGCTCTCCTCGACGGAAGCCGTGCAAAGCACGCGCGTCATCCCCATCGTGATGGTGCACGATCCCTCGGCGAAGGGGGCGGTTCCCGTCTCCAGAGTCGTGGGTCGCAGGGCGTCCAGCGCCCGCCCGTGTGGACGTGCCGGCATGGGGCAGCCTCGGTCGAAGGTCGAAAAGAGGAGAACCGATGAACGGCGAACGCGTTGAGAGTATGCCGACCGCGACCCCGCTGCGACGGCGAGTCCCTGCGTTGTGTCTGCTGGTGGCGGGGTTGACGACGGCCTGCGCGCCGGGCGATGCGCCCCAAACGGAAGCGGAGATCGTCCCCACGAGCGTGCTGTTCACCGGCGCGACCGTACTCGACGGGTCCGGTGAACCGTCCTTCGTGGCCGACGTGGCGGTGGAGGGCGACCGGATCGCCTTCGTCGGCGATGCCTCGGCTGCGGAGATCGCGACGCGCGACACGATCGCGCTCGATGGCTTGCTGCTCACGCCAGGCTTCATCGACATGCACAGCCACATCACCGTCATCACCCTCGGCGAGGCGTACGGGCTCCCCGCTACCGAGTTCCTCACGCAGGGGATCACGACCGGCGTCATCGGCGTCGACGGAGCGAGCAGCACCGACCTCGCCGCGCTCTACGCGGACCTCGATCGATCCGGCGTCGGAAAGAACATCATCTCCTACATCGGGCACGGTTCTGTCCGTGAGGCGGTCATTGGGATGGACGACCGCGCCCCCACCGCCGCAGAACTCGATGAGATGAAGGCGCTCGTCCGACGGGGGATGGAGGACGGCGCCTTCGGGCTCTCCACCGGTCTCTTCTACACGCCCGGGTACTACGCTGAGGCCGACGAGGTGATCGAACTCGGGCGGATCGCGGCGGAGTACCCGATCGGCGGCGAGCACGCCCCGGTCTACGACACGCACGACCGGGATCTCGGCGCGGCGTACCAGGGGATCGGCTACCACGATTCGATTCGCGAGGCGATCCACATCGGGGCGGAGTCCGGCCTCCGCACCATCTTCAGCCACTTCAACGCACAGGGAGCGGCGTTGTACGGCCGGGCCTCGGAAGGCGCGGCGATCATCGATTCGGCGCGCGCGGAGGGCCTCGAAGTGGCGGGCGCACAGCACGTCTACACGTCCACCATGTCGAGCCTGCGAGCCTACACGATCCCGCGCTGGGCGCAGGCGGGCGGTCCGGAGCAGATGGTGCGCCGCTTCCAGCATCCCGACACGGCCCGGGTCCTCGACGTGCAGACGATGGAGATGCTCGAGATCCGCGGTGGGCCGGAGCAGATCGTGTTCGCAGACGCGAGGCCCGAGTTCAACGGCAAGACGCTGGCCGACGTGGCGGCCGAACGAGGGCTGCCCGTCCCCGAGGCCGTGCGCGAGATCATGTCTGGGTCGAACCCGTGGGTGATGAACCGCGACCTCTACGACGTCGAGAACACGCGCTACCTCGCGACGATGCCGTGGATGATGACGTGCACGGACGGCGCCACGCCCGCGCCGGGCGCGGAGATCGTGCATCCTCGCGTGTACGGGGGTTTCCCGAAGAAGATCAAGGACTTCGTGGACCGGGACGGTGCGATCGGACTCCCATTCGCGATCCGGAGCATGTCGGGCCTCGCCGCGGACTTCCTGCGGCTGGACGATCGCGGCTACATCCGCGAAGGTCTGGTCGCGGACATCGCGGTCATCGACCCGGAGCGGTTCACGGACCGCGCGACGTACGACGACCCGCACCAGTTGTCCGAGGGCGTCGTGCACGTGCTCGTGAACGGCCGCTTCGCGATCCGCGACGACGAGGTGACCGGCGAACTCGCCGGCCGCCCCCTGCGCCGCCCCTGACTCGGCCAAGGGTTGGGCGAAGCGAGCCCTTTACGGAATGCGTAACACGACTTACGATCCGAGCGCATGATACGGAGCTTCAGGGATCGGAGAACGCGACGTTTTTTCGAAGGGCAACGCGTTGCGGCGTTTCAGGGTTTCTCGGATCAGGCCGTGCGCCGACTCACCATGCTGGACAGCGCGGAAACGCTCGGCGACTTGGCCGCACTGCCCAGCAACCGGCTGGAAGCGCTTCGAGGCGATCGCGCCGGTCAGTACAGCATTCGGATCAATGCGCAGTGGCGGATTTGCTTCCGCTGGGCCGATGACGGGCCGTACGACGTGGAGATTGTCGATTATCACTGAGGGCGTATGACATGAGTGCGAAGAACCGTATGAGGCCGGTGCATCCCGGCGAAATCCTGCGCCAGGAACTCGACGAGCTCGAGCTATCGGCAAACGCTCTGTCGAAAGCGCTCGGCGTGCCCGTCAACCGGGTGACGATGATTCTGAACGGCCAGCGGGGCGTGAGCGCAGACACCGCACTTCGGCTGGCGCGGTACTTCGGGACGACGGCGCAGTTCTGGCTTAACCTGCAGAAGACCTGGGAGCTTCGCCGAGCGGAGATCGAGGCAGGTCGCGAAATCGCCAAGCAAGTGACGCCCCGGCATGCCGTGGTTTAGAGAGCCGAACCAAATCCCGACACTCGGCGCAGCCCTTCTCGCGTTCGTCCTGCTTCCGGCGGCGCTCGCCGCGCAGGCCGGGCTCGTGATCGAGGACGGGCAGGCGCAGATCGTCCCCGCCTTCGCGGACTCCTCCGACTGGATCCGGCATGAATTATGGGTCGAGACCGGGTTCGACTCCGACGGCGACGGCCAGCCGGACCGGGTGCACCTGGATGTGACGCGTCCGGGGCAGACCGACGGCGAGGGGCTCAGTGTGCCGGTCATCTACGAGACGAGCCCTTACTACTCGGGTGTCGCCGGCATCGACTTCGCGCACTTCTGGGACCTCCGGCAGGAGGTGGGTGGCGAAGCCCCGGCGCGCGATCCGTTCCCGGCCACGATCCAGCACATCCCCAGCCAGCCGCGGATCTCGAACTCGCACGTGGCGACGTGGGTGCCGCGGGGATTCGCGGTCGTCCACTCGCAGTCGCCCGGGACCGGCCAGTCGCAGGGGTGTCCGACCGTGGGCGGCGCGAACGAGTCGCTGGCGCCCAAGGCCGTCATCGACTGGCTCAACGGCCGCGCGCGCGGCTTCACGAGCGTGGACGGGAACGAGGAAGTCGAGGCCTACTGGGCGACCGGAAGGGTCGGGATGACGGGTACCTCCTACAACGGCACGCTCCCCCTGGCCGCCGCCACGACGGGCGTGGAAGGGCTCGAGGCCATCATCCCCGTCGCGCCGAACACCTCCTACTACCACTACTACCGGTCCAACGGGCTGGTGCGGTCGCCGGGCGGCTATCCCGGGGAGGACGTCGACGTCCTGTTCGACTTCATCTTCAGCGGCTTCCCGGAGGTCCGCGACTACTGCCTCGCGAACGTGCGCGACGAGATGACGGCGCGGCTGGACCGCGTCACGGGCGACTACAACGACTTCTGGGCGGGCCGCGACTACCTGAACCACGTCGACGGCGTGCGGGCGGCCACCCTCATGAGCCACGCCTTCAACGACTGGAACGTCATGCCCGAGCACAGCCACCGCATCTCGATGGCGCTCAGGGAGCGGGGCGTGCCGCTGCAGATCTACTACCACCAGGGAGGGCACGGTGGGGCGCCGCCGCTCGAACTCATGAACCGGTGGTTCACCCGCTACGTGGTTGGCGTCGAAAACGGCGTGGAGGGAGACCCGGCGGCGTGGATCGTGCGGGAAGGAGACGACCGCGCGGAGCCCACGCCCTACGCGAGCTATCCCCACCCCGAGGCCGACGCCGTGACGCTCCGCCCCAGCGGCGACGGGCACTGGACCGGAACGCTATCCCTCGATGATACGGACGCGGGGACCGGTGCGATCGTCGACAACTTTACGTTCACCGGCGGCCAACTTGCCGCGGCGGAGTGGTCGAACCACCGCCTGCTGTACGCGACGCCGGAGCTGCGCGAGGACGTCCACCTGTCGGGCGTGGCGACCGTCCGCGTGCGGATGTCGGCGGACGCGCCCGCGGCCAACCTGTCCGTGTGGCTGGTGTCGCTGCCGTGGACGGAGAGCGGAGAGATCAACGACAACCTCATCACGAAGGGATGGGCCGACCCCGCCAACGCGGGTGCCGACGACATTGCCTCGCCCCGGGCCGGCACGCCGCTCACACCGGGAGAGTTCGTCGACCTCGAGTTCGCGCTCCAGCCCGACGACCAGGTCATCCCGGCCGGAGCCCGCATCGGCCTGATGATCTTCTCCAGCGACAAGTTCTTCACGCTGCACCCCGACCCCGGCACGGCACTGACCGTCGACCTGGGAGAAACCCGCATCGCGCTCCCCCTCGTCGGAGGGAGCGCGGCGCTGCGGCGCGCCCTGGGCGTCCCCGCCTCCGAGTAGCGCCCGGCCGATACAACCCTCTGTAGAAACGGCGCCTCTTACAGAACGAGGTCGCCATGCCGCGGACAGCGGTCGACATCGCCGATGTTTCAACCGGGACCGGAACCATGCGCGTTTGCGGGAGCTTCCTTACCGCCGGAGTCCTCAGTTGCGCGGCCATCGCCTGCGGCGGCGCTCACCCCGAGCCGGAGGATCAACCCCCGAGCGCGGTCCTGGTCTCCGATTCAGTGGGCATCACGAACATCGCCCTGGGCCGCGTGGAGGAGCTCTCGGTACCCCTCCTGGAGTCGAACCTCGTCTTCTCCACCCGCGATCTCGGGATCGAGCTGTTCTGGGTCGGCGATGCCCTCCTCCTCGGAAACGGCGGCCTCGCGCTCGCCAACACCGGTTCGGGCGAGGTGCTGCTCTTCGCCGCCGACGGTTCGCTCACAGCCCGGGTCGGGGGGCAGGGCGAGGGACCGGGCGAGTTCAGCGAAGTCACGACGCTCCTCGGGACGGACGGGGGGTTCCTGGCCTACGACGCGCGGCTGGCCCGCCTCAACGAGTTCTCGGAGAGCGGGGAGTTCCTCACCTCGTCGCCCCTCTCCGCCCAGAGCGCCATCGTGAGCCTGAAGCCGCTCGCGAGAGACGCCACGGGGCACATGCTCGCGATCCTGGGAGAACAGCGGCACTTCCTGCCGGAGGGCGTGAAGAGGGACACGACCCCCCTGCTTTCGTTCACCGATCTCGAGACCGACCCGGACACGCTGGGCGTGCTGCCGGCCACGGAGTGGAGCTACGGCGGCATTCCCGGTGGCGGGTTCACCCGCACCGAACCGGCCTTCGGGCGAGACATCGTCGCCCGCGGATTCCGGGACCGGGCCCTGATCGGCGACACCGACGTGCTGAGCCTCTCCGTCCATACGGCCAACGGGAGTCTGACGCGCCGGATCCGAGGATCGGCTGGCGGGGGGGCGGTCACGGCCGAAGAAATCGGGGTATGGAGAACGGAGCGGCTCGCACGCAGGGGCCCGGACGCCCCCGACTGGTACATGGAGTTTGTCGAGAACGCACCCTACCGCGAGACGCACCCCGCCTTCCACGCCGCGGTCCTGGGTCCCGATGAGCTCGTCTGGATCGGGCTTGCGACCCGCCCCGGCGAGGAGACCCGCCGCTGGCTCATCCTCGGCCCCGACGGACCACCGCGGGGCTGGCTGGATCTTCCCGCGGAAGCGAGCGTGCTGGCCATCGACGCCGACCGCTTCGTACTCCTTGAGCGCGACGCCCTGGATGAAGAGGAGGTCAGGCTCTACCGCTACGACGCGAGCCGGTAGCCACCCGCCCCCCGTCACCCACTCGTTCCCATATGGCGATCGGACGTCCAGGCTTCCCGGAGCTATGGAACGAGGCTCTCCGGGCTCGGTCCCTGGGACCGGTCCGCCGTCGATCTCGGCAAGCGTCCCCCACCTCCCGCGTCCGGCGCTGCAACAACGGCGGCACGCGGCTCTCGGACCTCTGGACGACGCGGGTTGCCGTCCCGTCTTGTCCCGACAACACCGCCTTGCGGTCCATCTTCCATCCCCGATAGGATTGCCGATCGCCAATGTGACTTCACCTTCCACCAACCGGCTTCCCCGCGTCCCAAAGAACCATCCGGCCGTGGGGTTACACGCCGGGGTCCAGCCTCGTTGCCAGCGACCAAACTCCACCGATCAACGCCTGGAACTCGTCCCAAGCACCTCCAAGGGATTCCCACGTCACACGCCTTGGACTGTTTCGGTCGCATGTCACCTGCCAGGGTTCCTCTTCCGTTTTTCTTCCGAACCGGAAAGCCCTTTCAGATCAGGCTTCCTCTCATCGTTGTGGCCGCAGCGCTCGCGGCTCTATCGACGACGGCCTGCGACGATGGAGCCACAGAGCCCGCCCTCACTCCAAACCGGGCCCCGTTGCCGAGCGGCTCGATTCCGGCCCAGACCGTAGCTGTGGGAGGGATCGTCACTGTCAACGTGGCCGGATATTTCAACGACCCCGATGGCGACGCGCTGACCTACACGGCAACGAGTGCCAATCCGCAGACCGCCACAGTTGCAGCGTCCGGCAGCGTGGTCACCGTAGCAGCGACCGCTCGTGGCGTGGTGGCCGTCACGGTAACGGCAAGGGACCCTGGCGGACTGTCGGCGCAGGCGACGTTTACCGTCACGGTACCCAATGGGGCACCGGTCGCCATGGATACCGTTCCCGCGCAAACCGTCTTCGTCGGGGACACCACCCACGTTGACATCGCCGGGTACTTCAGTGACCCCGATAGCGACGCGCTGACCTATTCGGCCGCGAGCTCAAACGTTACGGCGGTTTCGGCCTCGGTGGCCGGGCGCGTGGTTTCGATCACCGCCAAAGTGGCCGGGACGGCGCTCATCACGGTCATCGCGACCGATCCGGACGGCCTCTCCGCGCAGCAGAACTTCGAGGTCACCGTCCCCAACCGGGCCCCGGTTGCCGCGGGTTCCCTCCCCGCCAAGACGCTGGTGGTGGGACAGACGGTCGCGGTCGACGTGTCACCGTACTTCCATGACCCGGACGGCGACACCCTGACGTACACGGCCTCGTCGTCCGACACCGGTGTGGCGACGGTCTCGATTTCGGGATCGACCGTCACCATCGCGGCCGTCGCCAGGGGCGCGACCCAGGTGACGGTCGCGGCCGCGGATCCCGAAGGCCTTGCAGCCACGCAGACCTTCCAGTCGGTGGTCCACAACCGGGCACCCGAGCCAGTGGGCACGATCACGGACCAGACCGTCGACGTCGGCGAGACGGTCACGGTAGACCTGGCACCGTACTTCCATGACCCGGACGGCGACGGCCTGACGTACACGGCCTCGTCGTCCGACACCGGTGTGGCGACGGTCTCGATTTCGGGATCGACCGTCACCATCGCGGCCGTCGCCAGGGGCGCGACCCAGGTGACGGTCGCGGCCGCGGATCCCGAAGGCCTTGCAGCCACGCAGACCTTCCAGTCGGTGGTCCACAACCGGGCACCCGAGCCAGTGGGCACGATCACGGACCAGACCGTCGACGTCGGCGAGACGGTCACGGTAGACCTGGCACCGTACTTCCATGACCCGGACGGCGACGCCCTCACCTACGGTGCGACATCGTCCAACCCCAGCGTAGCCACGGCCTCGGTTTCGGGCTCCATCGCGACGATCACGGCGGTCGCAGCCGGCAGTGCCACGATTACCGTGACCGCCCGTGACCAGGGAGGACTGACCGCGACACAGCGGGTTGACATCATCGTCAGGCTGGTGAACCGCGCGCCGCGTAGGGTGGGGACCATCTCGGCTGCGACACTGGCCTCCGGCGCCACGGCAACGGTCGATGCATCCCTGTATTTCACAGACCCGGACGGCGACGCCCTCACCCACAGTGCGACATCGTCCAACCCCAGCGTAGCCACGGCCTCGGTTTCGGGCTCCATCGCGACGATCACGGCGGTCGCAGCCGGCAGTGCCACGATTACCGTGACCGCCCGTGACCAGGGAGGACTGACCGCGACACAGCGGGTTGACATCATCGTCAGGCTGGTGAACCGCGCGCCGCGTAGGGTGGGGACCATCTCGGCTGCGACACTGGCCTCCGGCGCCACGGCAACGGTCGATGCATCCCTGTATTTCACAGACCCGGACGGCGACGCCCTCACCTACAGTGCGACATCGTCCAACCCCAGCGTAACCAGGGCCTCGATTTCGGGCTCCATCGTGACGATCACAGCGGTCGCAGCCGGCAGTGCCACGATTACCGTGACCGCCCGTGACCAGGGGGGGCTGGCGGCGACCGAGCAGGTTCACGTCACAGTCACAGACGGGGTCGGTCTCCGGGACGACTTCAACTCATCGGCCAGTCTGGCGGACTGGCGTCTCCTCCGAGCGACGGCAGTTGTGAACAACGGTGTCTTGGCACTGACGAAGACGACCGACTACACCGGTGTGGCTGCGCGAGATTTGGCAGAGTCAATCACTTCGTGGACCCTCGCGATCAGGATGGGTCGTGGACAACCAGCTGATTCCGCTGTTGCCGTGGCCTGGCGCACAGGACACACGAAATACACGTGGGCCGGATTCTATATCATGCCGCATGAAGAAAACAATTACTTCCTGCTTGTCTATGATTCTGCGTCGGGTTACTGGGACACCATTACAAATTCGTCCGGGAACTCGGATGCAATCAGCGTCGAGGCGGGAGAACTGACCACGATCAGTGTCAGCTTCATCGATGGGCAATTCCAGGGGGCTGCCGATGGCACCGAACTCTTCAACTATCCAACAGATAGGCTCGGCTCTGCCATTTTCGCGAACTTGGCCCCCGATGTGAGGCTGTTCGCCGACGGCGTGTCGGGAACCACCGCACTGTTCGACTGGGTCGAAATCAGCGGCGATCCGGTCGGCAGCAGTTTTTTCGCGGACGACTCGGCAACTCCGGGCGGGGCTGCCGCGCGTGAGTTTGCCAAGGACGGGCCCGCCGCCGCGATATTGAGCACGAAGTCTCTGGATGTTACCCGGCCCGTGTCGACGCGGAGAAATCGTTAACGAGGCTTCGTCGGCAGGAGAACCGCGTCGAATGGCGGGAATCCGGCGGACGAACTCGCTCGACGTTGCGCTGGCCGTGCGAAGGATTCGACGAGGAATAGGAATGATCGATTCGCATACGAAAGCGTCGTGCTTTACACCCGGGGCGACCGCCGGCCGGCTCTTGACAATGCTGCTCGCCGTGACGCTGTTCGCGCTGCTCACCGCACTCGGGGCCCATGTGGCGGTTCCGCTCGGAATCACCCCGGTGCCGATGACGCTTCAGACCTTGTTCGTACTGCTCGCCGGTGCCCTGCTGGGCCCGGTGGCCGGGGCAACTTCCCAGCTACTCTACCTCGGTCTCGGCGTCGCCGGCGTTCCCGTCTTCGCGATGGGCGCGGCGGGCCTGCCCTGGATCTTCGGTCCGACCGGCGGCTACCTGATGGCCTTCCCGCTCGCCGCGGCGCTGGTGGGGTGGATCTCGGGCTCCGACGGACGCGCCCTGCGCACCGCGATTGCGCTGGTCGTCGGCTCCTCGGTCATCTTCGTCATGGGTGCGGGCTGGCTCGCGGTCGTCACCGATCTCGGCCCCGGCGCCCTCTTCGCTGTTGGCGTGCAGCCGTTCCTGGTGGGCGCCGTCGTGAAGGCGGCCGTTTGCTTTGCGGCGACGCGCCGGATCGTGGCGAAGGGTCGGCGGCAAGGCGTTGGCTAGCTGTCACCGGTTCGTCGCCAAACGGGACTCAAGCCGACTGCGGTCCCGTGACGCGAAACCGCGCAGGATTGTATTCGTACGCCTGATTCGGTATGCCTGTTCGGCAGATTTCATGCCGGACAGCCCCTCGGTAACGGATGTCACCACGCGGCGAAGCATGAGGACCCACCACACAACGCACGTCACGCGTGCCAGGCGCGTCGCACTCTTCGGCCTGCTCGCGGTCGTGCAGGCGTGCGCCAGCGCGGGGTCCGATGGTCGTCCATCCGAATCGGCTCGCCCGGACACGGTCCGCCCGGACGCGGTCCGCCCGAACGCGGCGCGGGTGGCGGAACTCGAGGCGATCTACCGGGCGCGCGCGGAAGCCGCCCTCGAGGGCGCGCACGAGGCGGACATCCGCTTCATGACCCACATGATTCCGCATCACGCGCAGGCGCTGGTCATGGCGGGCTTCGCTCCGAACGCCGGCGCGAGTCCCTCGATCCGGACGCTGTGCGCGAGGATCATCAACGCGCAGACCGACGAGATCGCGATCATGAGCCGCTGGCTCTCCGACCGCGGCCTGCCCGTACCCGAGACCGGAGACATGAGGGGCCACGGGGACGGCGCCATGCTTATGGCCGGGATGCTGACCCGCGAACAACTCGCGGAACTCGAAGCCTCACGCGGCCCCGACTTCGACCGCCTCTTCCTCCGGTACATGATCCAGCACCACAAGGGCGCCGTCACGATGGTTCGGGAGTTGTTCGCCACCGATGGTGCGGCGCAAGACGACTTCGTATTCAAGCTGGCCTCCGACATCCACGTCGATCAGGCCACGGAAATCGCCCGCATGGAGCTGATGCTCGAGGCGCTTGCCGCGCCGGAGCCGGGCGGCTGATACGTGCAGTTCAACCCCATCGAAGGATCCGACATGTCCGCTGTGACGAAGGAACGCAACGACATCCGCTTCACCCCGCGCCTCGCGACGCTGCTCGCCGGTGCGATCGTTCTCGGGGGGCTGACCGCCTGCTCCTCCTACCGGTCGACGTCGGCCGGCATGGCCGCCGCTCCCGCCGCCCCGGCCGCCGCGCCCACGGGGCTTCAGGCCAATCCACCCACGCCGGACCCGCGCGTCGGGCTCGCGCCGGGCATGTTCGATGCGGGCGAGGCGATCTGGAACCTCAACCTCGTCTCGACGACACCCCCGCCGGACCCGTTCGTGGGCCAGACGAACTCCGACCTCGCCTTCTCCGGGCCCTACGCGATCCAGGGGAACTACGACGGCATCCAGATCTGGGACATCTCGGATCCGACCAATCCGCAGACCGTCGTGACCTACGTCTGCCCGGCGTCCCAGAGCGACGTCTCGGTGTACGAGAACCTCCTGTTCGTGTCCGGCGAAGGGTTCGGTGGGCGGCTGGACTGCGGTGATGAGGGGGTCGAGGAGGCCGTGAGTCACGACCGGCTGCGCGGCATCAGGATCTTCGACATCTCCGATATCACGGCGCCGGAGTATGTCGCCAACGTGCAGACCTGCCGCGGCTCGCACACGCACACACTGCTGGAACACCCCGGGGACGACGAGAACGTCTACGTCTACGTGTCCGGTTCGGCCCCCGTGCGCCCGGCGGAGGAACTCGCCGGCTGCTCCGGCGGTCCGCCGGATGAGGACCCGAACACCGCCCTCTTCCGCATCGAAGTCATCCGCGTGCCGCTGGCAGACCCGGCGAGCGCCGAGATCGTGAGTTCGCCGCGCATCTTCGAGGACTTGATCGCGCCCCCGACGCACGGCCCGGCCCCCGATGACATCGCGGCGCTCGAGGAGGCCCGGGCGCGCGGCGCCTTCATCATCGAGGTGCAGGGGCAGGAGATGGTGCTGCCTGAACCGGCCGCCCAGGGGATGCTTGGGCAGATGGTGGCCCAGCGTGGAGGCGAGGGTCCGCCCACCGCAGCCGACAGCGCGGCGCTGCGCGAAGCGCTGCCCATGATCGTCGCGCAGATGATGGGGCAGCAGGGCGGGGAGGGCGACGGCCCGGAGCCCGGTCCTACGCAGTGCCACGACATCACGGTCTACCCGGCCATCGGCCTCGCCGGCGGGGCGTGCGAGGGCTACGGCATGCTCCTCGACATCAGCGACCCGGAGAACCCCAGACGGCTCTCCGCGGTGTCCGACTCCAACTTCTCCTACTGGCACTCGGCCACCTTCAACAACGACGGCACCGCCATCCTGTTCACGGACGAGTGGGGCGGCGGCGGCCAGCCGAAGTGCCGGGCCTCCGACCCGATGGAGTGGGGCGCGAACGCGATCTTCACCATCGAGGGCACGGAGATGGAGTTCCAGAGCTACTTCAAGCTCGCCGCCCCGCAGACGCCCGAGGAGAACTGCGTGGCCCACAACGGGTCGCTGATCCCGATCCCCGGCCGCGACATCATGATCCAGGGCTGGTACCAGGGCGGAATCCTGCTCCTCGACTGGACCGACCCCGTGAACCCGGTCGAGATCGCCTACTTCGACCGCGGCCCGGTGAACCCCGACCGCATGCAGATGGGCGGCAGCTGGTCCGTCTACTGGTACAACGGCCTCATCGTCAACTCCGAGATCGCCCGCGGTCTCGACATCCTCGAACTCGTGCCGAGCGAGGCGCTCACGCAGAACGAGATCGATGCCGCCAACTCCGTGCAGTTGACGCACCTGAACTCCCAGGGTCAGCCGATCTTCGAGTGGCCCGCGACGTTCGCGCTCGCGAGGGCCTACCTGGACCAGTTGGAGCGCCACGGCGGGCTCGCCGCCGCAAGGATTGACCGTCTCCGCGCCGGACTGGCCGAGGCCGAGGAGATGACGGGATCCGGCCGCGCCGACGCGCTCCGTTCGCTGGCCGACGGCGTATCGCGTGGAGCCGGGGGGGCGGGCGACGCCGCGAAGGTCCGCATGCTGGCCGACGCTGTCCGGTCCCTCGCCGACGCAGGCATGTAGGGAACGCCGGAAGGGACGCCCGACGCAGTCCGGGACATGCCCACCTTGATCGAAGCCCCGGCCGTCATCGAGGCGGCCGGGAACCAGCCCAAGCGGATCGAGGAGTATGCCGGCCGCGTCCGGACGGGACACGAGGGCGTCAGCGTGGCGCGCATGGTCGCGCCGTCCGGCTGGGTCGAACCGGGTCAGCGCCCGGAGTTCGAGGAGGTCACCGTCGTGCTGCGGGGATCGCTGCGCGTGGAGCACGAGGCCGGCGTCATCGACGTGAACGCCGGCCAGGCGATCGTCACCCACGCCGGCGAATGGGTCCGCTACAGCACGCCGGGCCCCGAGGGAGCCGAGTACATCGCCGTCTGCCTCCCCGCCTTCTCCTCCGACACCGCCCACCGCGACCCCCAGGCCGGGAGCTGAGGCCTCCTAGTCCGAATCGGCGATGCCGGACAACTCGACGGGTGGTCGGTCGGGGAAACTCGCGACCAGCGCGAGCGTACCGCCCATGGCCTCGACGGTCCTGCGCAGAGTCGAGAGGAGGAGGTCGCTACGCTGTTCCATCCGCGATATGCCTTCCTGGCCGATGCCGAGTTCCCGCGCCAAACTGACCTGGGTGAGTCGCCGTGCCTCACGCAACTCGCGCAGCGTCATTTCCTCCGCGATGAGTTCAGCGGCGCGCTTCTCCACCCGTCGCCGCCGCTGGGTGTCGAGTCCCTCGATGACGTCGTTCACGTTCAATGCCATCATGATCCTCCTTCCATCGCGAGCCGCGCACGGAGCTCCGGCGCAAACTCATCGGCAATCTCGACCGTCCAATCCACTGAGTAATATGTTTTTGGCAACATATGTATCGCAAATCATGGCACGCGGCTCACGCTGGGATCGCAGCCCTCCCAGTGGACGTCCGGTAGGTCGCGGAATCGTATCGCCATCACTTCGAGCGCCTCGGGGTTGTCGTCGACGAGGATGAAGTCTCGGCCCAGTTCGTGGGCGGCCATGCCGGTCGTGCCGCTTCCGGCGAAGAAGTCGAGTACGAGGTCGCCGGGGTTCGAGGAGGCCGTGATGATGCGGCGGAGGATGCCGAGCGGCTTCTGGGTCGGGTATCCCGTCCGCTCGGCGCCGCTCGTGGGGACGATCGTGTGCCACCACGTATCCGTGGGCAGCTTGCCGCGCGCGGCCTTCTCGGGCCCCACCAGTCCCGGGGCCATGTACGGGATGCGCTCGATCTCGTCCGCGTTGAAGACGTAGTTCGACAGATCCTTCACGTAGAACAGGATGTTGTCGTGCTTCGCCGGCCATCGGGCCTTCGGGCGCGCGCCGTAATCGTACGCCCAGATGATCTCGTTCAGGAGATGGTCGGGTCCGAACAGTTCATCCAGGAAGAGCCGGCAGTGGTGCACCTCCCGGTAGTCGACGTGGAGGTAGAAAGAGCCGTGCGGAGCGAGGACACGGTACGCCTCGACGAGTCGGGGGCCGAGGAACGCGAGATAATCGTCGAACCGGTCCGCGAACCGCCGGGTGCCGAGGACGGTCGTCTCGTAGCGCTCGCCCTGGAAGCCCGTCCGGTCGCCGTCGTCTCCGCCTGAAGCGCGGCGGGTTCGGATCCGGGTCTGCCGCTGTGTGCGGCCGGTGTTGAACGGTGGATCGATGTAGATGAGATCAGCGCAGCCGTCCGGCATGCCCCGGAGCGCGTCGAGGTTTTCCGCAAGTACGATCCTGGGCATCGCATCTCCCCGGGCGATGAAGCCCGCGCGCCGTGGCGACGGTCAGAACTCCCGAAGCTAGTGCAGGGCCGCAGAAACCTGCGAGTCACCGAGAGTGCCGGGGTGCCGGCTCAACGCGGCGAACGAAGTGACGCCCATTGCCGGCTCGCCGTCTGGATACCACGATCAACCCCCGTTGGATCGTTCGCTCGAATCGCGGCCTGACCGCCTCTAGGGCCGCGTCGCTGACAACGTTGGATACGCGCCTCGACACGGCGCCGCACCGGAGACGCCAATGGAATACGATCCCACCCTCCCCTGGTACCGACGCCTCCACTGGCAGGTGCTGGCCGCCATGGCCCTGGGCCTGCTCACCGGCTGGGCCTTCGGGGCGCCGGCGGCCGAGAACATCGGCTGGATCGGCCAGCTGTTCATGAAGCTGCTCCGGATGATCATCGTGCCGCTCGTGCTCACGTCGATCGTGTCCGGGGTCGCCTCCGTGGGCGGGGGGAGGGCGATCGGCCGCCTGTTCGGAAAGACGATGGGCTACTACGTGCTGTCCAGCATGCTGGCGGCGCTGACCGGCCTGCTGATGGTGAACCTCATCCGGCCGGGCGTGAACGCCGACATGGGTGCGGCGGCGCAACAGGACGTACCCGAACTCAGCACGCCGGACTCTGCCGTCGATCTCATCCTCGACATCGTCCCGAACAACTTCTTCGCCGCCGCTTCGGCCGGCGACATGCTGGCGATCATCTTCTTCTGCATCGTCTTCGGCGCAGCCATTACGGGACTGCCGGAGAAGCCCCGCGTGGTCGTCACCGACATCTTCAACGCCTTCTTCCAGGCGATGATGGCGCTCACGTCGGGGATCATAAAGTTCCTCCCCATCGGCGTCTTCGCACTGATCACGGCGATGGTGGGAGAGACCGGCTTCGACCGCTTCGCCGCGCTCGCCAAATACTTCGCGACGATCGGGTCGGGGCTCACGATCCACCTCTTCATCACCATGCCGCTCCTGCTCATCGTGCTGGGCCGGATCAAGCCGCTGGTCCACTTCGCGAACCTGCGCGAGCCGCTCCTGACCGCGTTCTCGACGAGTTCGTCGGGCGCCACCCTCCCGGTGACGATCAAGACGCTGCGCGAGAAGGTGGGCGTCTCGAACAAGGTCTCGTCGTTCGTGCTCCCGATGGGCGCGACGGTGAACATGGACGGCACGGCGATCTTCGAGTGCGCCGGCGCCCTCTTCATCGCGCAGGTGCTCGGGGTCGACCTCAGCATCGGGCAGCAGGCGATCGTGGTCCTGACCGCGCTCCTCGCCTCGATCGGGGCGGCGGCGGTGCCGTCGGCCGGTGTGGTCGTGATCTTCATCGTCCTCAACGCGATCGGCCTCGGCGACAACCCGGAGGCGATCACGATCGTGGGCGCGATGCTCGCCATCGACCGGCCGCTCGACATGTACCGCACCGCGGTCAACGTGTTCAGCGACTCGTGCGGCGCCGCGATCATCGCCCGCTCGGAAGGGGAGGAGGGCGTAGACACCGAAGTCCGCCACTGACGGCGGTGCGGCCGGCCGGGCCGAGCGCGTAGCGCCGCGAAAGGGGGGCGCGAATATGCCGGATCGCAGGGAGTTTCTGAGTCTGGCCGGCATCGGCGGCGGCGGTGCGCTGCTTGGGGCCTGCGCAGGCGGTGAAGCGGGGTTTGCGTCCGCCCGTGCGGGGAGCGAGGGGTTGAACCCGACCGCTCGCGCGCTACTCGACGAGTTGCGCGAGATTCCCATCGACGACACGCACTGCCACCCGATCACCTTCGACGACGCGCAGACGGATCCCGACGCGTTCATCGAGCGGCTGGCGCTCTCCGCCTTCCCCATGGGCCGCTACTTCCCGGCCGGGATCTACGGACGCTGGCAGGCCGGCGATGCCTCGGAGCGCGCCGCGCTCGACGCCGAGTTCGATGTCGCCGCCACGCGCGCCCGCGTCCTCGAACAGGCCGGCGAAACCGTCTTCCTCCGTTATCTCGTCAAGGAACTCGCCGCCTTCCTCGACTGCGAGGCGACCCTCGAGGCGGTGATCGAAGTCCGGAACGAGAGGGGCCGGGACTACGCGAGCTATCTCGGCGCCCTGTTCGCCGACGCGAACATCGAGAACGCGATGGTCGACATGGGCTACCGGGAGGGAATGGACCAGGCGGGCATCGACCGCTTCAAGGACGCGATCGCCCCGTCGCGCGGCCGCCACATCCTGCGCGTGGACACGATCCTCCGCGGCCTCATGGGCGACGACCTCGACCTCGGGATCGACGAGATCGAGACCGGGATGATGGCCGAGATCGAGGCGGGACTCGACGGCGACGGCAACCTCGGCGCCCCGTCGTACGGGATGAAGTCGTACCTGCTCCCGCGCCTGGGGCTGCTCAAGCCGCACTTCGATCGAGAGGCGGCCGGCCGCTCATGGGACGCGTTCCGGGCGCGGCGCGCGCGCGGCGAAGTCCCGGCGGCGGACACCCGGGATCGCGACGAGTATTGGCAGTTGCAGGGCGAAGCGCTGATCTACCTCCACTCGCTCGCCCTCGAGGCGTGTCTGGAGCGCGACATGCCGATGCAGTTCCATGCCGGTGACGGCGAGGCGCCGCGTGGGATCATGCGGAACCAGGACCCCTTCCTCATGGAGGAGATGGTCCGCTTCGAGCGCGGCGGCGTGATGCGGATGCCGCAGGTCATCCTCATCCACGCCGGCTACCCGCTCATCGGCCAGGCCGCGTGGCTCACGCACCTTTACGCGAACTGCCACTTCGAACTGTCGCTCGCCGCGCCGCTCATCCACCACGGCATGCTGCGCATGTTCCTGGAGGTGATGGAGGTCGTCCCCCTCTCCAAGATCCTGTTCGGGAGCGACGCCTATCACCTGCCCGAGTTCTACTGGCTCGCGGCCAAGTGGGGCCGACGATTCCTCGCGCAGGCACTCGGGATCTACGTGGACGCCGGAATCCTGACCCGCGACGAGGCCGTGGCGGCCGCGCGCATGATCCTGCACGAAAACAACCGCCGCCTCTACCACCTCGATGACTGACCTCGGAGGACCCATGAAGACGACCGGCCGTGCGATTCGAAGCACCCTGAGCGCCATTTCGGCGCTGATCCTCCTGGCCACCGCGGCGGAAGCCGTGCAGCCGATGCAGATGGTCGGGGCTCCCGACCGCGGCCCGGACGAGGGCGAGGGACCGTACGACCGCCTCATCATCCGCGGCGCCACCGTGATAGACGGCACAGGCGCGCCCCCCATAGGGCCGATGGACATCGTCATCGAGGCGAACCGGATCGTCGACGTCGTCGGCGTGGGCGTCCCGCAGCGGCCCATCGACGAGTCGCGCCGCCCCGGGCTTACGGTCGAGGGCAACCCGGACGCGGTCGTGCATGAAATCGACGCGACCGGCATGTACGTCCTGCCGGGCTTCGTGGACCTCCACCTGCACACCGGCGGCGTCCCCAAGGCGCCCGAGGCGGAGTACACGTACAAGCTGTGGATGTCGCACGGGATCACGACCGGGCGCGGCGTCGCCTTCGGCCCCCACGACTGGTCCGTCCGGGAGAAGGCGCGGAGCGCGGCGAACGAGATCGTGGCGCCGCGCATGTGGGTCTATCCCTTCACGGGCGCGGGCGGAGAGGGATGGAGCGGTCGCCTGATCGACACGCCGGACGATGCGCGCGACTGGGTCCGGTACGTGAAGGAGTCAGGCGGCGACGGGCTCAAGCTCAACTCGTTCCGCCCGGAGATCATGGAGGCGCTGCTCGACGAGGCCGCCCAACTCGGCCTCGGGAGCACGGCCCATCTCGGTCAGATGGGCGTCGCGCAGATGAACGCGCTCGACGCCGCGCGCCTCGGTCTCGGCACTGTCACGCACTTCTACGGGCTGTTCGAGGCGCTGTACAGGGACCACGACGTCCAGCCGTGGCCCCCGGAGATGAACTACAACGACGAGCAGCACCGCTTCGGGCAGGTGCCCATGCAGTGGAACCTGATCCACGAGCCCGGGAGCCCGGAGTGGAACACCTTCCTCGAGGAGATGCTCGCGCTCGACGTCACCCTCGACCCCACGATGACCGCCTACCAGGCGAGCTGGGACGTGGACGACCAGATGTACGCGCCGTGGCACGAGACCTACACGCTGCCGACGCTGTGGGAGTTCTACGAGGCGAACCGCGAGGACCACGGCTCCTACTACTTCGACTGGACGACGTGGGAGGAAGTCGCGTGGCGCGACTTCCTCGAGGTGTGGCACGATCTGCTCAACGACTACAAGAACATGGGCGGCCGCGTCACCGCGAGTTCGGACGCCGGCTACATCTACAACCTCATGGGCTTCTCCACGATCCAGGAGATGGAACTTCTGCAGCACGCCGGGTTCCATCCGCTGGAGGTGATCCGCGCCGCGACCATGCACGCGGCCGAGACGCTGTTCAAGCCCACGGGCCGCCCCATCGAGTTCGGCGTCGTGCGGCGCGGCCTGCTGGCGGACCTCGTGATCGTGGACGAGAACCCGATCCACAACCTCAAGGTTCTCTACGGCACCGGCGCGCGGCGCCTGAACGACGAGACGGGCGAGGTCGAGACGGTCGGCGGCATCCTCTACACGATCAAGGACGGCATCGTCTACGACGCGAAGCAACTCCTCGCCGACGTAGCCGAGATGGTCGAGCAACAGAAGCGCGCCATCACCACCGCCACCGACTACGGAGATTCGGACAGATGAGTGAGAGAAGGGGGAGATGAGCGAGATAAGGGAGACGGCGACGCTGGGCGGGGGGTGCTTCTGGTGCCTCGAGGCCGTGTATCAGCTTCTGGATGGCGTGCACGGCGTGAAGTCCGGGTATGCCGGGGGGCACGCCGGGAATCCGACCTACGAGCAGGTGTGCTCGGGCCGCACCGGGCACGCGGAAGTCGTGCGCGTCACCTTCGATCCGGACACGGTCTCGTTCGACGACCTGCTGGATGTCTTCTTCACGATCCACGACCCGACCACGCTGAACCGGCAGGGCGCGGATGTGGGAACGCAGTACCGCTCGGCGATCTTCCACGAGAGCGAGGCGCAGAAGGACGCGGCCGAGCGGAAGATGGCCGAGATCACCGCCGCGGGGATCTGGCCCGATCCCATCGTGACGGAGGTGGCGCCGCTGGAGGCGTTCTACGCGGCCGAGGCGTACCACGACGACTACCTGAATCGGAACCCGACCCAGCCGTACTGCCAGGCGGTGGTGGCGCCGAAGGTGGCGAAGTTCCGCCGTCAGCACCTGCAGCGGCTGAAGCGCGGAGCGGGCGTCTGACCGAGGCCGCTGCGCTGTCTGTGCGGCGCGGGCCTTCGCCGCGGGTCGCCGGGTGACGACGCCGGCGCACGCCGCGCTCAGCCTGATCGTGCTGGGCCGATCCGAGCGCAACGCGCTGCCGGTCGCGCTCGGGGCGGTGGCCCCGGACCTCCCGATGCTCGTCTTCTACTTCTGGGAGCGGCTCGCGCGCGGCGTGTCGGAGGGCCGCATCTGGTCGGAGCGCTACTTCGACCCCGGCTGGCAGGTCGTGTTCGACATCCCGAGTTCGATCCCCCTCCTCGTACTTGCCCTGTGCATCCTCCTCGTGCTCATCGGCCGGCGCTCGACCGCCGGGGCCATCGCGCCCGCCGGGGCCATCGCGCCCGCCGGAGTGGCCGCCACGCCGCCATCGGCGAGGCTCACCGCATGGGCCCTGTTCGTCGCGAGCATGATCCTCCACGCGCTGGGCGACCTGCCGCTGCACCGGGAGGACGCGCACCGCCACTTCTTCCCGTTCAGCGACTGGCGCTTCACCAGCCCGGTGTCGTACTGGGACCCGGCCCACTACGGAGGATACGCGGCCATTGGCGAAGTGCTCCTCGTACTGGCCGTCTCCGTCTTCCTCTTCCGGGTCTACCGCGGCCGGGGCCGCTGGATCGTCGCCGGCGTCGCCGGCATCTACGCGCTCTTCGTCGGCTTCGCCGTACTGGTGTGGTCCGGACTGTGATGGCCGACCGGTTCCCGCTCGGGGCGCGCGTCCGGCTCGCGGACCTCGCGGTCGATCCCTACCCGATCTTCGCCGCGCTCCGGGAGGCCGAGCCTGTCACCTGGGTGCCGGAGATCGAGCGCTGGTTCCTCACGCGGCGCGACGACATCCTCGCGGTGCTGCGTGACCCCGACCTCTTCACGACGGATGCGCCTTCGACGATCCGCGACATGTTCGGCGTTCACATGATGACGACGGAGGGTCCGACGCAGATCCGCTACAAGCGGAAGTGTCTGCCCCCGTTCCACGCCTCCCGAATGAAGACGGCTTCGCTTCCGCCCCTGGTGGCGGAGGTCGAGCGCCGAGTGGAGGCGATGCGGTCTGCGGCCAGACCGGCTGACGGCGGACGGGCCGGTCGATGGCAGGCCGGGGAGATGCGGACGCGGGTGGCGCGCCCGGTCGCGCTGCATTCCGTGCTGACCGTGCTCGGCATTTCCTTGAGCGAGACGGAGCGCGTGAACGAATGGTACGAACACTTCGCCCGGGCGCTGGCGAACTTCGCGGGCGACCCGGAGCTGCGCGCGGCGGGCAAGGGGGCGGCGGACGCGTTCGGCCGGGCGCTCGCACCGATCCTCGAGGAACTCGAACGGGACCCGGACGGCAGCCTCCTCTCCGACCTCGCGTGCGACCACGTCGACCCGCTCACGGCGGAGGAGATCCGCTCCAACGCGCTCATCATCCTCTTCGGCGGGATCGAGACGACCGAGTCGATGATCGCCAACGCCGTGTGGGCGCTTCTGTCGCATCCCGAACAAGTCCCGGCGGCGCGGGCGGGCGAGGCCGTCCTGGACCTGGCCATAGAGGAGACGCTGCGCTGGGAGCCCGCGGTGCAGTCGGCCGCCCGCCACGCGACCCGCGACACCGAGATCCGCGGCGTCCGCATCGCGAAGGGCGAGGTCGTGCACTGCATGCTGGGTGCGGCCAACCGCGATCCCGCGCACTTCGAGCACCCCGACCGCTTCGACGCGACCCGCCGGAACGCCGGCGACCACCTGTCGTTCGCGGTGGGTCGCCACTTCTGCCTCGGCGCCCCGCTCGCCCGCCTCGAGACGCGCGTCGTGCTCGAAACGCTGTGGGCCCGCTGCCCCGGCCTCCGCCTGGACCCGGACCGCCGCGCGGCCCCCTACGGCTACGAATTCCGGAAGCCCGAGACCGTGTGGGTGGAATGGACCGGAGCGAGTTCCCGTTAAGTCGAACGCGGGACGTTCCCGCGGGAACGTGTTGCGGTGCTCGCGTCCGTCAGCAGTCCGCGCCGCAGTGGGCCGCGACGAGGCGGGTGAGGATGCCCATGTAGTCGCTCCACGGCGTCTGGGCGTCGGGCACCGTCTTGTGCGCGACCACCATGCCCACCGACGGGATGACCGTGATGAACTGGCCGTAGGCGCCCCGGCCGCTGTACGCCCCCTCGAATCCCTCCGGCACCGCGGGGCCGTCCCACACCCACCACATGTACCCGTAGCCGAATTCGCCCCCGCGCAGCCCCTCGGGGTTCATCTCCTCCGACGGCGTGACAATGCCCGCGATGCGTTCGGCCCACCCGTCCGGGAGGATCCGCTCGTCCTCCCACATCCCGTTCTGGAGCATGAGCTGGCCGATCCGGGCCATGTCCCGCGTGGAGAGGACCATGTGATAGGCAAGATTCCGGGAGCGCGTGGCGTCGCCCGACTTGCGGTGGATCGACCGGTCCCAGTCCTCGAAGCCCAGCGGCAGGGCAAGGTCCGTTTCGAGCGCGTCGTAGATGTTGCGGCCCGTGAGTTGCTCGAAGGCGGCCCCGGCCGCATTGAAGTCCCAGTTGCTGTACAGGTAGTAGGTGCCGGGTTCCTGCGAGCCGCGGGGCGGCGCGTCCGCGAGGTTGTCCCCCGCGTTCGAAGCCGGGTGATAGATCCCCGACCGGGCCGTGACGAGGTCGAGGACGCGGGCGCGCTTCTCGATCGGGAGCAGCCCCTGCACGTCGTCCATGCCGAGGTCTTTGAGCGTGAGCGCGAGGTCGATCGTGCCGTCCTCGACGTAGTTCCCGTACAGCATGGCGAGGATGCTCTTCCGCACCGAGGCGAGATAGCTCAGCGAGTCGACGGGTCCGTGCTCGAACAGCACGCGCCCCCCGACGACCGCCATCACGGCGGAGGTGTTGATCCCCTCCACGTAGGGATGGATCGCCTCCAGCGCCTCCGCCGAGAACCCGGCGGCCGCCGGATCCGCGACCCGCTCCCACGACGCCCCCGGATAGACCGTCTCGGCCGCGCGCTCCTCCACCGGCGCCGGAGCGCACGCGAACCCCGTCGCGAGCGCCAGAACCAGCGCCGCCAGCGCGACGCACCCTTTGACGCGGTTCTCATGCCTCACGATCATCATGTCCCGATTCCCGTCCTGGAGAACTGGAAAGAAGAAAACAGTGAAATGCGCGCAGCACCGCCGCCAGTGTAACGGCTACGAACACGGGCGGTCAGGATCCGAGTGAAGCGAAGGAGTCGTCGATGTCGCGAGCCAAGGCCGCATGCCATGACCGTTTCCCCCTCAGCGCGGCGCTGCTTGCCGTGAGCGTCCAGGCCGCCGGCTGCACCGGGGAGGGCGCCGACCCCGCCGCCGAGTCCCCGGCCGACGCCGGGATCGCGCCCCCCGTAGCACGCGTGATCCCGGAGCAACTGGAGACGCACGGGCACACGCGGATCGACAACTACTACTGGCTCAACCAGCGCGACAACCCCGAGGTCATCGCGTACCTCGAGGCGGAGAACGGCTACACCGACGCGCTGATGGCCCACACCGAGGGTCTCCAGGCGGAGTTGTTCGAGGAGATCAAGGGCCGGATCCAGCAGACCGACCTCTCCGTGCCGGTGCGGCGGGGCGACTTCTTCTACTACAGCCGCACCGAAGAAGGGCGGGACTACCCGATCCATGCCCGGAAGCGCGGGTCGCTGGACGCGGATGAGGAGGTCATCCTCGACGTCAACCCGCTCGCCGAGGGCCACGACTTCTACTCCGCCTTCCCCGCGGTCAGCTCCGACGGCGACCTGATGGCGTGGGCCGAGGACACCCGCGGGCGCCGCATCTACACAATTCGGATCCGGAATCTCGACACCGGAGAGGACTACCCGGAGGCGATCGAGGGCGCCTCCGGCAACATGGTGTGGGCCGAGGACAACCGGACGCTCTTCTATGCGCGCCGGGATCCCGGCACGCTGCGTTCGTACCAGGTCTACCGGCACCGGGTCGGCGCCGACCCGGCGGACGACGTGCTCGTGTACCAGGAGGACGACGAGGAGTTCAGCAGCGGCATCCGCAAGACGAAGTCGAAGCAGTACCTCGTCATCTCCTCCTCCCACACCCTGATGGACGAGCACCGCTTCCTCAACGCGACGAACCCCGAGGGCGAGTTCACCCTCTTCCTCCCGCGCGAGCGCGGGCACGAGCACCGCTTCGACCACTTCGGGGACCACTTCTACATCCGGACGAACCTCGACGGAGCCGAGAACTTCAAGCTCATGCGGACTCCCGTCGACCGGACGGCGACGGACAACTGGGAGACAGTCATCCCGCACCGGGGCGACGTCTTCCTGCAGGGGTTCGAGTTGTTCCGGAACTACCTCGTCCTCTCGGAGCGCGCGGGAGGGCTCACCCGCCTGCGCGTCCGCGCATGGGAGGGAGACGAGCACCAGATCGCGTTCGACGAGCCGGCCTACCTGGCCTCGCTGTCGGCCAACCCCGAACTGGACACGAACATCCTGCGCTACGGGTACACGTCGCTCTCCGCGCCGCGCTCCGTCTACGACTACGACATGTCCACCCGCGAGCGCACGCTGCTCAAGGAGGACGAAGTGCTCGGCGGCTACGACCGCCCGGACTACGTGGTGGAGCGGCTGCACGCCCCCGCCCGCGACGGCGCCGTGGAAGTGCCGGTGTCCGTCGTCTACCGGCGGGGTCTCGAGAAGGACGGCAACAACCCCCTCCTCCTCTACGCCTACGGCTCATACGGCGCGAGCATGGAGCCCACCTTCTCCTCCACCCGCCTGAGTCTCCTCGACCGCGGATTCGTCTACGCGATCGCCCATATCCGCGGCGGGCAGGAGCTGGGCCGGGCGTGGTACGAGGACGGGAAGATGTTCAACAAGAAGAACACCTTCACCGACTACGTGGACGTGGCGGACTACCTCGTGGCGGAAGGCTACACGAGCCCCGAGATGCTCTTCGCCCGGGGCGGGAGCGCCGGGGGCCTGCTCATGGGGGCGGTGGTGAACCTGCGGCCGGAGTTGTTCCGGGGCGTCGTCGCGCACGTGCCGTTCGTCGATGTCGTGACGACGATGCTGGACGAGTCGATCCCGCTCACGACCTTCGAATGGGACGAGTGGGGCAACCCGGCGGATCTCGAATCGTACCGCTACATGCTCTCCTACTCGCCCTATGACCAGGTAGAGGCGAAGGACTACCCGAACCTGCTCGTCACGACGGGACTCCACGACTCGCAGGTGCAGTACTGGGAGCCGGCGAAGTGGGTGGCGAAGCTGCGCGCGACGAAGACGGACGAGAACCGTCTGCTCCTCAAGACGCACATGGACGCCGGCCACGGCGGCGGCTCCGGCCGCGACCGCCAGTACGAGGAACTCGCCTTCGAGTTCGCCTTCATCCTCGACCTGCTGGAAGAGACCGCCCCGCGCCAGTAGCTCGTCGGGGTCGGTCGGAAAGCAGGACGACAGCTATGCCCGATGCGATCCGAGGGGATGGCGCCACCTCAGTCCCTCGAATCGACTGAAGTCGCGGTCGGTCGTCACCCACTCGCACCCGCTCTCGATCGCCATGGCCGCCAGGTACGCATCCGGAACCAGGTTTCCCCTCGCCCCGGCCTGATCGCACAGCCGTACGAAGATGGCCCAGTGACGGGAGCCGGGGGTCACCTCAATGCAGTTGGTCCGCTCCCGGAGTTGCTCCGCGAACGCGGTCGCCTCGGACAGGATACTCGGAGTCTTGAAGACCTTCGGGTGCGTGACCACGCGGATGAATCCGCTGAGAACCAGCGGGCTCAGCCCGAAGGCCGCATCGGAGTCGACCTCGGAAACAAGCCAGTCGAGATATCGCTGATGGTCCAGAGCATCCTGGCGATGGGCGTAGACGAGGACGTTGACGTCGGGAAGGATCAAACGTCGTCTTCCATGAGTTCAAGGAGGGCCGCGGAATCGTCGAGGTCGACGCCGGGCAGGAGGCCGCCCTCCCCCGTAGTCACGAGAGAGAGCGGCGGGGGCGGGTTCGAAGTCCGGTCCCTGTACCGCTGAAGCCGTTCCCGCAGGGCTTCCGCGATGACGGCCGTCACGGTCGTCCCCGACTCGAGCGCGTGACGCTTCACCGCCCGCATGAGATCATCGTCCAATCGAACCGTCGTACGCATGACATATACACATACATTGCTGGCGTCAATATGTCAACGCGCGCCGATGCTGCGCTCTGCCTACGGCATGTCCGCCCGGGCGCGGACCCACTCGACGGCTTCGCGGTGGGTGCCGAACCAGACGCCGGGCTTCGAGCGGATGTGCTCGATGAGTTCGCGCAGGATCACGATCCGCGAGCGGTGTCCGATGTAGTGCGGGTGCATCGTGAGGAGGAACATCGTCCCCTCCTCGTACGCCACGTCGAATTCGTCCTTGTACACCTCCAGCACCTCGCGCGGGTTGGAGTAGCGGTCGCCGAGCGGGTTGAAGAGCGGCGCGTCGTCCAGGATCCAGTCCACGGGGAGTTCAACGAGGCCCGTGGCCTCGCCGTTCTGGTTGATCTCGTAGGGCCGGTCGTCCGCCATCAGCGAGGAGTCGTACAGGAAGTCCATCTCCAGCAGGAGATCGAGCGTCGAGTCGCTGAAGTTCCACGACGGCGCGCGGTAGCCGACCGGACGTTCGCCCGTGAGTTCGGTCAGCCGCTCCACGGCCATGCGCAGCAGGCGTTCCTCCTCCTCGCGCGGGAGCGTGGCGTTGCGCTCGTGGATCCAGCCGTGGACGCCGATCTCGTGGCGGCCCGAGGCCTGGATCATGTCGACCTGGTGCGGCGCCAGGCTGAAGCTGAGCGCGGGGCCGAAGAACGAGGCGGCGATCCCGTACTCGTCGAGCAGGGCGATGACGCGGCCGAGGGCGACGCGCGAACCGTACTCCCCCTGCGAGAGGCCGCCCACGTTGGTGTCGCCGTTCCGCAGCCAGACCGTCTCGTTGTCCACGTCGAAGGAGAGCAGCACGGCCACGCGGCCGCCGTCCGGCCACGAGTCCGGGTTGAGGTCGCGGCCGGCGCGCACCCGGTTGACGGCCTCGAACACGCGCTCTTCCGACCAGCGCCACGGTGGATCGTCCGCTTCCTGTGCAGCGTGTCCCGTCGCTGGGGTCGCGGCAGCCGCCGCCACGCCGCCAAGGACGACGGCGAGTCCGCGAGAGATCGAAGATCGGTTCCGGCCGGTCATGAGGGTTCCCCCGTTTCAGTAGTCATCTCAAGTCTGAAGGCTTATTTTAACAGATTGCTCGTGAATCGGACGGTCGGCGCCGATTCCGTTCGGCGCTGAGATCTGTCCCCGATTCGTGGGCTCTTCGCCGTGGTGTCGACCCTCCCCTGATTATGGCGACGATGACACATGACGACTACGACGGCCAAGATCGGCACCATGGACCTCAGCGCGCACGGGATCACCGTCACCCGCATAAAACGTAATCCCCCCGTGGGGGACATCTACGCCGACGCCCTGAGCGGGCGCGAACCCGGCGCGGTCAAGGCGGCGAACGGAGCCCTCGTGGCCTTCTCCGGCGCCAAGACGGGCCGTTCCCCGAACGACAAGCACGTGGTGAGCGATCCGGAGACCGAGCGGGATGTCTGGTGGGGTCCGGTCAACTTCCCCATCGAGCGCGAGAGCTTCCGCCGGAATCGCGAACGCGCGCGGGCATTCCTGAACGCGCAGGATCTCCTCTACGTCATCGACGGCTTCGCGGGCTGGGACCCGGCCTACCGCCTCAACGTCCGGATCATCTGCAACCGCCCGTACCACGCCCTCTTCATGCACAACATGCTCATCCGCCCCACGCCCGCGGAGCTGGCGGAGTTCGGCGAACCCGATTTCGTCGTCTACAACGCGGGCCAGGAGGCGGCGGACCCGTCGGTCGAGGGCGTCACCTCCCCGACGAGCGTCGATCTCTCCTTCGCCGACAACGAGGCCTGCATCCTCGGGACCGAGTACGCGGGGGAGATGAAGAAGGGCGTGTTCACGATCATGAACTACCTCATGCCGAAGCGGGACGTGCTCTCGATGCACTGCTCGGCGACGACGGACCCGGCAACCGGGGCTTCGTCGCTCCTCTTCGGCCTCTCGGGGACGGGGAAGACGACGCTCTCGGCCGACCCCAACCGGCGGCTCATCGGCGACGACGAGCACTGCTGGACCGAAGCGGGGATCTTCAACATCGAGGGCGGCTGCTACGCGAAGACGATCGACCTCTCGGAGGAGAAGGAACCCGACATCTACCGGGCGCTCCGCTACGGCGCGGTGCTGGAGAACGTCGTGCTGCGGGATGACGGGAGCGTGGACTGGTCGGACTCGTCGATCACGCAGAACACGCGCGGCAGCTACCCGATCGAGTTCATCGACAACGCGCAGGTGCCGTGCGTGGCGGGTCACCCCACGGACGTGATCTTCCTGACGGCGGACGCGTTCGGCGTGCTGCCGCCGGTGAGCCGGTTGACGCCCGAGCAGGCCATGTACCACTTCATCAGCGGGTACACGGCGAAGGTCGCGGGCACGGAGGTCGGCGTCACCGACCCGGTGGCAACGTTCTCGCCCTGCTTCGGGGGTCCGTTCCTGGTGTGGCACCCGGCGAAGTACGCGCGCCTGCTCGCGGACCGAATGGACGAGCACGGCGTGAAGGTGTGGCTCGTGAACACGGGCTGGAGCGGCGGGCCGTTCGGCATCGGCGCGCGCATCGATCTGCCGCACACGCGCCGGATGGTGGACGCGATCCACGCGGGCGAACTCGGCGACGCGCCGACGGAGCCGGACCCTGTGTTCGGGGTCCACGTCGTGACGGCAGTGCCGGGAGTGCCCGGCGGGATTCTGCGGCCGCGCGCGACGTGGCCGGATCCCGCGGCGTACGATGAGAAGGCCGCGCACCTGGCTCGGCTCTTCAGGGAGAACTTCAGGGAATACGAGGACGACTGTCCGCCGGAGGTGTGTGCGGCGGGCCCCGTGATCTAGAGGAGGAAGCCCGATGCGGCGACGCGATCTGATGTTGGCGGTGGGTCTGGCAGCGATGGTGGCCGGGTGTACGAGCGGGCAGCGCGACATGCCGCAAATGGCGGGCGGCTCCATGGGGGGCATGGGCGCTGCGGCCGCGGCCGGCAACGGCGACGGGAACTCGACTCCGCTGTACGGGAATCTTGGACCGCACAACCGGCCGATCACCACGCAGTCGGAGAAGGCACAGGCCTACTTCGACGAGGGTCTGCTCTTCATGTACGCCTTCGGCACCTCGATCGCCGAGGAGTCGTTCCGCGCCTCGCAGGCGGAGGACGCGGAGTGCGCCTCCTGCTACTGGGGCGAGGCCTGGTCGCTGGCCCCGTACCTGAACGGCGGCATGTCGCCCGGCAACGAGCGCTCGGCCCACGCCGCCATGCAGAAGGCGCAGGAGCACAAGGCGGGCGCGACCGAGGTCGAGCAGGCGCTGATCGACGCCTTCGCCGTGCGCTTCGAGGCCGACCCGGAGCGCTCCCGCCGCCGCATGCTCGACACGCTGTACGCGCGGGAGATGGACAAGGTCGCGGCGCGCTACCCCGATGATCTGGATGTGCTCACGCTGCAGGCCGAAGCCTGGATGCTGCTGCGGCCCCGTCGCGGGGACGTGGATCTTGAGGCGAAGGATGTGAAGAAGATCCGCCCCATCCTCGAGACCGTGCTCGCGCGCGACATCCGCCACCCCGGCGCCTGCCACCTCTATATCCACCTCGTGGAGGCCTCCCAGGATCCCGGCCTCGCCGAGGCGTGCTCGGACCACCTCGGAAGCCAGATCGCGGTGAGCCACATCCACCACATGCCGACGCACATCTACATGAACATCGGCCGCTGGGGCGACGCGGTGCGCGGCAACCAGCAGGCGTGGCACGCGGACCAGAAGGCCGCGCACGGCGGCCCTCCCGGCGTCTATCCCTCGCACAACCTGCACATGCTGCTCAACGCCGCCGTGATGGACGGGCAGAGCGCCGTTGCGATCCAGGCGGCGAAGGATCTGGCGGGCCACCGCGGCCCGTGGGGAGCCTACATCCCGCTCACCTACGCCGCGTTCGGCCGCTGGAGCGAGATCCTGGCGGGCGACGGTCCGAAGTCGGACGAGTCCATGGAGCGGGTCGCGTGGAGCTTCTCGCGCGGCCTGGCCTACCTCCGGATGGGGCACGTCGACGTCGCGCAGGACCACCTCGATGAGATCGACGAGGCGCTCGAGGACGCGGATCCCTCCGCCACCTTCCGCTACAGTCCGCTGGCGGACATCGTCGCCCTGCCGCGCTCGATCCTTGCCGGAGAGATCCTCCACGCGCAGGGGAAGGTGGACGAGGCCGTCACGGTGCTGAAGCACGGGATCGAGAAGGAGGACGGACTCATCTACTCCGAGCCGCGGGCCTGGCACATGCCGGTCCGCCATACGCTCGGCGCCATCCTGCTCGAAAACAACCGGGCGGCGGAGGCGGAGCAGGTGTACCGCGACGCGCTCGAGGATCTGCCCAACCAGGGCTGGGCGTACTTCGGCCTCATGCAGGCGCTCGACGCGCAGAAGAAGACGGCGCAGGCGCAGGAGGCGCGGCGGGAGTTCGACCGCTACTGGGTCCGCGCCGACACCTGGCTGCGCACCTCGAGGTTCTGACGCGGCCGCGAACGGCTTCCGAGCGGGATCGGGCCGAACGCCCATGATCGATTTCTCGCCGCCCGAGAGTCCGTACCGGGTCAGCTACGCCGGCGACTTCGACATCTCCCGGGCGGTGACGGCCCCACCGCCCGACGCGCTCGCCGAGCGTGAGATGCGAAAGGAACTGAAGCGCACGGTCCGCAAGATCTCGCGGCTCCAGCGACGTCTCCACGCGCACCGCCACTACGCCGTGCTGCTGGTCTTCCAGGCGATGGACGCGGCCGGCAAGGACTCGACGCTGCGGGCCGTCATGACGGGCGTGAACCCCGCCGGCTTCCGGATCAACGCCTTCGAGGCGCCATCGAACGAGGAAGCCCGACACGACTTCCTGTGGCGCACGAACCGCCGGCTACCGGAGAAGGGCCGGATCGGGATCTTCAACCGGAGCTACTACGAGGAAGTGCTGATCGTGCGGGTCCATCCGAAGTTCCTCGACCGGCAGAAGCTCCCGCGGAAGCTGCCGATCATGGAGCGGTGCAAAGAGCGCTACGAGTCGATCCGCGATCACGAGTTGCACCTGGCGCGGAACGGGATCGTGATCCTGAAGTTCTGGCTCAACATCTCGAAGGACGAGCAGGCCCGCCGTTTCCTGCGCCGCATCGACCGGCCCGACAAGAACTGGAAGTTCAACCGCGCCGACATCGAGGAACGGCAGCACTGGGACGACTACATGGCCGCGTACGAGGACGCGATCAACGCCACCGCCCGCCCGTGGGCGCCGTGGTACGCGATCCCCGCCGACTCGAAGCCCTGGATGCGGCTCGTCGTCGCCCGGCTGGTGCGCGACCAGCTCGCCACCCTCGACCTCACGCACCCCGCGCTCCCCGAAGACGAACGCGCCGAACTCCAGGAATACCGCACCCACCTCACCGCCGAACTCTGATCGTGGTTCGCACCTACGACCACATGCCGGCCCGGCACCGGGCGTTTCTCGAGCGAGCGCTGGCTGCGATACCCGGTGTGGAGGGCATCGTCGGGCTGGCGGCGGGCGGGTCGTTCATTGCGGGGGAGATGGACGAGTTTTCGGATCTCGACCTCGTGCTGGCGGCGGAACCGGCGGTCTGGCCGGAGATCCTCGACCGGCGGCAGGCGGTCGCCGCCGAACTCGATTCCTCGTTTCTGGCGGGCTTCACGGGGGAGCACGTGGGAGAGCCGCGCCTGCTCGTGTGCCTCTACGGCCCTCCCCTCCTGCACGTCGACCTGAAGTTCGCGTCGCTTGACGACGTGCACGAACGGATCGAGGACCCGGTCATCCTGTGGGAGGCCGACGGCTGCCTGAGCGCCGCGTTCGCCCGCGCCGCCCCCCGTTACCCGAGCGCGGACCCGGACTGGATCGAGGCGCGCTTCTGGATCTGGGCACACTACGTCGCCGACAAGATCGAGCGCGGAGAGATCTTCGAGGCGCTGGACGGACTGACCCTTCTGCGGGCCGCGGTGCTTGGCCCGCTGGCGTTCCTCGGAGCCGGCATCGAGGCCACGGGCGTGCGCCGGATCGAGGACCGGCTTCCCGCCTTCGCGAGAGATCTTGAACGGACGATTGGCGGCGTCGACACCGCGGCGTGCGTGGCCGCGCTCGAAGCGGCGATCGAACTCTACACCGAGCTTCGGGCGGCCGGCGGCGAGGGAAGCGACGGCGAAATGAGCCACGGCGAAACGAGCGACGTGGAGCGCGAGGTCCGTGACTATGTGGCATGGATTCGCGGCCGGCTCGGCCTCGGCGGCTCGCGCCGGTGATCGCCCTCCGAACGCGCGTCTGATCGTCCGTGGGACATCTGTTCCGAGACCGACTCCGCCGACATCTTGCGAGCCTTGGCTCATATCGCGCACCGGGAGGCTCTCATGACCGGCAGACGACATCGACCTGGGCACCTGTACGCCGGAGCGGTCCCCCGCCGGAGCGCGATTCCGGCCGCCCTGCTCGCGGCAGGGTGGCTCTTTGCCGGGTGTGCCCCCGACAGCGGCGCGGGCGGCACTGGCGATGGTGGGGGAGCGGAGGAGGGCGGCGGCGCAGCGACGACGGAGGCGGTCCACTTCGCGTTCACGGAGGTCGTGCCCGGCGTCTATCACGCGCGGGGCGCGAGCGACCTCGTGGTGGGATCGAACGCCGGCGTGGTCGTGAACGAGGCGGACGTGCTCCTCGTCGATTCCCACATTTCCCCCGCGGCGGCGAGCGCCCTCATCGAGGACCTGCGCTCGATCACCGACAACCCCGTGCGCTACGCGGCGAACACGCACTGGCACTTCGACCACGCGCACGGCAACCAGGTGTATCCGCCCGAGGTCGAGATCATCAGCCACGAGGCGACCCGCGCGGCGATCGCGGCCGGACGCTCGAATTCGGGCCGCTCCTACGAACTCTTCGTGGGATCGATCCCGGGACGGATCGAGCAGATGGAGGCAACGCTCGACACGATGACGGACGCGGCGGCGCGCGCGGAGCTGGAGACGACGCTCGAACGTCAGCGGACCTACTACGCGCAGTTGCAGGAGGTCGTCCCGACGCCCCCCAACACGACGCTCTCGGAGCGGCTCACGCTCCATAAGGGCGGACGCGAGATCCAGTTCCACTTCTTCGGGCGCGCCCACACGGAGGGCGACGTCATCGTTTACCTCCCGGATGACCGCGTGATCATCACCGGAGACATGCTCACGGCCGGTCTCCCCTACATGGGCGACGGGTACGTGAACGAGTGGGTCGAGACGCTCGACCGCCTGAAGGCGCTCGATTTCGACTGGATCATCCCCGGCCACGGCGAGCCGTACCGGGAGCGAGAGCGGATCGATCACCTGCAGGCCTACATGCAGGACCTGTGGGACCAGTCCGTCGCGCTCCACGGCCAGGGGGTGAGCGCCGAGGACGCCGCGGCGCGCATCGACCTTACCGCCCACGCCGACAACTTCGGCGGGATCGCCGCTCCGGGCGCGAACCCGGTGGCGGTGCTGCGGATCTTCGAGTTGCTGGACGGCACCGCAAACTGAGAGGAGTTTTATGATGTCCACAGATTCGAACCGTCGCGATTTCCTGAAGGTCACGGCGGCGGCGGGCGCCGCCCTCGGGCTCGGCGTCCCCGGTGCGGCCCGCGCCCTCTCGCCTCGGCCCTCCGCGAACCGGGCGCCTGCGGGCCAGGCCCGCACGCTGCTCATCCTGGGCGGGACCGGGTTCATCGGCCCCTACCAGGTTCGGTCGGCGCTCGCGCAGGGCCTGGAGGTGACGATCTTCAACCGCGGCAGCCGCCCCGGCATGTTCGAGGGCGTCGAGGAACTCGTCGGGGACCGGAACGGTGACTTCGAGTCGTTGCGCGGGAGGACGTGGGACGTCGTGATCGACAACTCCACGGCCCGTCCCGACTGGGTGACGAGCATCGGGGAGTTCCTGCGCGACTCGGTTGAGCACTTCTACTACGTCTCCTCGCGCTCGGCGTACGCGAGCCACTCCACCGTGCCGATGACGTCCGCCGTGCCGTCGTACACGTACGAGACGGCCGGCGTGGACCAAGCGACCGCCGACATCACGCGGCTCCCCTACGGCCTCGCGAAGGCGGAGTCCGAGCGCGAGGCGATGCGGATCTTCCCCGACCGCTACGGGATCTTCCGCCCGGGCCTCATCATCGGGCCGGACGATCCCACGGACCGCTTCACGTACTGGCCGGTGCGGATCCACCGCGGCGGCGAGGTGCTGTCTCCCGGCGACGGGACGGACCCGGTGCAGATCATCGACGTGCGCGATCTCGGCGACTTCATGGCGCTGTCCTCGGACCGCGGGCACACGGGCATCTTCAACCTCGTGGGTCCTGCCACGCCGCGGCCGATGTCCGAACTCCTGTACGGCATCCGCGCCGTGACGACCGCCGAGACGACGTTCACCTGGGTGCCGCGCGAGTTCCTCGCCGAGCGCGGCGTGCGGCCCTACGCCGAGATGCCGGTGTGGCGGCCTCCGACGCCGGGGTCGGAGGGGTTCGCGCGCTTCGACCTCTCCAACGAAGTCGCGCACGGGATGACGTTCCGCTCGCTGGCGGATACGACGCAGGCGACGCTGGACTTTCACTTCTCCCGTACGCCCGAGCGCCAGGCGGCGATGCGGCCGGGGCTCCCGGCGGAGCGGGAGGCGGAGATCCTGCGCGAGTGGCACGCGTCGCGCTGACGGCGGGCCGCCGCGGGGGTCGCCCTTGCCGGCCCTCGTGACGGCGGCAACTGTGTCGGCGCGCACATGCCGGAGGGTGCGCGGGACGGGGTGGAGGCAGGGCGCGAGACCGACGGAAACGGAGGCGACGTGAACGACCGGGAAGAAGGTTCGGGCCTCACGCGGCGAGCCCTGATCGCCGGAGCCGCGGCGGCCGCCGGGGGCGCGATCACGGCCAGCGCGACGCGCGGACTGGTCCAGGAGGCGCAAGATCCGACGAAGGTGCCGGGCGCGCGTCCCGTCACGGTTGGGTCCCGCTCTCCGCACGAGACGCCGGAGAAGCTCCTGTCCGGATCGATGGGTGGCTCCTCGCGCACGCCGCTCCAGGACCTGCACGGGATCATGACCCCGGCGGACCTCCACTTCGAGCGGCACCACCACGGGATCCCCTACATCGATCCCGCGACCTACCGCCTCCTCATCCACGGCATGGTCGACCGGCCCACGCTCTTCACGCTCGAGGATCTGAAGCGCTTCCCGCAGGTCTCGAAGCTGCTCTTCATCGAGTGTTCCGGGAACGGCGGGGGCGCCTACGCCCCGTCGCCCAGCCCGCAGCACACGCCCCAGTCGGTGGACGGCCTGCTGAGCACGAGCGAGTGGACCGGGGTCGCGCTTTCGACGCTGTTCGAGGAGGTCGGAGCCCACGCGGATGCGACGTGGTTCCTCGCCGAGGGATCGGACGCGGCGGTCATGGGCCGCAGCATCCCGATGGAGAAGGCGTGGGACGACGCGATGATCGCCTACGCCCAGAATGGCGAGGCGATCCGGCCCGAGCAGGGCTACCCCGCCCGGGTGTTCCTGCCCGGGTGGGAGGGCAACGCGAGCGTAAAATGGGTCCGGCGCATCGAACTCTCCGACCGGCCCGGCATGTACCGCGACGAGACGTCCAAGTACACGGACCCGCTCCCGGACGGGACCGCGCGGCAGTTCTCCTTCGTAATGGACGCGAAGTCGATCATCACCTACCCCACCTATCCCCGGCGGCTGCCCGGACCCGGCTTCATCGAGATCTCCGGGTACGCCTGGACCGGCCGGGGCCTGATCGAGCGCGTGGAGGTGAGCACGGACGGTGGCGACTCGTGGCACGACGCGGTGCTGCAGGAGCCCGTGCTGCCCAAGTGCACGACACGGTTCCGCCACGGCTGGGAGTGGGACGGCGGCCCGGCGCACCTGCTGAGCCGCGCGACGGACGAGACGGGGTACACGCAGCCGATCCGCCAGCAGGTCCTCGACGCGCGCGGGCCCGGCACGCGCTATCACTCCAACGCGATCCGGGGATGGCGCGTAGCGAGCGACGGTTCCATCGAGTTCGCGCCGGTATGAGCCGCGCCAATGGGGTTTCGCGGCTGCTGACGCTGGCGACTCTCGTGCCGGCGCTGGCGGCCTGCGGCGCGGGCGATTCCGAAGGTGGTCCGGAGGCCGGCAGCGCCGCACCCGGCGCGACCGCGGTTGCGACGAGCGATCCGGGCGACGGGATGACCCGACGGGCGGGCGCGGCCGAGCCCGTGTACGGCTTCGGCACGCCCGCGACGGCAGCGCAGATCGCGGCGTGGGACATCGACATCGGTCCCGACGGCGCGGGCCTGCCGCCCGGACAGGGCACCGTCGCGGAGGGGTTGGAGGTGTGGGAGCGGCACCGCTGCATTCTCTGCCACGGCCCCACCGGGCGTGAGGGCCCGAACGACCTCCTCACGGGCCGCATCCCCGGAGACGAATTCCCGTTCGCGAACGACCGCAGCCTGCGCTCCACCGTCGGCAACTACTGGCCCTACGCGACGACGCTATTCGACTACACGCGCCGCGCCATGCCCTTCGACCTGCCCGGCACGATGACGGACGAAGAGGTCTATGCCGTGGTCGGGGCCATGCTCTACTTCAACGACCTGCTGCCCGCGGACGCCGTGGTCGACTCCGCCACCGTCGTCGACACGCGCATGCCCGCCCGAGACCGCTTCGTCCCCGACAACCGAACCGGCGGCCCCACCATCCGCTGACCAGCGCGGCTACACGAGTTCGATTCGGAGCCGTCGCCCCAGCGCCTCGGCCGCCCCTATCAGCGTGGCGAGTTGTATCCGATCGTTGTCGGGGTCCAGTATCCGGTCCAGTTGGCTGCGGCTCGTGTTCATCTTCCTCGCCATCGCATTCTTGCTCAGGCGTTCCGTGGCCATGGCCTCCTTCAATTGCCACGCGATGACCCGCTTGACGGCCGCGGCCGTTGTCTCCTCCAGCGTCCCCTGTTGCCGGAGATAGTTCTCGAACGACGAACCGAGGCGCCCTCTTTCTTCAACCATGAACGAACTCCCTTGCCCGCCGCCGTGCGATGTCGATATCGGCCTTCGGCGTCTTACCGGATGCATGTACCTTATGTGGTACACTTCGTCAAGCGCGGACGTGAGGGACACGGTGGGCGATACCTGGTCGCTTCAATCAACCTGCCGGGCCGTTTACGTGTGGAGCCGCATCATCTTGCGCTGAGAGGGAGCGGTCGAACTCTTGAGGCAAACCCCGACCTCCAACGACTCCCGGGACAATCCTCCTATGAACGACCCGCTGAAACATGCAAACCGGCGCTTCCCGAGTGATGCGCACGGCCGGCATGCGCTTGCCTCGGCGCTCGTGAGTCTGCTGGCGGTCGTGGGCACCGCGCAGGCGCAGGGCGGCACGGACGGTTCCGGTCAGTCCGGAAGCTACGTCGGCGCATTCGCGGGGCCGGGCTCACTGGACGTTCGCATGACCGACATCGACGGCTTCACCGGGTCGAACGGCGTCCCCGGCCAGGCGTTCGAGTACGACGACACCGGACTCGCGGCCGGTGTGGTGGCGGGGCGGTCCTTCCGCCTCGGGAGCGCGCAGCTCCTGTTCGAGGCGGAAGGGGCGTTCAGCGGCCTGTCGGCGGCCCCCGGACAACTGGATCCGGCCGGCATGGACGAGACGGCAGCCGCGGAGCTGCATTGGGTCGGGACGGCGCGCATTGGTCTCCGGAGATCCCTCGGCCGCGTCGGCGTGTTCGCGGCCGGCGGCGTGTCGGTGGCCGGATTCTCCAACTCGTTCACCGATCTCGACCCGGGACCTGACGATCGTGGGCAGTTGGACCCCGACGATTCCTTCGACGAGCGCTCGACGCGGGTCGGGTGGGTCGCCGGAGTCGGCATCGAAACGCCGGTGGCGGGTGCCTGGTCCCTCCGATTCGAAGGCCTCTACAACGATTTCGGCGAGACCGTGCACCAGGCGGAGAACCGGCGTGACGTCAACGCCGGCGTCTGCGGACCGGCCGGGCTCCCGAGCCCTTGCCGCTACGGCTTCGACCAGCGGCTCGCTCTCCTCCGTCTCGTCCTCGTGCGCAGTCTCGGCCGCTGATCGCCGTGCGGCCCCGAGGCTCCCGCCCGACCCGCCGACACGTCAGCCGCTGATCTCGTGCGCCTCGCCGGCGCCGCGCGGCAGGCGGATCCGCTCCACCAGCCGCTGCGCCTCCGGCGGCGGCGCCGGCGTGAAGCGGGACACGACGATCGCCACCGCGAAGTTCACCGCCATCCCGATGGACCCGATCCCCTCGGGTGAGATCCCGAACCACCAGTTCTCCGCCACATTCGCGGCCGGGTTCACGAACTTGAAGTAGACGATGTAGGCGGCCGTGAGCGTGATCCCGCACAGCATGCCCGCGATCGCCCCCTCGCGGTTGAGCCGCTTCGAGAAGATGCCGAGGATGATGACGGGGAAGAACGACGCCGCCGCGAGCCCGAACGCGAAGGCGACGACCTCCGCCACGAAGCCCGGCGGATTGATCCCCAGATACCCGGCCACGAGGACGGCCGCCCCGGCGCTGAACCGCGCCGCGAGGAGTTCGCCCCGCTCGCTGATGTCCGGACGCCAGTTGCGCTTGAGCAGGTCGTGGCTGATCGCCGCCGAGAGCACGAGCAGGAGTCCGGCCGCGGTCGACAGCGCCGCCGCCAGCCCGCCCGCCGCCACGAGTCCCACCACCCAGTTCGGCAGCCGGGCGATCTCCGGGTTGGCGAGCACCATGATGTCGCGGTCGATCGTGAGTTCGTTCCGGACCGCCGCGCCCGCCGCGTCCACCGCGTCCGGTCCCACGTACTGGATGAGTCCGTCCCCGTTGTGGTCCTCGTACGAGATCAACCCCGTCGTCTCCCACTTCGTGAACCACTCCGGCATCTCCGCGTACGGCTGGTCCGTCACCGTGTTGAGCAGGTTCGTCCGCGCGAACACCGCCACCGCCGGCGCCGCCGTGTACAGGAGCGCGATGAACACGAGCGCCCAGCCCACGCTGATCCGCGCGTCCCGCACCTTCGGCACCGTGTAGAAGCGGATGATGACGTGCGGCAGCCCCGCCGTCCCCACCATGAGCGCGGCCGTGATCGCCAGCACGTCGAGCGTCGATTTCGTCCCGTCCGTGTAGGCGGTGAAGCCCAGCTCCTGGTGCAGGCCGTTCAGCCGGTCGAGCAGGAACGTCCCCGTCTCCTGATCCGCCGCCCCGAGCCCGATCTGCGGAATCGGGATCCCCGTGACGAGCATCGACAGGAAGATCGCGGGCACCATGTACGCGAAGATGAGCACGCAGTACTGTGCGACCTGCGTGTAGGTGATCCCCTTCATCCCCCCGAGCACCGCGTAGAAGAAGACGATCCCCATCCCGATGGCGACGCCCAGCGTAATGTCGATCTCGAGGAAGCGGCTGAACACGATCCCCACGCCGCGCATCTGGCCCGCCACGTAGGTGAAGGAGACGAAGATCGCGCAGATGACGGCCACGACCCGCGCCGTCTGGGAGTAGTAGCGCTCGCCCACGAAGTCGGGGACGGTGAACGCGCCGAACTTCCGCAGATACGGAGCGAGCAGCAGCGCCAGGAGCACGTACCCGCCCGTCCAGCCCATGAGGTAGACCGAGCCGTCGTAGCCCAGGAAGGAGATGATCCCGGCCATCGAGATGAAGGAGGCGGCCGACATCCAGTCCGCCGCCGTCGCCATCCCGTTGGCGAGAGGATGGACCCCCTTGCCCGCCACGTAGAACTCGCTGGTGGAATGAGCCCGCGACCAGATCGCGATCCCGATATAGAGCGCGAACGAAAGCCCGACGAGCGTCGCCGTCCACTGGAGGACCGTCATGCCGCGCCCTCCTCGTCACGCTCGTCGACGTCGAACTCCCGATCGAGCCGGTTCATGAGGAAGACGTAGACGAAGATGAGCACGACGAAGACATAGATCGCCCCCTGCTGCGCGAACCAGAACCCGAGCGGGAAGCCGGTCCCCGGAATCCGGACCGTGTCGAGCGCGTCCGCGAATACGATCCCGGCGCCGTAGGACACCAGGGCCCAGATCGCGAGGAGGATCCCCACATAACGGAGGTTGCGGCGCCAGTACGCCAGGTGGTCGCGGCCTGTTGCGGGCTGATTCATGGGTCTCCCAGCGTGCGAGTCCGAATCGCGTCGGATCTGCCAAAGGCTGCCTCCGACTTCACTTCGGCGTCGCCCAAGGCTGCGGCCCGGCTGCGCGGCGCGCCAGTGTCACGCCCCGCCCAACGACCGGGGTTACCAGAAGACGCCGAAGACGAGCCAGGCCGAGATCGCGGCGAGGAGTCCCGTGTAGAGGGCCGGGCTGGCCAGCAACGGCACGCGTTCCCTGAAGGGGTGGAGGCGGATCGGACCGAGCTCGCCGGAGCTCTTCGCCAGCCAGTCGCCGGCGCCCGGGGGCGATGCATCGCCGGTGCCCGCCCCGACACCCGCCGTCCCGCGCCAGCGCGGGCGGAGCGCCGCGAAGGCGCAGCCGGCGGCCGTGAACGCGACGGCCCACAGGAACGCCTCCCACTGCCCGGTCAGCCAGGAGGGCAGCCACGAGACGTCGACCACCTCGCGGTCCACGAACCCGATGACGCCGTAGAGTCCTCCGGTGGCGAGACCGGCCATCCCCACCCGCCGGTTCGTGCGCGTCACGGCGCCGACCAGGTAGACGATGAGGAGCGGCGTGACGAACACCGAGGTGACCGAGCGGAAGGCGGCGAGCATCGTCGGCGCGCGCAGGATCAGCGGCAGGTAGGCGAACCCCAGCACCAGGATCGCGACCGTCGCCATGCGTCCCACGCGCAGGTAGTGGGCGTCGTCTCGGTCCCGCGAGATGAAGCGTGCATAGATATCACGCGTGAAGACGGCCGACATCGACGAGCCCATCGAGTCGAACGTGCTCACCGCGGCGCTCACCACCCCGGCCACGACGAGCCCCTTGGCGCCGATCCCGAGGTAGGTGGAGATCAGGTGGGGGTACATCTCGTCGGGCCGGGCGAAAACCGGGAACTGCGCCCGCCCGAAGAGCCCGAGCATGTCCGTGAAGAGCAGGATGACGAGGCTCACGCCGACGCCCAGGACACCCGCCATCTTCATGTCCCACAGCGAGCGGGCGCCCATCATCCGCTGCGTCGAGGTGTGGCTCACCGTCCACCAGCCGGAGGAGATGAGAATCCACGCGATGAAGATGACGGCTGGCGACGTGGTCCCGTCCCGTCCCCGAAAGGCGCTCACATGGACCAGGTCCGCGGCGGCGAGCCCCGGCGCGAGTCCCTCGGCCGTCGTCCCCAGGCTCTCCAGTTGCGCGACCATCGCGTTCCAGCCGCCCACGGCCTGCCACACGGCGATGCACACCGCGAGACCTCCCGCCATCACGAGCACGCTCTGCAGCACGTCCGTCGCGACGACGGCCCGCAGCCCGCCCACGGCCGTGTAGATGCCCGACAGGACGACAAGCGACACGATCAGCGCCCAGGACAATCCCGGTCTCAGTCCGCCGACCCCGACGAGAGTGAGGTGGACGGCCCAGATCATCAGCCCCAGCACGGAGGTCCGGTACTGGATCTGGATCAGCGCGCCGAGGACGCGCGTCCCCGGACCGAAGCGATGCTCGAGGTACTCGGAGTTGGTGTACAGTCCGGCCCGGTAGATGGCGGGGACGATGACGAACGTCGCGACCGTGACGCCGATGAGTCCGCCGAACGTGTGTGCGGAGAGGAAGTGCAGACCCTCGCTCGCGATCGTCCCCGTAGCCGACACGAACTCGGAGTTGTCCATGTTCGTCGCGAACAGGGACAGGCCGACCGCCCACCAGGGCAGCGCCCGCGAACCCAGGAACCATTCGCCGCTGGTGGACGTGCCGCGCGCGCGGCGCAGCCCGTAGGCGATGATCGCGCCGTTCAGTCCGAGGACGATCAGCCAGTCCAGGGTGCTCAAGGGATGGAGACGCTCCCGCGGTGAGGTTGCCGTGACGGCGCCGGGCGACCGCCACCGTAGTCGGCGCCCCGCCCGACCGTCAACGCCGGTGCCCGCGACCTGCCGCCGGATGGACCCGCCGAGCGGGCCCCCCCGGGCGCGGGGGGGGGCGGGGGGGCGGTGGGGGGGGGGGGGGGGTGGGGGGGCCCGCCGGGCCCCGGCGGGCCCC
>VXMQ01000114.1 GCA_009841015.1 Candidatus Palauibacter denitrificans | reverse complement strand
AGCACGAGACGAGCCAGGCGCGCGACCGGGAGTTCCAGCACAGCCGGAGCTTCGGTCGCGAACCGCTCGGGGAGGGAATCGGACCCTTCAACGTGCGGGGCGGGCCGGCGGGGATGATCGTGCGCCACGGCTACATCGTGGCGGAGTGGGGGGACACGAAGCGCGTCGACATGACGTACAGCGTGACCAAGTCCTTCCTCTCGACGTCCGTGGGACTCGCGTGGGACGACGGGGTCATCGGCTCGCTCGACGACACGGTGCGCGAGTACATGGCCCCGGTCGACGTTCCCCCGGGCGACGGGGAGCCGGGCGTGGACCGCGTCGGCTTCGGGAAGCCCGACCCGACGACGATGTTCGAGTCCGAGCACAACCGCACGATCACGTGGGACGACCTGCTGCGGCAGACGTCCGACTGGGAGGGCACGCTGTGGGGCAAGCCGGACTGGGCGGACCGTCCGAGCGGCGACCCCTCGACCTGGATGACGCGGAAGCGCCATCCCTCGGGGACCGTGTACGAGTACAACGACACCCGCGTAAACCTCCTCGCGCTCGCCGCGATGAGCGTGCTGCGGCGCCCGTTGCCCGAGGTCCTGCACGAGCGCGTGATGGGACCGATCGGCGCCTCCCCGACCTGGCGCTGGAACGGCTACGAGAACTCCTGGGTCACGATCGACGGGCGTCGCGTGCAGTCGGTGAGCGGCGGCGGCCACTGGGGCGGCGGCATGTTCATCAGCGCCCGCGACCAGGCGCGCTTCGGCCTCTTCACGCTGCGGCGCGGGACGTGGGGAGACCGGCAACTCCTCTCCGAGGAGTGGTTCGATCTCGCGACGACGCCCGGCCCGGCGAACGGCTCCTACGGGCACATGAACTTCATGCTCAACGTCGCGGACGAGGAGGGGAACAAGCGCTATCCGAGCGCGCCCGCGGAAGCGTGGGCCCACCTCGGCAACGGCACGAACATGATCTACTGCGACCCCGTGAACGATCTCGTCGTGGTGGCGCGCTGGATCCCCGGCGGCGCGATCGACGGCCTGCTCGACCTCGTCATCGACTCGATCGACGACACGGCCGCCACGTCATCCGGCTCGCCGTAAGGGAAGGGCTCCGACGCACGCACCGAGCCTTGTTGCGGCCCTCTGGTGTGGCTACACTGAAGCTACACCAGAGGGAGGCCCGCATGAGTACCGACACCGTTGTACGCGCACGGATCGACAGCGACACCAAAGCACGCGCTACCGAGGCACTCTCGGCCATGGGCCTGACCATGTCCGACGCGATCAGGTTGTTGTTGCTGCGCGTAGCGGACGAGAAGCGACTGCCCTTCGCCGTCCAAGTGCCGAATTCGTCTACACTCGCGGCCATGAAGGAACTGGAGGGGGGCAAGGGCCAACGTTTCGGTGGCGCCGAAGAACTGTTCCGCGACCTCGACATCTGACTTGCTGACGCCGGTTCGCTCGGCGCGGTTCAAACGCGACGTCAAAAGAGCCCGGAAGCGTGGCAAGGATCTTGGCAAGCTGCGGATGCTGTTGGCGTTGCTGATCAAGCAGGAGCCGTTGACCGCGCGCCATCGCGACCATCCGCTGCGGGGCACTTGGAAGGGCTACCGGGAGGCGCACGTCGAACCGGACTGGCTCGTCATCTACCGCGTCAGGAGTGACGAACTGCACTTGGTCCGCACCGGCAGCCACTCCGATCTCTTCAAGGAGTAGGGTCGAGGGTTCAAGGTAGACGTTACGCTCCGGGCTCGTTAGTTTCTCCCGCACGGCGCGTCGCCTCTTTCGGCGGCGCGTTTCGTGTCTGCGCCCGTAGCTCAGCCTGGATAGAGCGCTTGCCTCCGGAGCAAGAGGTCACAGGTTCGAATCCTGTCGGGCGCACTCGGCCCGGCGGAGCAGAAGCCCCGGGCCGTGAAGCGGCTCTGGACCGGAGATTCAGGGGCGCAGGCTCGGGTGGCGGAAATGGCAGACGCGCAGGATTCAGGATCCTGTGGGATTAAACTCCCGTGGGGGTTCGACTCCCCCCCCGAGCATTTCAGGCCCAGGTGGCGGAACTGGCAGACGCGCTAGCTTGAGGGGCTAGTGTCCTATTACGGACGTGGAGGTTCGAATCCTCTCCTGGGCATGCAGCACGACATCGCCGGTCGCAGGACGGCCGGCTCCAAGCGCCCGTAGCTCAACTGGATAGAGCACCTGACTACGGATCAGGAGGTTGGGGATTCGAATTCTCCCGGGCGCATGCTCTCCTTCCTTCGGGCGTCGAGCCTGCTCCCGCGAGAATTCGGGCGCTCGTGGAGCTTCGCTCCCCTTCGCTGGCCAAATTCTCCCGGGTCAACCGAATGGCCTCCCGGGCACTTCCTCTTTGGGCAGAGGTGCCGGGTGGGATTGTGGGTTGCTCGCGGGGGGCTTCGCCCGCTCGCTGGGCAGATGCTGCCGGGCGGCGTTGTCGGTGGGCTCGCGACGGGCTTCGCCCCTCTCGCCGAATCCGCGTTGTCCGGGCGATCGTGCAGCGGGCGGTCGGTTGTTCAACACATTTCCTTGAGGACAGAGGTGCCATCATATGCGCGTCAGACTGGCTGAGAAGCGGGATGTGGATCGGTTGCTTGAACTTATGCGGGGGCTGGCGCGGTTCGAGGAGTACATCGACGACTTCGTGGTGACGCGGGAGAGTGTGCTCGAGCATGGGTTCGGTGACGACTGTCTGTTCACGGCGTTCGTGGCCGAAGAGGACGGTGATCTCGTCGGGATGGCCGTGGTCTACACGATTCCGTGGACCTACACGCTGCGGCCGAAGGTCGTGCTCAAGGAGCTGTTCGTTGAAGAGGCGGCACGGAACAGCGGGGCGGGGAAGGCTCTGATGGCGGCGGTGAGATCGCACGCCGAGTCCATCGGCGCGGCCGAACTGATCTGGACGGTCATGGATGGGAACCGCGCGGCCGAGGGCTTCTACCGATCCCTGGGCGCTTCGCCGGATCTCAAGTGGCACAACTGGTCCCTGAACCTCGACGCGAAGGCACCCCGCGCCCGCTGACCATGCGCCAAGTACTAATGATGTACTAATTCGTGTCAAATTAGTACTTGGCCATCTCGTGTCGCCCCTCCGGGAGGCTTCAGGATGGCCCGAAACTGCGGGCCGGGGGGCGGCAGTTGGGCCACTGGGTGCCGGGTGGCATGGTGCGCCGGGCACGGGGCATCGGGTCCGGGTCCTCGGAGGCGAGGTAGGCGAACATCGCGGTCATCACGGCGTCGTCGCGCAGGTCCTCGAAGACGATCTTGTCGAAGGTGTCGCGGTTGGTGTGCCAGGTGTAGGTGCTCGTGTCCCAGCGGTTGTCGGCGATGTTCATCTCGCTGCGGCCGGCGCCGACGTGGAAGCTGAAGGCGGGCACCCCCGCGCACAGGAAGGAGGCGTGGTCAGTCCCGCCGGATTCGGGCATCCCCGGGACTTCGAGCGTGACGAGGTCGGACAGCTCGCTCGGGATCTTCGCGAGCCACTCGCCGAAGCGCCCCGCGGCGCCGGCGAAGCCCTGCATGGGGATGAAGGTGACCGGGCCGTTTCCGTGATCGACGTTGAACACGGTGTGGGTGCGTTCGAGGATCTCGGGATGGTCCTCGACGAAGGCGCGTGAGCCGTTCAGGCCCTGCTCCTCGCCGTTCCAGAGGGCGCCGATGATCGTGCGGCGGGGGTTCGGGACGGCGTGTTTCAGGATGCGCATCGCTTCCATGATCGCGACGGCGCCGGTGCCGTTGTCGAGCGCGCCGTCGGAGCCGTCCCACGAGTCGAAGTGGCCTCCGAGGATCACGTACTCCTCGGGCTCGGCGCTGCCGGGGATCACGGCGAAAGCGTTGGAGACCGGCACTTCTCCCAGGAAGCGGGCCTCTGCGTCGACGCGCAGCACGGGCCCCTGGTCGTTCTCGGCCAGCCGGTACAGGAGCCCGTACGCCTCGCAGCTGAGGTCCAGGACCGGCGCTCGCTCCGCCTGGGTGCCGAAGATCTTGGTGACGCCCCAGCCCGCGGACCACTGCGAGCGGATGATGCCGGCGGGTTCGGCTGCGCTCAGCGCTTCCGGCAGCGAGCGCGCGGCGAAACCCGTGTTCCCCACGCGTTCGTCCCACTCGGCGATGGCGCGCTCGCGCTCCGCCGCCATGCGGTCCGTCGTCTCGGGCCGCGCGAACCACTCCATGTTGTCGGGCGCGCGGCAACTCGGCTCCGGGCGCGAGACGAGCACGAACTTGCCGCGCATCTCCGACAGCGCTGCCTCGAAGGCTCCGGGGCTGTCCGCGTCCGGCAGGATCACGACATCCCCCTCGACGGGGCCGTCCGTGGCCGGACTCCACGCGGCCGCCATGCCCTCGAGCGTGCGCACGCGCGGCGCGATGAGATCGATGTGGGTGATCCCGCGCTCCCACCCGCGCCAGGTGCCGTACTGCTCCTCGTACGCCTCGATGCCCCACTCCGCGTACTTCGTGAGCGCCCAGTCATTGGCGCCGGCCATCGCGGGCGACCCGGTCAGCCGCGGCCCGATGGAGTCCATCATCACCTGACCGAGCTCGTAGACCTGCGAGCGCTCGACCCCCTCCTCCCAGATCGCCCGGATCACGGGATCGTCAGAGGGAAACGACTGCGCCGCCGCGCCCCGGGTCACGCCCGGAATCAGCGAAGCCGTCAGAGTGGAGAGGCATGCCAGCGAACAGGCGAGTCCGAGACGAGCCGTGGGCCTCATGGATCGCTCCGGGGGAGGGTTTGACTTACTACTGGAGAGAGCCCTCAGCTCCGTCTTGCTGCGACTCTCTTCGCCCTTCAAGGGGCACACATTCCAACTCTATGAGCTCATGCTCCTTGACCCGGAATCGCGTACCCATTCCCTGGTTTCTGCAGCCTTCCATCGCGGCTTCCACGGAGTCGGTCCATTCGGGGGCCGTGATGTTCTCGAACGCGTAGTAACACGCGATGCCGAGAAAGAAACCGACGACGATCTTGATCACGGTCTCTGCCGGTCCGCGGGGCATTTGGGGGCTCCTTTTTCTCGCGTCCTGGAAAGATGCGAATCCCCGTTGATGCCGACAACCGGCCAGCACCTTCGGCCAAGCCGGACACACAGACTCTTGCCGCCCGGGAGAACCGCGCAGGCGGGGAGAGGCGCACGGGCGCTATCCATCCCGAATCGGGATAGCTACCTTGCGCACCATGCGGATCATCGCCAAGAGGACGCTGCGGGCCTATTGGGAGGGAGAGCCCAGAGCAGAACAGCCACTCAAAGCATGGTACGCGGTTGCCCGGAAGGCCGACTGGTCGTCGCCCGCGGACGTCAAGGCCGTGTACGGAAACGCCAGCATCGTCGGCGACGACCGGGTGGTGTTCAACGTTGGCGGGAACAAGTATCGGCTGATCATTCGGTTCGACTACCGGCGTCGAATCGGCTTCGTGAGGTTCGTCGGCACCCACGCCGAGTATGATCGCCTCGATGCTTCCCACGCGTAGGAGGAAGGCGAGATGATCCGGCCCATCAGGGACGAGACCGATTACGACGCGGCGCTTGCCGAGATCGAGAGCCTAATGGGTGTAACCCCGGGGACTCCCGAATCCGACCGCCTGGAGGTTCTGGTGACCCTGGTCGAGAGATATGAGGCGGAGAACTGGAGCATCGAGGCTCCGGACCCGATTTCGGCGATCCGCCACGTCATGGAGGCCCGAGGACTGCGGCAGAAGGACTTGGCGGCGCTGATCGGCTCACAGTCTCACGCATCGGAGGTCCTTCGCCGTCGCCGCCCCCTCTCCCTGGCCATGATTCGCGTGCTGGCTGCGGAATGGAGCCTGCCTGCCGATGTGCTCGTGCGCGAGTACGAACTTGCAACGAGCTGAGCTTCGCTCCGTGACCTCCGCCGGTCAGGTCGCCCATGCGCCTTGACGGCAAGCGTGCTCTGGTTACCGGCGGGTCGCGGAGCATCGGTCGGGCGATCGCGCTCGGACTGGCGCGCGAGGGGGCGGACGTGGCGGTCAACTACCGGCGAAGCCGCGAGGAGGCCGAGAGCGCCGTCCGTGAGATCGAGGCGATGGGGCGTCGCGCGGTCGCGGTACGGGGATCGACCGATTCGCGTTCGGACGTCGAGCGTTTCGTCGCGGAGGCCCACGACTTCCTGGGCGGTCTCGACATCCTCGTGAACAATGCGGGAATCCTGAGACGCACGCCTTTCCTCGAGATCGATGAGGAGGAGTGGGACGCCATTCAGGGGGTCAATCTGAAGGGATACTTCCTGGTGGGGCAGGCCGTCGGACGCTGCATGGTCGAGGACGGGACGGCGGGGGCGATCGTCAACTTGTCGTCCGCCGGACAGGCGGTGGCCGCGCCGAACCTCACGCACTACTGCGTCTCGAAGGCGGGGGTCGAGATGCTCACGAAGCAGATGGCGCTCGAACTCGCGCCCCACGGGATCCGCGTGAACGCCATCGCGCCGGGCCTGATCGAGACCGACCTGAACCGCGCCGACATCGCGCGGGACGAATTCCGCGAGCGCCGCCTCGCCCGCATCCCGCTGCGGAAGATCGGCGCGCCCGACGACGTGGCGGGAGCGGTCGTGTACCTCGCGTCGAACGACGAGGCGAGCCTCGTGACCGGCGCCTCCCTGTTCATCGACGGCGGCCAGACGATCTGGGGCGCGTAGGGAGCGACGATAGTGACGGCTAAGAGCGAGCGCGTCCATGTGGAGAGGACTGGCGTCGTCGCGATGGCGCTCCCGTCTGCGGAGGCGTTCACGCTCTTCACCGCCGAGGGCGAGCGACGGTGGGTGGTGGGGTGGGATCCTCGCTACTTGCATCCCGGCGCGCCCCATGCCGGAGAAGGCCTGGTGTTCCAGACCATAAAGGAAGGCGCGGGGACCGCGACGTGGATCCAGACGCGACACGAGCCCGCGGCAGGCGGCGCGTCGTACGTGTATGTGATTGCCGACCACCACACCGCGATGGTAGACGTTCATGTGACCCCCGACGGCGAGAGCCGAAGCCGGGCGTCCGTGAGATACCGCATGACGTCACTGTCAGCCGACGCGGACAGTTTCGTGCGCATATTCGGCGAGGATTTTGAGGATTTCATGGCGCATTGGGCCGAGGCGATCCAGCGACACGTCGTGGAAGGTGTCTCACTCATTCACGACTGAACGCGGAGGCGGCACCGCGCTGTGCCGCGACCGGGACCGGTGCGAGCGCGTAGCGCGGGTCCTGCCCGGCCTGCTGCTGACCGTAGGGGCGGCGCTCCTGACGGCGGCGTGCGGCAATCCCGACAGCGGTGAATCCGGCCCGTCGGCCGAAGCGCGCACCTGGGACGTCCGCTTCTCCCATGTGCTGTCGACGGGATCCGAGTTTCACCTCATGGCGGAGCGCTTCCGGGATCTCACGCTCGAGCGCACGGACGGGCGGTTCCGGGTCGTCATCTATCCGTCCGGGCAACTCGGGGGCGAGCGCGTCGCCTTCGAGCAGATCCAGGTCGGCGCGGTGCACATGGCCATTACGGGCACCCCGGTCCTTTCGGGCTGGGTGCCCGAGACGCAGGTGTTCGATCTCCCCTTCCTGTTCGAGACGCGGGACCACGGGCTCGCGGCGATGAACGGACCGGCGGGAGACTGGTGGCGCGGCCTGCTTCTGGAGCGCACCGGCGTCCGCGCGCTGGGCTTCCTCGACTACGGGTTCCGCCACGTCTACAACCGGCGCCGGCCCGTCGAGACGCCCGGCGACCTCGGCGGCCTCAAGCTCCGGGTCCTGCAGAACGCGACGTACCTGGCGGCCTACTCCGCGCTCGGGGTGCAGGCGACGCCGATGAACTACGGCGAGGTCTACTCCGCGCTCCAGCAGGGCGTGATCGACGGCGGCGAGGCGAACGCGGTCGGCTTCGTGAGCAGCCGGCTCCACGAGGTGGCGAAGTTCTACAGCTTCACGTCCATCACCTACAACCCCATCACACTTCTCGTGAACGAGCCGTTCTACCGGGGGCTTCCCGCCGAAATACGGGAGACGGTGGACCGCTCCGCGGCCGAGGCGCTCGCCTACCAGAGCGAAGTCGCCCGCCGAATGGAGGCGGAAGCCATCGAGGAGATGCGCGAGGCCGGCGTGGAGATCTCGCGCCCGGATCCGGCGCCGTTCGCCGCGGCCGTCAGATCGCATGTCCGGGACGAACTGGCGAACCGGCTGCCGAACGGCGAAGCGCTGATCGCAAGGCTGGAGGCGGAGGCTGAGCGCGCGGCTCCCGGCGGCCGATCCAGCGAGTCACGGTGAGCGGATGACAAAGCGGTTGCGGGCGTTGGACCGGGTGCTGGCCACGCTCGAGACGTACGCCGTTGGCGTCCTGCTGATCGCGGTCTGCGGCGTGATTCTCCTGCAGGTCCTGATGCGCTACCTCTTCGCCTGGCCGAATCCGTGGAGCGAGGAGGTGTCGCGCTTCTGTTTCATCTGGCTCTCGCTGCTCGGGGCCTCGCTGGCGGTGGCGCGGCGGTCCCACTTTCGCTTCGACCAGGTCACGGGACGGCTGCCCCCGCGCGCGACGAAGGTGGTGGAGACGTCCGCGGCGGCGGTCGTGCTGCTGTTCGCGCTCGTCCTCATCGGGACGGGCATCGCCCTCATGGATCTCACGATGGGAGAGCGCTCCGCCGCCCTGAACCTGCCTTTCGCATTCGTGTATGCGGCGGCGCCGGTGTCCGGCGCCCTGATGGTGATCCACCTGCTTGCCGGACGGGCACGCGAGGCTGAGGGGGCGTCCGCGCCACCCGTGCCGCGGCAACCGCGTTCGACCGGGGAGGTCGGCTGATGGGCGGGCTCCTCCTCGGCGTCTTCGGCCTCCTGGTGCTGGCAGCCGTGCCCATCGGATTCGCGCTCGCGATTGCGGCGGTTATCGCCATCCTCGTGGCGGATCTCCCACTCGTCGTCATCCCGCAGCAGATCGTCGCGGGGATGGACTCGTTCCCCATGCTCGCCGTGCCCCTGTTCATCCTCGCCGGCTACCTGATGGATGTCGGGGGGATCAGCCGTCGCCTGGTGGCGCTGGCCCGCGCGCTCGTGGGCCACCTCCCCGGAGGGCTCGGGCAGGTGGTCGTCATGGCGGAGGTGTTCTTCTCGGGCGTGTCGGGTTCCACGTCGGCGGACGCGGCCGCCGTCGGCGGCATCATGGTGCCCCAACTGACCGCGAACGGGTACGGCCGGGCGCGCGCCACGGCGATCGTCTCGGCCGCGTGCGGCATGGGGATCCTCATCCCGCCCGCCATCGTGATGGTCGTCTACGGCGTCATCGGCAACGTCTCCATCGGCGCCCTGTTCGTCGCCTCGATCGTGCCCGCGCTCCTCATCGCCACCGGCCTGATGGCGCAGATCGGGTGGCAGGCGCGAAGGGAAGGGTGGCCGCGCGGGGAGCGCGCCTCGTTCGCGGAACTCCGCCGCGCAACGCTTGACGCCGTGCTCCCGCTCTTCATGATCGTCGTCATCCTGGGGGGCATCCGCTTCGGACTCTTCACCCCCACCGAGGCCGCGGCCGTCGCCGTCGCCTACGCGCTGCTCCTGGCGGCCTTCGTGTACCGGTCCCTCACCCTGGCGGAGCTGTGGAACAAGGTCGTCCAGACGGCCGTGGTGTCCGGGATGGTGCTGTTCGTGGTCGGCGCGGCGCACCTGCTGGGCTGGGTCCTCGCCGTCCTGCAGGTGCCGCAGGCGCTCGCGTCGACCGTGGTGGGGCTGGGCGGCGGCCCGATCGGCTTCATGCTCCTCACGATTCTCGTCTTCCTTCCGCTCGGCGCCATCCTCGAGGGCGTGCCCGCGGTCGTCCTGCTGACGCCGATCCTGTTGCCCCTGGCGACGCAACTCGGGATCGACCCCGTGCATTACGGGGCCGTCATCGTGGCCACGCAGGGAATCTCCGTGTTCCTGCCACCGGTGGGCGTGAGCCTGCTCGTCGCCTGTTCCGTGGGAGGGGTCCAGCCGGCGGAGGTCGCGCGCCCCCTCTGGCCCTACCTGGCCCTCATGCTGGCCCTCACCGTCGCCATCGCGTTCCTCCCCGACGTTGTTCTCTTCCTGCCGGAACTGCTCGGGTATTGAAGGGTCTGAGCCACGCATCGCTTCGTGAACGACACGACCCTGGGACTGTACGATGAAGACACGTGAGTTCGAGATCAGGACGGGGCGGTTGCTGCTGCGGCCGCACCGGCGGGAAGATGTGGACGACATTTTCGAGTTCGCCCGCGACCCGGAGTGGGGCCGCTACCTGACGGCGCCGCTGCCCTACCTCAGGGAACACGCGGTGGAGTTCGTGGAGGATCGGATCCGCATGTCGTGGGACCTGTGGCCGGTGTGGGCGATGGTCCTGGACGGGAAGGTCGTCGGCGGCGTCGGAATCGAGATCGACGTCGAATATGCGACGGGAGCCCTGGGCTACTCGCTCGCGAAGGAGCATTGGGGCAGCGGCCTGGTGGTGGAGGCGGCCCGCGCCGTCGTCGACTGGGCGTTCCGCGAGCGCGGGCTCGCGAAGGTGTACGCGTACGCCGATGCGCGAAACGCCCAGTCTCTGAGGGTGATGGAAAAGCTGGGCATGACCCGCGAGGGGGTGTTGCGCAGCCACCGGGTGCTGCGGGAGGAGCGGATCGACGAGGTCTACTACGGACTCCTCAGGGAAGAGTGGGAGAGGAACGAAGGCTAGCGGTCCGTGGCAAACCCCCGCGTTAGTACTTGATGTCGGTTCGCCCGACCGTCATCCCGATGTTGCCGACCCGCCGGCCCATCGTGTAGTGCTCGCCGCTCCCGGCGGTCATCCCGAAGAAGTCCACGGCGGGCACGATCAGGCGCCCGGCGTCGTCGACCGCGCCCTCGATGGCGGTCGTCGCCACGACCTCCGCGAGGAAGATCTTTCGCTCCGGCGGGACCTCGAGGGAGTCGAAGATCCGGCACTCGCAATGGATCGGGGACTCCTCCACCGTGGGCGCATCGACGGTGATCGCCGCGCCGCGCGTCAGCCCCGAGAGTTCGAACTTGTCCGCCACGCGCCCGGAGTTCATGTCGACGGTGTCGAACGCCTCGACCATGGATGCGAGCGGGACGTTGAGCACGAACTCGTCGTGGATCTCCAGGAGTCCCCTCGCCCGATGCTCCAGGGCCGCGCTCACCCCGATCTGGGGCGGGTCGCCGCTCACGACGAACGTCCACAGCACCGATATCTCGTCCGGGTCCCCGGGCCGGCCGTTGACGGTGAGCAGGATCGCGGGGACGGGCGGGAGCATCGGACCCGGTTCCGCAAGCAACCGGCGAGGCCCGGTGAGCGACGCCGGCGGCCTACCCCCGCCCACAGGGATCCCCTCGTCGGGCGCACATCCCCAAACGGCGGCCACCGCCGCGGCCGCCGAGCCACTCCCCAGAAACCGCCTCCTCGACCAGCCGTCCGTTGATGGCATCTTCTTCACCGCCTCCTCGCGCATGACTTGCCGTGCGCCCGGGCATCAATAGATGCCGGGGATAATGCGGTACTTCACCCGCGCCTGATACTCGGCCCACTTCTCCGGGCCGTATTTTTCGGCGCAGAACTTGTCGTCGAAGCGCTGCCGGAAAATGAACAATCCGACGATGAACACGAAGTAGGTCCACGCCCAGGGGTTGGCGAAATAGCCGAATACGAGGGCGATGGATAGGGAGAAGAAGCCCTCGCCCAGATAATTGAAATGACGGGCGACGCCCCACAGGCCGCTGCACAGGATCTTGCGGTCGCCGGCCTCGATGTACTCGGGTTCGATGAGGCCGAGGAACTTGCGCTCGGGCCAGCGCTTGAAGGTGTACTTCTGCATGTTGGCGCCGCGAGTGATGCCCCACGCGACGAGGAAGAGGGCGGGCGCGCCGATGAGCCACACCTGTCTCCAGGGCGCCTCGAAGCCGGGGTCCGGGTACACGGCCAGACCCCACAGCGGGAGGATGTAGAGCCATCCGTACACCAGGATCCCGCCCCAGATCATCTTGAAGCCGAGCTTCTCGTGGATGACGTCGTAGGTGTAGAGCTGGACGCGCTCGAAGATGAAATAGTCGAAGACGTAGAACGTGAGGAACGCCGCGTAGAGGAAGACGCCGGGGTTCGAGTCCGCGCCGAAGAGGCCGTAGTGGTAGGCGGCGCCGGAGAGGGCGTTCAGCGACAGCATCGTCCCGCCGACGACGTACAGGAACATCTTCACGTCAAAGCGCTCGTTGAAGAACGACCGCTCGAGCACGCGACCTTCCCACAGGGCGGCGAGCGGACGCTCCACCTTGCCGCGCGACCCGCCGAACACGGCGAGGAGGGCGAAGATCAGGCACGTGACCGTGCCGCCGGCGACCTGGTAGACGGTGGACCGGTAGAACCAGTCCCGCGGCAACCCGGTGAGTTCGAGCGCCCACACGAGTTCCGCGAGCACGAACACCAGCAGGCCGTTCAGCCGGTAGCCGCGCGGCTCGCCGGTCTCCGCTTCGATGACGTAACCCGGAACCCGCCTTCCAGGCAGGATGAGCTGCACCACGAAGAACGCGGCGCAGATCGCGAGCGGGGCGAGGAAGCCTGCGACCGCCTCCGTCCCCGAAAGCTCGAACAGGTGGCCGATCCCCAGCCATTCAAGCATCAGAAAAGGTCCTCTCCCGGGAGCGCCGATGCCTGCCGGAGCCAGTCCGCCAGCAGGTCCTCATCCACCTCGTCCTCCTCATGAATGTGGAAGTACCGGACGTGCTCGTGCTTCGATTCCACCGGCGGCACGGGACGCAGCGAGGCGCCGTTGAGGAAGGTCACCTTGATGTACCGCGTGAAACAATGGAACGAGAGAAACCAGCCCCGGTTCTCAATGCCGTAGAAGGGGGAGTTCCAGCGGACCGCCTTGCGGACACCGGGCACGCTCCGCTCGATGAGTGCGTCGAGGTGGCGGCCGACCTCCCGTTTCCAGCCCGGCATGGCCGCGATGTAGTCCTGCACGGGCCCATCTCCATCCGCCTTCGGAATCTGGGGATTCCCGCCGGAGAGGAGTCGGACGGTCAGGATCGCCCCCTCGGCCAGAGGCTGAACGGTTCGCGCGCGAAGATCCGGCGCACCATCGGCTCGAAGAACTCCAGCGGCAGTGACTCGTACTCGGGATCGAACGCGGACTGGTCCCAGCGGTGGCAGAAGTCCACGGCGTCCTGGTACCAGGGGTGGTCGCGGTACCTGTCGCGCGCGTTGCGGTCGCGGCCCAGGTGGTGGGCGTAGTAGACGAGCTGGAACAGGCCGTGGTGCCGGACGATCCAGTGCGTGCGCTCGGTCACGAACGGGCGCAGGAGGAGCGCGGCCAGCTCCCCGTGGCTGTGCGGAGCGAGCAGATCGTCGATGTCGTGCAGGAGCGCGGCGACCACCATCTCCTCATCCGCTCCGTCGCGATGGGCACGGGTGGCGCTCTGCAGGGAGTGCTCCAGCCGGTCGACCTGGTAGCCTCCGACCGAGCCGGACAGCTGGCGGAGGTGCGCCAGGACGCGGTCGGCGGTGCCAGCGGCGAATTCGTCCTCGAGGCGCGACAGCAGTTCGTAGTCCTCGCGGGTGCCGTCCTCCATGCGGGTGAAGCTCACGACGGAGCCCCTCGGCTCCGTGTTGGCTGTTGCGCTCGTCTCAGCCGTACGGGGCATGCCGGTCTACTCTCCGCTTGAGGGTTCGGTTGGGGCTCCTCGCCGCAGCGTCGGCCCAGGCGAAGGGCATTGTCAAGGTCGCTCGGCCGTCCGTAGCGTTCGCTGCAGGCCGGTGACCACGGACTGGGAGGATCGACCATGGGTGCCTCGATCAGCAGCATCGCGCAGAACGGCGACGCCCTCACCGCGGTCTGGAGCGATGGCGAACGCACCGATCTCCCCTACCTCTGGCTGCGCGACAACTGCGGCTGCGGCGAGTGCTCCGTGGAGCAGACCACGGAGAAGCGGTTCCACGTCTTCCGCGTCCCCAGCGACCTGAGGCCGTCGACGGTCGCCATCGAAGGCGGCGGATCCAACGACGAGGCGATCTCCATCGCGTGGCCGGACGGACACCGTACCCGATACCGGTCGAGCGACATCCGCGGTCTCCTGAGCCGGCCTCGTCCCGCGTTGCAGCACTGGGACGGCGGGTTCGAGCCGCGGAGGTTCGACTACCGGCGGTTCCTGGCGGACGACAGCGCGGCGGCGGAGTTGATCGAGGAGTTTCTGCGCACCGGGGTCTGCGTGCTGGTCGACGCCCCCACCGTACCGGATTCGCTGGAGGAACTCGCGCCCCGGCTGGGTCCGGTCCGGGAGGTCCTGTTCGAGCGCATCCACAACGTCAAGCTCGATCCGAAGGGATACAACATCGCGCACACCGCTCTGGCCGTCGGAGTACACAACGACTTCACCAGCTACACGTGGCCCCCGAGCGTGCAGGCGCTGCACATGCTGGTGAACGAGTGCGAGGGCGGCGCGTCGACGGTCGTGGACGGCTTCGGCGTGCTGGAGGCGCTACGTCGCGAGCACCCCGACAAGTTCGACGTGCTGTGCTCCGTGCCGGTCCCGTTCCGGATCTTCAGTGACGAGTACGAGTGCTACGCGGCCAACCCCATGGTCGACCTGGACAGCGCCGGGGAGATCAGGATGATCCGCTTCAATACGGCGCAGATGCAGGCCGTTCCCCTGTCGGAGCCCCGGCTGGGCGAGTTCTACGCCGCCTACCACGAACTGTCGCGCCGCGTCAACGACCCCGGCGCCCAAGTGACCTTCCGGTTGGAGGGCGGGATGATCCTGCTGTGCGCCGGACACCGTGTGCTCCACGGCCGCACCGAGATGGTGTCGTCCGGGGCGCGCCACCTGCAGGACGCCTACTTCGAACACGACAACGTCCGCACCCACCTCAGGCTCCTCCGCCGCACCGGCCGCGCCTGAGGCTCCGGACCCGTCGTAACCATGCAAATCTGACATCGGATGTAAGATCTTCATGGTTGTTGGACTCCGGCGTGTCCGAACCTGCCGCTGCATCGTGGCCATTTCTGCCGTTAGATTGATGCCGAATCTGCCGCTGGACCGATCGAAGGGGGGGCCATGACGACTCCGGGCGATACAACGCGCCGCGACTTCCTGTCTTGCCTGGCGGGTGCCGGCGTCGCGCTGGCTGCCCCGCGCGCCCTGTTTGGGAGCACGCCCCCGGTCCAGGAGACGCTTCCCACCCGTCCCATCCCGGGAACCAGGGAAACGCTGCCCATCGTCGGCTTCGGCTCCTCGAAGCCCGTGCTCGAGATCCCAACCGAGGGGACGGAGCCCTTGGCCGGCGTGATCCGCGTGCTTCTCGATCACGGCGGGCGGGTCGTCGACACGTCGCCGCGCACGCCTGAGATCGACGCGGAGTTCGGGACGGTGCTGACGGCGCCGGAGTTCAGCGGCCGCCTCTTCGTCGCCACGAAAATCAACACGGACGGGGAAGCCGCGGGCATCGAGCAGATGCGGCAGAACCAGCGGCTCGTCGGCGGCCGCACCCTGGATCTGCTCGAGGTCGAGAGCATGCGCGATCTGGACGCGCACTGGCCGAACGTGCTCCGCTGGAAAGACTCCGGTGAGGCGCGCTACATCGGCGTCACCACCTCCAGCACCCCCCAGCACGAGGCGTTCGAGTCGTTCATGCGCACGCAGCCCTTGGACTTCGTCCAGGTCAACTACTCGGTGATGGAACCCAACGCGGAGGATCGCCTCCTGCCGCTCGCGCAGGACCTCGGGCTCGCCGTCCTCGTCAACCGCCCGTTCATGAACGGTACCTACTTTCCCCGCGTGAGCGGACACGAGTTGCCAGAGTGGGCGGCCGAGTTCGACTGCGCGAGCTGGGCGCAGTTCTCCCTCAAGTACATCCTCGCCCACCCCGCCGTGACGTGCGCCCTCACCGAGACGACGAATCCGGATCACATGGCGGAGAACATCGGCGCCGCCTTCGGCCGCCTGCCGGATGACGCGACGAAGCGCCGCATGCGGGAACTCGTCCAGGACTTCTGAGCCCGGATCCGCGTCCCGGGACGTTCCCGCGGGAACGTCCTACTCATACCGCTTCGTCGTCGATCCACACGGCTGGGGCCCGCGCGATGGCGTCGAAGTGGGTCTTGGCGGAGACGGTGCCGCCGAGGTTGGCGGAGGTGCCGATGCCGATGTGGACGGTGCCGTTCACGCCCTCGTCGTTGAGCATCTCGCCGGTGAACTCGGTGCAGGCCGGGTTCAGGCCGAAGGCGAACTGGGCCAGGTTGTACACCCAGCGGTCGTCCTGTCGGGCGAGTAGATCCGCGAGGAATTCGGCTTGGTCGCCGCCCTCGATATCGGTGACGAAGCCCTTCGAGATGCGGAAGGTCACGGGTTCCCGGATTGGGCCGACGCCGTAGTAGGGGATGCTCCCATCGCAGACGAACACGCCTTCGGCGGTGCCCTGCGCGGGGGCGCAGTTGGCTTCGATGTTGGGAACGGCGGTGAAGCCGGGGCCGTTCAGCAGGCAGGCGTGGCTGTTCCCGGTCACGCCCGCGAGGCTCATGGTGAGATCGGTGCCGGTAGGGTTCGTGACCCGCAGGCGTTCGCCAGCGGTGAGCTTCGCCGCGATGGCGTCGCACAGCGGCTTGCGCGCCCGAAAGTCCGTGAAGAGCCCGCCCTCGCGCATCATCCGTTCGGTGAACGCGGTCATGGAGAGAACTCGAGCTCCGGCACCTACGGCCTCGCGGACCGCGCGGGTGTGTGCCAGGGCGAGCGTCACAGGCAGGAAGGCGACGTCGGCGGCCGAGAGCGCGGCAGCCACCGCGGGTCCCGGCTCTTCGTTGTCGATCGACCGCTCGGGTGGGACCACGATGCTCGGGACGGCTCCAGCCTCAAGCGTCGCGTCGGCAACCGCCCGGGCGATCGTCATCCGCTCCGGATCCGTGACGATGACCACGTCCTCGGCAGGCTGCACGCCGGCGCACGTCCGCACGAGGATCTCCGCGCCTCGTCTCATACCAGAACCTGCTTTTCTCGCTGGACGACGCGGCCATCGACGGCGATGGTCGGTTCCCACATGAGCAGGTCGTAGTGCGTCGGGGCCACGATCTCGCCCCCGAGGGTGTGGCTGGTGCCGATGCCGATGTGGATCGTGCCCATGACGCCCTCGTCCTCGAGCATCTCTCCGGTGAGGCGGGCGTTCGGGTTCAGGCCGACGCCCAACTCGGCGACGTTGAAGCAGTGCGGGTCTCCGAAGGACTCCAGGTGTTCGCGCAGGAAACCGGCCTGCGCACCGCCGGCCATCTCCACGATGGCGCCGTCGCGCACGGAGCAGACGATGGGCTCTTCCAGGATGCCGATACCGAGGTAGGGGACCGAAGCGTTGAAGATGAGCGTGCCCTCGGCCGAACCGGTCACTGGCACGACGTTGACTTCGATGTCGGGGACCGGGGCCAGTTCTCCGGGATCGGGGATGTTCGTGAGCACGTTGGCGACACGCCCCTCGATCCCGAAGCGGAGATCCGTCCCGCGGGGTGAGGTGAGGCGCACGAACTCGCCCTCCGTGAACGCTGCGCCGAGGCGCCGGCAGACCTCGGCCTGCGCCTCGAAATCGGTCTCGAGCAGCGCGGGGCTGGTCATGATTGCGTCAGTGTACGCCGTCATCATGCAGACGCGCGCCCCCGCCTCGAGGGCGGCCCGCATCGCCCGGGTGTGGGTGATCGAGACGCGGACGGGAGAGAAGATCACCGCCGCTTCGGCCATGGCGCGCGCGACAGGCGGGGGCGGCTCCTGCCCGTCCCGCTTCCGCATGGGAATAATGCACACGGTTACTTCGGCGCCGGCGCCCCGGGCGGTTGCCGCCACGGCCTCCGCGTACCGTCCCATCGTCGGATCCGTCACGATCACGACGACTTCGCCCGGTTGCACGCGTCCGTTCACGTGCACGAGCCGCCGCGCTCCGGGCGAGAGATCCACGCCGGCCTTGGCCACGGCCCCGTCAGCCATCGTCCCTCGCGAAGAACTCATCGAATCGGCCGTCAAAGATGATCGCGGTGTAGCCATCTCCGGTCGTGTTCGTCGCCGTGCGCAGCATGTCCGGGATACCTCCGGAGAGCGCGATCCAGCTCGCGATGAACTCGCCCTGCGCCTGGCCCTCGAGCCCCAGCATGCTCGCGAACAGCGTCGCGCTCCACAGCGCCGTCCCCATCCCGGCCGGGAGCCCGGGAGCGGCAATCGTGAACAGGACGACGGCGGGCCACGCGGCCAGCATCATCATCCAGCTCAATTCCAGGCCGAACACGTAGCTGACGACGAAGGGCCCGTACGCGACGTAGGCCAGCGCGCTCGCGTCCAGGTTCGCGACGGCGCCGAACGGGAGGACGAAGTCCGCCACCTCGTCGCGCACGCCGACCTTCTTCGCGTTGGCGAGGTTGACGGGGAGCGTCGCGAGCGACGAGCACGTGCCCGCGGCGAAGACCGCGGTCGGCACGTAGTACGCACTCAGAACGGGCCCCACGGGCCGGCGTCCCACCCGCCGCACGAGCACGAACGTGTAGAACGCCCACCAGACCAGGACGAGCGCGCCGGTGTAGGCGGCCATCGTCAGATAGTGCGAGAGCCCCAGGCTCGCGCCGAAGCGCACGCCCAGGGTGATCCCGAAGGCAAGGATGAGCGGGAGCATGACGTAGGCCAGCCTGCCGCCCGCCTTCTCGATCGAGTCGGCGATGCTCCGAAGCACGCGGTAGATCGGATCGTGCCGGGCGCCGAACGCCCCGAGCAGGACGCCGGCGAGGATCGCGAGCAGCGGCCACGAGGCCCCGCCCTCTCCGAGGCTCCGCAGCATGGCCGCGGCTTCGGTCCATACGCCCCGGTCTCCCGAGGCCAGCGGGATGCGAAAGATCGTGGCGGAGGTCACGACGGCGATGAGTCCGGCGACGGTAGACGTGAAGACGTACCACAGGACGACCGCGCCGGCGAAGCGCCCGGCGAGCCCGCGCCGCACCAGCGTCGCGATGGCCGGACTGAGGGCCGCCAGAATGAGCAGCGGCACGACGGCGACCACCCAGGCGATGAGCGTCGCCGTGGCGTCGGCGACCGGTGCGAGCGGCCCCGGGAAGAACCCACCGGCGGCCAGACCCGCCACCAGCGCCAGGAACGTCCAGACATACGTCGGGACCCTGCTCACGAGTCCCGCAGCCATTCCGGGATGTCGCGTCGGCCGTGCAAGATGCGCCAGACGTCGATCCGGTTGTGCCCTGTCATGTAGAAGACGAGGTGGGGGTATCCCCTGAGCGGCCACGAGCGCAGTCCGGGCAGGTTCACCTCGTGACCGTGCCGGGGCGAACCGGATCGCGGGTTGTCGGCAATGTGCCCGAAGGCCTCCTGGAGCGCGTCAATGAAACCGAGCACGACCTGCGAGCCGGCTTCCTTCAGGTAGTGAGTGATCGCCTCATCCACGTCCCGACGGGCCGCCGCCCTCAGGACCACGGATTCCGGCGTCACTCCGTCGCGTGTCTGCGAACCCGGGCGCGGAGCGCGTCGAAGTAGGTCGTATCGGCGGTGACGGCGGGATCGGACTCGCCACCCGCCAACAGCAGATCTCGAAGGTGCTGCCGATCCTGGTCACGGCGGATCAGTTCACGGATGTACGCGCTGCAACTGCCGTAGCCACGACCGACGACCTGCTCGTCGACAAACGACTTCATCGGGGCGGGAAGCGAGATGTTCATGGTGTTCATGTCTGAGCTTACCGGAGTTGGCAATAATTGACAACCGGTTCCGTGGTGCGAGGCTGTGACTCGCGCTGCTCAGGTGGGTTGTCGATTCGACATCTATTAGCTAGACTTAGCCGAGCTAATAGATCGATTAACGGGAGGATATGTGGTCCCATGAAGGTCAACATGCACGAAGCGAAGTCACAGCTTTCCCGCCTGGCCAGGCTGGCCCGGGAAGGGGAAGAGGTCGTGATCTGCAACTCGGGACAACCGTGGGTGCGCCTGACGCCTTACCGGGAACCCGTTGAACCTCGCCAGCCGGGAGGTCTCGAGGGCCGGATCGTGATGGCTCCGGACTTCGACGACGAGGACGACGAGATCGTTGCGGCGTTCGAAAACTCCCGCATCTTCCCCGACGCTGACTGACGATGCGGCTGCTGCTCGACACACACGCGTTTCTCTGGTGGATGTCCGACTTTCGTCACATTGCCGAGTCGGCACGGCAGGCGATCGCGGACCCGGACAACCAGGTGCTCGTGAGCGCCGTCTCCGGTTGGGAGATCGCGATCAAGAAGGCCAAGGGTCGACTTGTCGCACCGGACAACCTCGCGGCCGTGGTGGAGGAGAAGCGGTTCGCACACCTGCCGCTGACGTTCGATCATGCCGAGCGAGCCGCGGCCCTGCCGCCGCACCACCGCGATCCGTTCGACAGAATGCTCATCGCTCAGGCCCGGGCTGAAGGGCTCATCCTCGTCACGCGCGATTCGCGCATTCCGCTCTACGACGTGCCCACGCTGCGCGCTTAACCCTACATTCGCTCCATAAGTCCACCGCCAAGCCCGGAGGGCCCAATGGATCGCCCGTCACCGCCTCTTCCGCGCCGCCGCTTCCTCCACCTGACCGGCGCAGCCCTGGGCCTCGCCGCGACCTCCGGCTGCGCCACCGCTGCGAGGACGCGCAGTCCAGGCGCTGGCCTGTTATCCGCCGCCGGCACCGCCGACCGCACCTGGACTCCCGAGCGCTTCGACCCGTGGATCGAACTCGACCGCGCTGCCTGGGCCCACAACGTCCGCGAGGCCGCGCGGCTGGCGGGCGGCCGCCCCATCCTCGCGGTGGTGAAAAACAACGCCTACGGCCTGGGCGACCGTGCGGTCGGGCCGCTCCTCGCCGGGATGCCCGAGGTGGGCGGCATCGCCTCCGTGCGCGTAGAGGAAGCGCTCGCCATGCGCGAGGAAGGCGTGACCAAGCCCATCGTGGTCATGGCCGAGGGATCCGAGGATGAGATCGAGGAGCTGGCGAGGCACGACGTGCTCCAGTCCGTGTGGCTGGACGATGCGCCCGCGCGGCTGCGGAGCGTGTCCCGGCGACTCGGCCGTCCCGTGCCCGTCCAGCTCTTCATCGATACGGGGATGAACCGGGAGGGGATGCCGTACACCCGCGCGCGCGGGTGGATCGAAGAACTCGTGCAGAGCGAATACGTCGACGTGAACGGCACCTACACCATGTTCATGCACGATCTCGACTTCAACCGGGAGCAGCTCGCGCGCTTCGAGGAGCTCCTCGCATGGGCCCGCGGGAAGAGCCTCCCCCTCGGCACCCTCCACGCTTCACCCTCCTTCGAGCTGTTCAACCTGCCCGAGGCGCACTACGACATGGTGCGGCCCGGGAACGCGCTGTTCGGAAACCACCTTTCCGGCGGCGAAGGCGCCCGGGACATGGCCGACCTCAGGCCCGTGTTTCGCATGAATGCCCGCGTGGTGCGGGTCGAACGCCTCGAGCCGGGCGACAGCGCGGGCTTCCGCCACACCTTCACCGCCGACCGGGCCACCTGGGTGGCGCTGCTGCCGGTCGGCCGCACCGACGGCTATCCGTCCGAAGCGAACGGGACGTGCGAGGTGCTGATCAACGGCCACCTGTACCCCGTCGCGGGCGGGGTCAACTCCGCGCACACCATCCTCGACATCGGCCCGGAGAAGACGGTCGAGGTCGGCGATGTCGCCACGCTCGTCGGCCCCGACCATCCGTCCGTGCTTCCCCACACCGTCGCCGAACGGACGGGCCGCGGCTTCCTCGGCATCATCCAGTCCATGAATCCGCGGCTCCCGAGACGAGTGGTGTAGGGACGACAATCGCCGCGGAGGCCCCAGCCAGATCAGGTGCAGCGATCCGAGACGGCCGCGACGGCGGCGTCGATCTCTTCGCGGGTGTTGAAGAAGTGGATGGAGAGCCGGAAGTCGCGCTCCTCCCGGACCGGGGAGGCGAGGATGCCGTCGTCTTCGCGCAGGTCGTTGTAGAGTTGGGTGGCGTCGCAGCCATCCGGGAGTTGGACGACGAACACGCCCGAGCGGTCCGGGCGTGCCCGCGGGGACGACACGCCCAGTCCCTCGGTGGCGTCCACGACTTCGATCGCGTGGTCGACGAGCGACTGGACCCGCTCCTCGATCCTCTCAAGGCCGATGTCCTCCATCCACTCCACCGCGTGGGCGAAGCCGGCGAAGTCCGCCAGGGCGCGGGTGCCGAACTCGTAGCGGGCGGCGCTGGGGAGCAGGGTGTACGCACCCTCGTAGTCCATCGTCGCGTGGCTGTGGGAGCCGGCCCAGCTCAGTTGCACGTCGTCCAGTATCTCTCGGCGCACGAAGAGCGCGCCCGTGCCCTTGGGGCCGAGCAGCCACTTGTGGCCGCACGTCGAATAGCCATCGCAGCCGAGCGCGCGGAAGTCGGTCGCCACGCAGCCGGGGCCCTGCGCGCCGTCGAGGTGGTAGCGCACGCCGCGGGAGCGCAGCAAGTCCCCCAGTTCGGCGGACTCGTCCGTCCGCAGCGTTCGTCCGTTGTTCCGCGATACGTGGCTGATGCTCACCATCCGCGTGCGGTTCGAGAGCTGGTCGCGGATCTCGTCGATGAGTCCGGTTCCGGGACTCAGGTCGATCTCGCGGATCGCGATCCCGAACCGGTCCCGGAGGACGTACCACGGGACGACGTTGGCGGGGTGTTCCGTGTTGGAGATCACGACTTCGTCGCCCGGCTCCCAGTTCAGGCTCCAGGCGACGATGGAGATCCCCTCGGAGGTGCTGTGGGTGAGCGCGACCTCCTCGGTCGCGGCCCCGAACACGCGCGCCAGTTGCGCTCGCAGGTCGGGCTCGATGCGGGCCATCTCGTCCGAGATGCGGGGCTCGGCCGGACTCCGGTTCTGGAAGGCGAGCCGTTCCTGGACGTGGTCGATGACCGCGTTCGGAGCGGGGCCGATCCCGCCTGTCTGGAAGTACAGGCTCTCCGTCGAGGCGGGGATCTCGGCGCGCGCCCGCGCCACCCACGCCTCCTGCGGGCGACCCGAACCGGCGGGCCGCGAAGCCGGGTCGGCCAGAGCGAGCCGCCCCACGGGCACGATCGGGGCCAGCGCCAGCGCGCCCGCGGACCGGCGGAGGAAGCTGCGTCGGCTCGTGTTCACTTCGGATCCTCGTCGCTGAGGATGAGCCAGCGGAGTTGCCTTTCGCTCACCTCACGGCGGAGGGGCGCGGCGGCGCGGTAGAAGACGAGTCCCAGCGCCGCCCACACGACGAGGACGATCCACTCGGCGGGAATCCGGCCCCCCGCGCCATGGAAGGGTTCCCAGATCGAAGCTCCGAGCAGCCCCAGCGCGACGACGGCACTGAGAACCAGGAAGCCCCGGCCGCCGGGCACGGTGTAGGGACGCGGGTGGTCGGGGCGCGTCTTCCGCAGTCGCAGAACCCCGAGCACGACGACGAGGAAGACGATCATGGCCGAGATCGCGGCGCCTCCGACGATGACGAGAATCGCGTTGCGCCCGAACAGCGCCCCCACGCTCCCCATGACGGCCACGAAGATGACGGCGGCCGACGGCGAGCCGTAGCGGTCATGCACCTTGGCGAGCCGGTGCGGGATCATGTGCGCGCGCGCCATGGCGAAGACGATCCGCGTGGAGGCGAAGAAGATCGCGTTCCACGTCGTGATGAGTCCGCAGAGTCCGGCGAACAGCACGATCCGGCCCAGGAACGGCGAGCCCAGGGCGGCCTCGATCGCCGCCGCGGCGGGAAGCTCGGACGCGAGCAGTTCCGCGCGGGGCATGCTCATCGCCGTCGCCAGAATCACGAGACAGTAGAAGACGAGCGCGAACAGGATCGAGGCGCCCATGACGCGCGGCAGGAGCCGCAGCTTCGCGCCCTCCTCCACCTCCTCCATCGCCTGTGGAATCGTGTCGAAGCCGGCGAACCAGAACGCGGCGGTCCCGAGCACGATGCCCACGCCGATCAGGGCCGCCCCCGGCGTCGTCCCGCTGAACATGGGCTCCAGGTTCGCGACGCTGCCGCCCACGATGCCCGCGATGACGAAGATGAGGGTGAGGATGATGAGCCCCGCCGTCATCAGGTCCTGGAACCAGGCGGCCGTCTTTCCGCCGCGGTAGTTGATGAGCGTGATCGCGGCCATCACGGCGAGCCCGAGGGCGAGGCTCCACAGCCGCACTTCCTGCCCCAGCAGCGTGTAGATGACCGGACCGCCGAACCCCGGGACGAGCGCGGACACGACCCATTCCACGGAGATCGCCTCGAAGGAGGTCGTGAAGATGTAGGAGAAGGCGAGGAACCACGCGGCGGCGAAGCTCCAGCGCGCCCCCCACGCCTCGAACACGTACGCGACCTCGCCGCCGGTGACCGGGTACGCGGCCGCCATCTCCGAGTAGCAGAGCCCGATCGCGAGAATGCCGAGGCCGCCGAGCACGAATGCGATGATGGCCCCGATCGCGCCGGCGCCGCTCAGCCACGCCCCCATGACCGTGATCCAGCCGACGCCGATGATCGTCCCGAAGGCGAGCGAGAAGAGCGACCGGAGCCGGATCCCCCGCCCGAGGACCTCGCGTTCGCCGCCTGCGTCCGGGGTCGCCGGTCTGGTCGTGGGCTCTGTCATGGGTTCAGCCGTACTGTGACGGGGTCGGGGGGAGCCCAAGCATTTCGCGCGCCTGCGCGGGCGTGGCGACCTCGCGGTTCAGCTCGTGCGCGATCCGGACGGCGCGCTCCACGAGCTGGCGGTTGCTCGCCACCTTCTCGCTGCGGCGGTAGTAGATGTTGTCCTCAAGGCCGACGCGGACATGTCCTCCCATGAGGGTGGCGAGCGTGGTCATCGGCAGTTGGTGCGGCCCGATGCCGGAGCACAGCCACACGGAACCCTTGGGGAACTCGCGGACCATGTTCACCACGTTGTCGACGGTCGGCCAGCTCGACGTCTGGTAGCCCATCACGGTCTGTACCCAGTACGGCGGCTCGATGAGGCCCTGCGCCATCAGATCCCGGATCACCCACCCGCAGCCGGGGTGGTAGGTCTCGAGTTCGGGCTTGATGCCGCGCGCCCTCATCTCCGCCGCGAAGTGCGCGATCTGCTTGTAGGAAAAAGGCGTGCAGTCGTCGAAGTCGATCGCGGGGCGGGGGTGCGTGTACTCCTCCCCGCGCGGCTTGAGTTTGAACTTGCCCATGTCCGGGGCGAGGTTTAGCGACGCGACCTCGGGGTTGGCGTCGAGGCACGACAGGCGCTGTTCATCGTCCATCCACAGGTCGCCGCCCGTCGTGTTGTTGATGATGATCTCGGGGCAGCGCTCGCGCAGGCGGCGGTTCGCCTCGAGCCACACCTCCGTCGTCGTCGCCCCCTTCCACAGCGTCTCGGGGTTGCGGGCGTGGATGTGCACCATCGAGGCGCCCGCGTCGTACGCCTCGCCGACGGATTCGGCGAGCTCCTCGGACGTCTCCGGGAGGGCGTGGTTATACTCTTTCCCCTGAATGCCGCCGTTCGCGGCCAGACAGATGATGACGGGGGGCATGCCGCCGGCGACCCTGTCCATGTAGGCGTAGGGGTCGCCGTAGTTCCAGGTCGTGGTCATCTGCTCCTCGGAGGGCTGTGAAGGCTGTGTTCGTCTCGGGAGGCTGTTCCCGGTCCTCCGGGAGCCTTGGCCATCTGACACCGATTCACAAGAGGATGCCATGTCCGGCACGGAGCGCGTCGCAAGGGTCGTAGCCATCATCGGCGCGGGGACGATGGGACGGCGGATCGCCTACGGCTGCGCGGCGCGGGGGGTGCGCGCGCGGCTGCACGACATCTCGGAAGAGGCGCTCGCCGGGGCGCTGGTTGCCGTGCGCGCGCTGCTCGAGACCGCGGACGAAGGGGACGGGCCCCAGGCCGGTGCGAGACATGGGCTCGTGGAGGCGTGCCGGGATATCGAGGACTGTGTCCGGGAGGCGGACTGGGTGATCGAGACGGTCCACGAAGACCTGGAACTGAAACGCGTCGTCCTCGGGCAGATCGGCGCGGCGGCGCCGGCGGAGGCTTTCATCGCCTCCAACACCTCTTCACTGCCGGGCTCGTGGATGGCGGAGTCGACGGGCCGCCCCGGGCGATTCACGAACATGAACTTCGGCCCGCCGGAGGACCTCAAGGTCGAGGTCATGGGACACCCCGGCACCGACCCCGCGACGACCGACGCGGCAAAGCGGTTCCTGCGCGGCCTCGGCCTCGTGCCGATCGTCGCCCGCCGCGAGATCCAGGGCTATCCCACGAACCGGATCTGGCGCGCCATCAAGAAGGAGTCGCTGCACCTGATCGCCGGCGGCTACCTGAGCGCGGAAGAGATCGACCGGGCGTGGATGCTCGACTGGGGCACGCCGGTGGGGCCGTGCGGACTCATGGACGTGGTCGGACTCGACGTCGTGCGCGACATCGAGAACGTGTACTACAAGGCCTCCGGAGACCCATCGGACAAGCCGCCCGGCTTCCTCGACCGGATGGTCGAGCGCGGGGAACTGGGCGTGAAGTCGGGGAAGGGGTTCTACACCTATCCGTCGCCCGCCTTCGAGCGGGAGGGCTGGCTCACGGCCTCCGACGACTGACGCCTACCAGCTCACCACGCCGTCGCGGCCGACGCGCAGTTCGTCGCCCGTCTCGACCCGGTCGAGCAGTTCGGGCCCCAGCCGGTCCACGCACACGATCGGCGTGTCGAGCCAGACATCGGCCAGGATGAGGCCGCCGGCCGTGAGCGGATCCACGTCCCCCGGCAGGAGGAGTCCGGCAGGGGCGAGGCCGAGTTCCGCCATGCGCTCCCAGCAGGGCCCGGCCGACGTCGAGCCCACGCAGAAGGGTGCGAGGACGATCCGCCCGGTGAGCGGCTCGCCGAAGAGTTCGGCGTTCTGCGGATCCCCGCACACCGCCGTGTCGATCCCGCCGTCGAACTGGTCGCAGAAGCTCGCGAAGGGGTTGAACCCGACCCGGGACACGGCGGCCGGCGCCGCGATCTCGCCGGCGATCAGCGCCCGGCCCTGGAGGCAGGGCATCAGGCGCGATCCTCGGGGGAGGTCCCTGAGAAGGCCCCCGTGGAGGGCGCGGCGCCACCCTCGGCGTTGCCCGTCACCATCACCCGGAGAAGCGCCTCGTCGTCGAGCATGTACACGTTGCGGCTGTAGTAGCGGAGCTTGTTAGAGTTCGTGACGACGCAGGCCGGCGCGAGGATCGGGTCCTGCATGAATGCCTCCAGGCAGAAGGAACCCACGTGTCCTCCCGCGAGGGCGAGGGTCGCGAAGCCCGGATGTTCGGCCCGGAAGCGGGACACCACGTCGGGGGCCGCGACGAAGACCGTCTCCACCGCGAGGCGGTCGCGTCCGGCGCGCGCGAGTTCGCTCTCGACGGCATCGGTCCACCCGCAGAGCTGGTCGTAGGTGAGGTGCGGACAGCCGAGCAGGACCTTGTTCGGCCGCAGCTCCTCGACCGGGCGGTCCGCCCGCAGCGACGCCCCGACCGATTCGATCCGCTCCGCGTTGATCGTCAGCCGGCGGGCGTCGTCGCGGATGAGCCGCCGGCCGTACCGCTTCGCCTCCACGGTGACGCCTTCCAGGTGGAAGAGGCCGACCCCGCCCCCCACGGAGGCGTTGGTCCCGAAGTCGCGCAGGAACTTCCCGCTCGCCGGGTGTTCGCCGCCCTTGAGCATGTCCGCGAGGCCCGACACCCAGGGGATCCCGTCGCCGACCTCGCGCCCGACGAGGTAGCCGAGCACCTGGCCGTTGATCGGCCCCGCCGCCTCGACCTCGACGAGCCAGCTCGCCCGCCGCCCCTCGTCCGTCAGCAGGCCCGCGAGCGGCGTCTTGCCGACGACGTTGGAGATGAGATCGATGATTCCGGGATTCCGGTGCGTGCGCGCGCCGATGACGGAGTTCGCGTACACCACCGCGGAGGACTCCGCCCACGCGACGATCTGGCCGTACGAGGGCCGGTTCGCCACCTCCTCGAACCACGGCGTGCAGGTCAGCCCGCCCGCGTCGCGCAGCCCCAGCTTCGTGAGCGCCTCCCGGTAGCGCACCTCCATCGGGTACGCGCGGGCGAGCCGCTGCCGCTGGTCGTCCGTCAGATCCGACAGCGTCTCGTTGAGGATCGTGGCCGGATCGGCCGTGAAGGGGAGCGCGGCCCGGACTCCCGCGTCGACGAGCGACTCGAGAAACTCCGTCCGCGCCCCGACGCCGGGCTTGGACTCCGGAATCACGAGGTGCCCGGGCCCCTCCACCGGCACGAGCCGCTCCGCATCCATCGCCTCGCCAAAGCGGACCATGGTGAGGAGGAGCTTGCGGGGAATCTCCCCCCGGCTCCCGTCGAGGATCGCTCGCTCGTCTCGGGTCAGGTCCATGGCCGCTGCGGGTTGTCTCCTCGTTGGATGCAGCCTCGTCGGAGGCGTTCCTGCCGAAGGCAGGAGTCGTTCCGGGAGGCTCGGTCGGTCGGCGCCGATTCACAAGGGCCGGCGCACGTACGAAGATCTTCGTTGACATGGCGGGCCGGACCACGTATCCTTTCGTACGAAGATGTTCGTAATTCTTGGGCGGGACGTTGCCAGGAGGAGGTGAAGCCTTGAGGGATCCGACATTCAGCGACCGGGAGCTGGACATCATGAGCGTCCTGTGGCGCCGCGGGTCCGGCTCCGTGAGCGAGGTCATGGACGCGCTCGAGGACGAGGTCGGCTACACGACCGTTCTCAAGATCCTCCAGATCCTGGAGAAGAAGGGCGCCGTCCGGCACGAAGCGGAGGGCCGGGCGTATCGCTACTTCCCGCTCGTCGCGTCCGAGACGGCCGGGGAGACGGCTCTGGCCCGGATACGGGACAAGATCTTCGGCGGGTCGGCGGAACTCGTCCTCGCCCAGCTCATCTCGGCCCGGGAAGTGTCGCCGGAGGAACTCGAGCGCATGCGGCGGATCCTCGATGAACTGGAGGAGAGCGAGTCATGACGCTGGCCACGATGATGTACGGGCTGATCGTCGCGGCCCTCGTCGCCGGAGCCGCATGGTGCCTCGACCGGGGTCTCCGGACCCACGGGCGGCCGACCCGTTGGGTCTGGCTCGGCGCCCTGGGCGTCGGCGCGCTGGCGCCGTTTCTTCCCCGATTCCTTCCGGCCGCGGCAACCGCGGGCGGTCCCGGACCCTTCGCCCTCCCCGTTGGCACCCTGTACGAACTCGGAGCGGCGGCGCCCCCACTTCCCGCGCAGGGCCGGAGCTTTCTGGCGGGGATCGGGATCGAGGACTCCCTCGGGGCCCTCTGGGTCGCGGGATCCATCCTCGTCCTCCTCCTCTTCGCCCTGATCTGCCTCCGGCTGCGGCGTCTGCGCGCGACGTGGGAGCCCCGGGACGCCTGCGGAGAGGAAGTGCTGCGCTCGAGGCGGTTCGGGCCGGCCGTCGTGGGGCTCATCCGGTCCCGGATCGTCCTTCCGTCGTGGGCCTTCGGCCTCGGCGAGAAGGAACTCGAGATGGTCGTGCTGCACGAACGGGAGCACGTGCGGGCGCGCGATCCGGTGCTCCTGGCGGCGGGGCTGCTTCTCGCGGCGCTCTCGCCCTGGAATCCGGCGGTCTGGTGGTCGCTCGCCCGGCTCCGGCTCGCCGTGGAAGGGGACTGCGACCGCCGCGTGCTGGACCGCGGCGCCTCCGCGCGAAGCTACGCGCGCCTTCTCTTGACGGTCGCCGCAGGGTGCCGGCGGACGCCGGATCCGGTGCCAGCCCTGATCCGCGGCGGCCCCTCGGTAATCGAAAGGAGACTCATGATGATCAGGACCGCGACGAAGAAGCCCCGAATCCGGGCTTCCCTCCTCACCGCCGCAGCCGGATTGGGCCTGTTCGCCCTGGCCTGCGACACCCCGATCCCGCAGAGCCCGGTTGACCCCGAGCGCGCCTCGCGCGTGGAGGGCGTCGTCAGCGCGGAGGGAGTGATCAACCCGGACGGTCTGGAAGCGGAGATCAGGTATGTAGACGAAGATGGAACCTACCGGGTCCACACGGGGAAATGGGCGGTCGATCCGGAAGCAGGCTTCGGATACGTAGACAAAGACGGGATCTTCCAGGCGCTCAAGCTGGACCCGGAAGCCCAGGCGCGAATCCGCGCAACGGCCGAGCGCCTCGAGCGCCTCCGGCGTGAGGTCGAGATCACGCGCGAGAAGCTCGGGGAGCGCCTGCAATCGGGCGAATTCACGAACGAGGAGGTCCCCAGGGATCTGTGGCTGAGGATGGGGACCGTGGCGGAGCGCCTCGGGGAGTTGGTGTCCAGGTCGGATGAGATGGCCGCCGAGTTGGCCATGGAGGTCCGCCGGCTCCACGCGGCCATCGAGGCAGGCGAGATCACGTACGACGAGTGGGAGCAAATGCTACGGACCCACATGGAGGTCCATAACATCCGCCTGCGCTTGCGCGACAAGCCGCACTGATCCCCGACTCCGGGCCCGGAGACCGTTGCGACCCGGAGACCGTTGCGGCCCGGGGACCGTTGCGGCCCGGCGTCCCCGACGGCACCGTAACTCTGCTCGGTTGCGCCTCCGAGCCCTGACCCGAGGGTCGCGCTCGGAGGTGCGCGTTGCTGGACACTCCGACCCGGGGAAGACACATGACTCCGACGCGCCGCCTCGCGGTTTCGTCCGCCGCCGTCCTCACCCTGACTGCCTTCGCCCCGGCCGCCGTCGACCTCGTCCCCGCCCTCGCGTGCGACGAACTGACTGCCACGTCTTGGAGCGGCTTCGTCCTCGATGAGGTGACGGAGGTCGAGGCCGGCGCGAACGACCCGGCGCACTGCCGCGTGCGCGGGACGATCGACGAGGAGATCCACTTCGAACTCCTCCTCCCGCTGGCCGAGGACTGGAACGGCCGCTTCCTCATGGGCGGCGGCGGCGGGTTCGTGGGGAGCGTCCAGAACCAGGCGCTCCAGTTCGCGGGGCCGGTCTCCGTCCTGACTCGCGGGTTCGCCACGGTGGGGACGGACACGGGACACCAGGGCCCGGGCATCGACGCGAGCTGGGCGCTGAACCGGCCCGACCGCGAGGTGAACTTCGGCCACCGGGCGGTGCACGTGACGGCGGAGACGGCGAAGACGATCGTCCGTCTCTTCTACGGCCGCGACATCGAGTACTCCTATTTCATCGGCTGCTCGCGCGGCGGGGGCCAGGCGATGGTGTCGTCGCAGCGCTATCCGGACGACTTCGACGGGATCGTGTCCGGGGCGCCGGCCTACGACTGGCCCGGCCTCGGCGCCTTCTTCCTCCAGACCCAGCAGGCGCTGTATCCCGATCCGAACGACCTCGCGACCCCGGTGATCACGGACGAGGCTGCGGCCATCCTCGAAGCTGCGATCCTCGAAGCGTGCGACGGGAACGACGGCGTCGAGGACGGGTTCATGACGAACCCCATGGCGTGCGACATCGACATCGCCGCGATCGAGGGACTGACCGACGAACAGCGGGCGGCCGCGGAGGTGATCTACGGCGGCGCCCGCGCGGGAGACCGGCACATCTACCCCGGCTTCCCGTTCGGGGGCGAGACCGAACCCGCCGGATGGAGGAGTTGGGTCACGGGGCGCGAGATGCAGCTGGGTCCGGCCGGGCCCAACCTCCATTACGCCTTCGGCACGCAGATGTACAAGTACATCATCTTCGACGATCCGGAGTTCGACTACTCCACGTACGACTTCGGCGACTACTTCGCGTGGGAGGAGGACACGCGCCGCGCCCGCGCGATCCTCAACGCGACGGACACGGACCTCAGCGGGTTCAAGACGGCGGGCGGCAAGCTGATCCTCTGGACCGGCTGGTCGGACTCCGCGATCCCCGCCAGCGGAACGATCAACTACTACGAGGGCGTGGCCGCGGGCGACGACGAGGCGGACGATTACACGCGGCTGTTCATGCTGCCCGGCGTGCTGCACTGCGCCGGCGGCCCGGGTCCGGATTTCGTGGACTGGATCGCCGCCATCCAGTCGTGGGTCGAGGAGGACGAGGCCCCCGAGCGGCTCGTCGCGACGAAGTTTGGCGAGTCCGGCGTCGAGATGCAGCGGCCCGTGTGCCCGTGGCCGGCCTACGCCGCCTACAACGGCACCGGAGACCCGAAGCAGGAAGACAGCTTCGAGTGCGTCGCGCCGTAGGCTGCGGTCGCGCAGTTCGGTGCGGAGGTTGTGACGGAAGTTGGGGAGGTCGGGGAGGTCGGGGAGGTCCAGGAAGGGAGTGATTCGATGAGTGAAGTCACGCTCAGGGTGAATGGCGAGACGTATGCGCTGGACGTGGAACCCTCGACGCCGCTGCTCTACGTCCTCCGGAACGATCTCGGCCTCCGCGGGCCACGGTTCGGTTGCGGCCTCGGCCAGTGCGGGACGTGCACGGTTCTCATGGACGGCCGGGCGATCCGCTCGTGCATGCGCCCGGTGTCCCGCGCGGAGGGAGAGATCACCACGCTCGAGGGGCTGTCGGCCGGTGGCGAGCTGGATCCCGTGCAGCAGGCGTGGATCGACGAGCAGGTGCCGCAGTGCGGGTACTGCCAGAACGGCCAGATCCTCACCGCAAAGGCGCTCCTCGACCGCAATCCGAACCCGAGCGATGAGGAGATCCGGCAGGGGATGAACGGTGCCCTCTGCCGCTGCATGACGTACTACCGAGTCCAGTCCGCCGTGAAACGCGCCTCGGAGGCGATGGCGAACGGGGACGGCGGGGCCAACGATGCTGCCGAGGCCGCCGCGGCCGGCGCCGAGGTGGAGCGGTGAGGCGCCCGGTGGAGTTGTCCGCGAGACTCGACGACGCGCTCGCCCGGTGGGAGGGCGGCACTTCCCGCCGGGACTTCCTCAGGACATCGGGGCTGTTCGTCCTCGGCTTCAGCAGCGTGGGCTTCAGCGGCGGGGGCAGCATCGGTGGGGCGGGGCCCGGCCGGAATGGCTCCGCGGACCCCGGCGAGGCGAACCCGTATCCGGATCCGGACTTCCTCCAGCTCGACTCGTGGCTCGTCGTGCACGAGGACGGCACGGCCACCTTCTACGTCGGCAAGACGGACGGCGGGCAGGGGACCGGGACCGCCATGCGGCAGATGATGTGCGACGAACTCGACCTCGCCTACGACCGGGCCACGCTCGTCATGGGCCGCACCGACATGACGGTCGACCAAGGAGGGTCGGGCGGCTCGGACGCGATCGAGCGGGACGCCCTGCCGGCGCGGCGGGTCGCGGCGGAAGCGCGGCGCGTCCTGCTGGAACTGGCTTCGGAGCGCTTCGACGTCCCGGCCGACGAACTCACCGTCAATGAGGGCGTCGTCTCCGTGGCGGCCGATCCCGCCCGCACGGCGACCTACGGCGACCTGATCGGCGGAAGGCGCTTCGATGTCGCCCTCACGGGCAGGAACGTCAACGAGACCACCGGCCTCGCGGCCGTGAAGCCGGTACAGGAACTGAAGATCGTCGGGCAATCCCTCCCGCGGTACGACATCCCCGGGAAGGTCGACGGGTCGCTCGAATGGGCGGTCGACGTGCGACTCCCCGGCATGGTCCACGCGCGGAACGTGCGCCCCCCCTTCGCGGGCGCGAAGCTCGTCTCCATCGACGAATCGTCCGTGCGCGACATCCCCGGCTTCATCCGTGTTTTCCGAGAGGGGAACTACGTCGCGGTTGTCTGCGAGCGGGAGGAACAGGCAATCAGGGCGGCGGAGAGCCTCGCCCTCGAGTGGGAGAAGCCGGAGACGGCGCCCTTCCCGTCCTCCGAGGACCTCTTCGATTACATGCGCGGCGCGACCCCCGTCGGCGCGGAGACCGGAGCATCTCCCCGTGCCCGCGTGGAAGGGGATCCCGACGCGGCGCTCGCGGGCGCGGCGACGATCGTCGAAGCCGGCTACGACATCCCCTTCCAGGGGCACACCGCGATCGGGCCTGCCCATGCCGTAGCCGACCCCTCGGACGGGCAGATGACGGTCTACACGAACGACATGAAGCCCTACAGCCACCGCACCGGGATCGCCGAGTTCCTCGGCATGCCGCCGGAGCGGGTGCGGGTGATCTGGATGGAGGGGCCGCAGCTCTACGGGCGCACGGCGGCTGACGACGCCGGCTTCGAGGCGGCCTACCTGGCGCGGGAGCTGGGGGGGCCGGTTCGGGTGCAGTGGATGCGGCATGAGGAGACGGCGTGGGACACGAAGGGTCCGGCCTTCGCCATCGATCTGCGCGGGGGGCTGGACGACGCCGGCCACGTGGTCGCGCTCGACTATCGCGCCCGGATCGCGAACTACGCGCATGTCGGCTACAACCAGGCGGACACCGTACTCATCGCCCAGCTCATGGGGATCCGGCCCGAGCGCCCATCCCCCGGCGGCGGCCGCGGCCCGGACGAGATGTACCACATCCCGCACCGTCGGGAGGAGACGCGGGCGGTCCGTTTCCCGCTCGCCTTCGAGACGCCGCTTCGCACCGGCAACCTGCGGGACCCCAACGGCCCGCAGACGACCTTCGCCGGTGAGTCGTTCATCGATGAGATGGCCGCGGCCGCGAACGCGGACCCGGTCGAGTTCCGGCTCCGCCTGCTGCGGGCGACGACAGCGGACGACGCGACGTTCCGTCGGGCCCGCTCGATCGCCGTTGTCGAGGCGGCGGCCGAGGCGTTCGGCTGGGATCCGCGACCCTCACCCCGGGAGCCGGGCGACGGGCGCATCCTCACCGGGCGCGGGATCTCATACGCGTACCGCATACAGACGGCCGTCGCGACGATCGCGGAGGTCGAGGTCGACCGGGAGAGTGGGCGCGTGTGGGTCAAGCGCATGATGTGCGCGCACGACTGCGGCCTCGTGATCAACCCCGATGGCCTCGAGAACACGATCCAGGGGAATCTCCTGCACGGGATCAGCCGGACCCTGTTCGAGGAGGTGCAGTTCGACGGCGAGAGGGTCACCAGCGTCGACTGGCGGACGCACCCGACCATCACGCACCGGGACGCGCCCGAGCGGATCGATGTCGTGACCGTCAACGGCGACCCGAACCCGGACCGGCCGGACCTGCCGCACTACGGGGCGGGCGAGCCCTCGCACCGCACGGTCCCCGCGGCGGTCGCGAACGCGATCTACGATGCGACCGGCGTGCGCATGCGGCGCATCCCTCTCCGTCCCGAGCGCGTACTCGCAGAACTCACGGCAGCGGGAGTGTAGCAGCAGGGCTTTGCCACGGAGCCGCCAGGCTCTGCCGGGCGGGTCAGATCCTGATGTAGATGCGGCGGCGATGGAGCAGCCACATGATGCCCAGCCAGAAGGCGACCTGGGCCAGCGCCATGGCCAGCGACCCGCCGTAGTCCCCCGCCCACGACCGGAACGCGTGCTCGTACAGCCACGCGCTCAGCGGCATGCCCCCGTCGTCCCCGACCCGGATCCGGGCCAGCGTCTTCGCGAACATGCCGGAGGCGACGAACACGGCGATCGAGTTCATGCCGTACACGACCAACGGCGTCACCCACGCCCCGCGCAGCCGCTTCACGTCGATCAGCCAGTACATCGCGCCGAACAGGAGGAGCGCCGTCCCGGCCGTGAAGAGGACGTATGAACTCGACCACAGGTTCTTGTTGATCGGGAACACCGTGTCCCACAGAAATCCCAGCACGACGAGCCAGGCGCCGACGATCCACATTCCGCGCGAGATCTGGCCACCGGAGCGATCCGACCGCAGCCACTCGCCGCAGAAGATCCCCAGGAGGCACGTCCCGATGGCCGGCAGCGTCGAGAGGAGTCCTTCCGGATCCCACGTCCCCTGCCACAGCCGGTCGCCCATGAGGAACCGGTCGATCCGGGCCCCGAGGTTCCCGTCCGGCGTCAGGTCCCCCGCGACGAGGGCCCAGTACCCGAGGAGGAGCACGCCCACCGCGATCCACCGCACGCGCGCGGAGCCCCACAGGTAGAGCGCGGCCGCCGCGCAGTAGACGAGGCCGATCCGCTGCAGCACGCCGTAGAGGCGCATGTCGAACAGGTCGAAGTCGGGAATCGCCCGCATCGCGAGCCCGAGCCCGATGAGGATGAGCGAGCGCCGCACCACGTGCCGGAACAGCCGGCCCCGTCCGGCTCCCTCGGCGAGGCGGCGCGAGAAGGAGAAGGGGAGGGCGACGCCGACGATGAAGAGGAAGTAGGGGAAGATGAGGTCGGTCGGCGTCCACCCGTGCCACTGCGCGTGGGCCAGGGGCGCGTAGACGTAGGCCCAGCTGCCGGGGTTGTTGACGAGGATCATCGCCGCGATCGTCAGGCCCCGGAACGCGTCCAGCGAGACGACGCGCCCACCTGTCGGTTCGGTCATAACGAACCCCGCGCTGTGCCGGAAGCTGTTTTCGGGCTACCTGCGGAAGCGGTCTCCGCCGCGACCCCTGCCGCCCCCGCTGGCCATCGAGCGGTTCCCGAGATACCAGGTGAAGTTCAGCATCACGTACTGCGTGAGCGACTCGACCCGGCGCTCCTGGATGAAGCCGGGCGAGTTCGTGTACGTGACCCCCTGATTCTGGCCCAGCAGGTCGAACGCCACCAGTCGGATCTCGGCCTGGTCGTTCAGGATGCGGCGCTGCAGGGACGCTTCCCACAGCGCGACGTTCCGCCCCGGACCGAACAGGTCCTGATCGTAGAGCCGCCACTGGAACTCCGTACCCAGCGTCCACGCCCCGAGGTAGAAGTCGGCGCTCCCGTACAGCGTCGAGTTGACGTAGTCCTCGTTCAACTCCTCGTTCAGGGAATAGCTGACGTCGCTGAGCGTCAGCTTGGCGCCGCCGCGCACGTCGTAATCCTCCTTGGCGCGGTTCTCGAGTTCGATCCCGAACGTATGCGACAGCGACCGGCTCCGGTTTTCGACCTGGTTCACGAACTCGTTCGAACTGGAATAGCGGAGGTCGTAGTTCAGGTCCACCTGCCCGCCCATCCAGCGCAGCGGCCGCCCGAAACTCGTGCCGCCGTTCGCCGACCATGCGTTCCCGAGGTTCACGGGCGAGATCGTCTGGAGTCCCCGCTGCGTCACCGTTCGGGACTGGGCGATGTCGTTCGTCGTGACGCTGACGTTCGCCCAGGTGAACAGGTTGACGAAGCTGAACATGTCGAAGAAACGGTACTCCGTCCGCAGGCGGTGCGTGTATTCGGGCTGCAGGTCAGGGTTCCCCATCCGGATCCGCAGCGGATCGCGGTTGTCGACGAAGGGCTGGAGATCCGTCATGCGAGGTTCGCGCGTCGACGTCGAATACCGGAACTGGAGCGTGCGCATCTCGTCGAGCTGCATCCGGTACTCGGCGTTGGGCAGCACGTGGGTGTACCCGTTGGAGATCTCCTCGCTCCGGTCGAGGATCGTCCCCTCGAGGTTCGAGCCCTGCAGGCGCAGTCCGAGCACGAGCCGTCCGGCCTCGCTCGTGCGGTTGAAGCGAAAACCCCCGCGCAGATAGCTGTACGTCCGCTCGAACCCCGAGGTGAGCAGCGGGTTCAGCGTGCGGCCATCGGGCCCGATATCGAACACCGACTGGTTCTCGTCCTCGGCGGTCGCGCTCCGCTCGCCGGAGACCTCGAGCATGGATTCCCAGGGCATGGGCTGCGTCATGGACAGCCGGACGGAGTGCGTCAGCGTCTGGCCGAGATTCGTCTGCTCCTGCAGTACGTCGCCGGCCCGCGCCCGCGGGTTCTCCTCATTGCCCTCGATCGACGACGCGAGGTTCGTGAGGCGGTCGGAGTCGCTGAGGTTCACCCGGGCCTCCGCGAAGAGGCTCCGCCCGCTGTCGTCGAGCCGCTTGCGCCACGTCAGCCGGGCATCGCCGCCCACGTCATCGCTGTCCACGTCGTAGTTCGTCGCCGCGGCCGTGAGAAACTGCCCGGTCCCGGAGCGCGTGTCCTGGAAGTCCACGCGGTCGAGAAGGGAGGCGCGGGTGTTCAGATTCCCGCGCAGCCGCAGTTCGTGGCCCTCGGCGAGCGTGAACTGGGAGTTCAGGTTGACGCGGTGCGACGAGTTCTCGGTGTCCGTGCGCGTGGCGCGGTCTACGAGGGATGACGCGCTCGTGCCGAGGAGTTGCTCCTGCCTGCGCGTTTCGTTCTGGAAGTTGTCGAGCGTGCTGATGCGGTAGCTCGTCCGGATCCAGTGGTCGTCGGTCCCGCCGAAGTCGTGGTTGACGTTGAACGCCAGCATGCGGGTCTCGGTGAGCCCGTCGTCGCCCCCGCCGCCGCGGCCGAAATCCCGTCCGCCGAACGACATGGCGTCGCCCCACCCGAACCCGGCCTGGTTCACGTTGTTCGCGCTCCCGAGGAGGGCAAGCTGCGTGGTGGGCGAAAAGCGGTTGATCGACACGGCGCCCGCGTACGGAATGCCGCCGGCCACCGTCCCGGATTCGCCGCCGGACAGCCGCCGCGCGGCCACCGACTCGCCGAACCCGGGCGCCGCGGACGCGTTGTCGACGTCCGCCCCGAGCCCGCCGGACGTGCGGCCGAAGTAGCCCGACCGCGCCTCTTCCTTGAGCTCCAGGTTGATCGTCCGCTCTTCCTCGCCGTCGGCGATGCCCGTGAACTCGGCCATGTCCGATTCTTTGTCGTAGACCTCCACCTTCTCCACGGCCTCGGCGGGCAGGTTCTGGGTCGCCATCGTGGGGTCGCCCCCGAAGAACTCCTTCCCGTCGACGAGGACGTTCTCGACCTCTTCGCCCTGCGCCGTGATCGATCCGTCGGTCTCGACCTCGATGCCCGGAAGCTGGCGGAGGAGATCCTCCACCGTCGCGTTGGGCCGCGTCCGGAAGGCGAGTGCGTTGTAGCCGAGGGTGTCCCGCCGGTTCAGGAAGGGGACGTGGTCGAGGGTGACGACGAGCGGATCCACCTCCACCGCCATCACCTCGAGGTTGATGGTGCCGACGTTCACGTCCTCGCCGGCGAGGGAGAGGTCCTGCCGCACCGTGCCGTATCCGAGCAGGGTGACCTGCAGGATGTACTCGCCGGGTCCGAGATCTCCGAGGGCGAAGACGCCGTCGCCGTGGGAGGTCGTGAAGCGGGTGAGGACCGAGTCGGGCTTCGCCAGCGCGACGACCATGGCGCCGTTGAGTCCCGCGCCGTCCGCGTCGGCGATCACGCCGCTCACCGTGTACTCGGCCTGCGCCTCGATGGGACGGGGCGAGAAGGCCGCGGTCGTCACCGCGATCGCCAGCAGCGCCAGGATCGGCCCGCGCCGCCTCATCGGAGCCCCCCGTCGAACGGACGGCGCCGGTTGCCGGCCCCGCGCGTGGCCCGGATTTCCTCGAGCTTCTCCGCCACGAGGGCTTCGTACTCCTCGTGCGTGACCATTTCCCCGTCCGTCGGGGGCGCGATCGCGACGTCGCCGAGGCCGTCGAGGTTCACCTCGGTCGCCGAGTAGAGGAGGTCTCCGCCGTCGACCGTGAGCACGAGGATGAGGCCGGGAAGCCCGCCGTACTGGCCGGGGCCCGCCTGCACCGGGATCTGGGGCGTGAACCAGGCTTCGATCTCCGATCCGTCATGGACCGCCGTCGCCTGCTGGACCATGTAACCGAGGAACTCGCGCTGTTCGGTCCCGAGCTTCCACGCAAACGCGGGCCGGTCTCCGGAGATCAGGAACGTGCGCCCCATGAACTCGCGGGTCTCCGTGATCGCGCCGCTCCCGAAGTCGACATAGGCCTGAACCACGTCCTCCTGGTCGCTGCGGGAGGCCGATCCCATTCTGAGCCGCAGCGCCATCCCGAGGGCGCGGCGATCCATCCGATCCGAGTCGCGGGCGCCGCCGCGGGGGGCCGCCGCTTCCGCATCGGGGTCCGGCATCATGATGGACCGGGCGCCGTCGAAGCGGAGGACCATGGAGGCCGTGTTCTGCGCCGCGAGGCGGTCGCGAAACGCCGCCATGCGCTCCGGCACCTCGAAGTCGAACTGCACCGACCGCACGTAGTGAACACTCCCCGCCTGCGCGCCGAGCGCCGCCGGCGCAAAGCCCGCAACGGCCACCGGGAGGGCCGCCCGCAGGGAGAACTGGAACCGTTGCCGCAACCGTCGTCGTGTACTTCGTCTTGTACTCATGGAACCCGCCGCTTGTCGTCCGTCATCCATTAGATCGGACACACGCCGCCACGGTCACGTTGTAGAGGGGTCGTCCGTGACCGATTGAAAGTCTCCCGTTGACCGATTGAAAGTCAGGCCGCGTCGATCTGAAAGGTTAGGGGGTGTCGATGGCCACTCGGCGCACGTCGCGGCCGAGGACCCGGCGCAGGCGGGCAAAGAGGAGGACGGCCACGACGGCGAGTCCGGCGGCCAGGCCCCACCACAGGCCGCGCGGGCCCCAGTCGGCACGGAAGGCCAGGAAGTAGCTCACCGGCACGCCGAGCAGCCAGAAGCCGAGAGCGTTGACGAGGAAGGGCGTGAAGGTGTCCCCGGCGCCGCGAAAGACACCGGCCGCGACGGTCTGGAGGCCATCGGCGACCTGGAAGACGCCGGCGATCGGGATCAGCGACGCGGCGATGGCGATGACCGCGAGATCGTGCGAATAGAGGCCGGCCCAGAAGCGCGGGAAGGCGAGAAACGCGCCCGCGGTGGCGAGCATGAAGACGCCGCTGAGCTGGATCCCCGCGGCCGCGGCCCGGCGCGCCCCGTCCATGTCCTCGCGTCCCACGGCGTGGCCGACACGCACGGCGGAAGCCGCCGCGATCCCGAACGGCACCATGAAGGTGAGCGCGGCGAGGTTGAGGGCGATCTGGTGCCCCGCCATCGCCTCGGTGCCCAGCCAGCCCATCATGACGCCGATCACGGCGAACGCCCCGAACTCGAGTTGCTGCTGGAAGCCGATCGGCGTGCCGAGCCGCACCATGCGCACGAGCGCGCGCCGGTCGAGCGCCTCGCGCCGGAACCGGCCCAGATAGGGACGCATGGAGGACCAGGACAGCCAGAGAAGCGCGACCGCCATGCACCAGCGCGCGAGGCTCGACCCCCACGCCGAGCCCACGGCCCCCAACTGCGGCACCCCGAGATTGCCGTAGATCAGCACCCAGTTGAGGAAGGCGTTCAGGAGGTTCGCCCCCGCGATCGTCCACACGATCGGCGCCACGCGATGCATCGCCTGCAGGCTCTGACGGAGCACGACGAACGCGTAGAAGGGGAGCATCCCGAGGATCGATCCCAGCGCGTAGCCCCCGGCCACGGGGACGACATCCGCGGGCTGCCGCAGCAGGGCGAACACGCGCGCCGCGGGCAGGAAGAGCAGGGACGTGATCGCCGTCAGGAACAGAGTGAGGACGAACGCCCGCTGTATCCCCCGGGCGGCGGCTTCATGGTTCCCCGCCCCCACGCCCTGCGCGACGATGGGATCGAGCGACATGAGCACGCCCATGCCGAACACGGCGATCTGGAAGAAGTAGATGTTTCCCAGGCCGACGGCGGCGAGATCCGTCGCCGACAGGCGGCCGACCATGACCGTGTCCACGACGCCCATCATCATGATGCCGACCTGAACCGTCACGATCGGGAGGGCCAGTTCCAGCATGCGCGCGAGGTCCGCGCGGCGGGGAGCGAGGTTCATCGCGCCATCATCGCCGAGCGTCTCACGGCGCGCAAATCCTCGCAGACACGCCGAAAACTCGTTGCCGCCCCGCAGCGCCACGGATAGACTCCGCCTCCCCGCCGGAGGACCGCCGGAGGATCGGAAGCGAGCAAGTTCGAGGGGGAGAACATCGAGATTCTGACGTTCACGGGCGGACCGTTTGTGCAGAACACGCTGCTCGTGGTCTGCGAGGACGGCCGCACCGGGCTGTTGGTCGATCCGGGAGCCGCGACGCCCGAGGCGCTGGCCGAGGCGCGCGCCCGCGACCTGGACATCGCGGCGCTCCTCGTCACGCACGCCCACCTGGATCACATCGACGGCCTCAAGGAGGCGAAGGCGGAGACGGGGGCGCCCATCTACCTCCACCCGCTCGACCGCCCGCTCTACGACAACATCGCGAACCAGGCCCTCGCCTTCGGCGTACCCTGCGTGGAGCCGCCGCCGCCCGACATCGACCTGGTCCCCGGCACGAACATCGCCTTCGGCGGCTCGGAATTCGAGGTCGTGTTCGCGCCCGGCCACGCGCCGGGGCACGTGATGTTCGTCTCCACGTCGCACCCCGTGGCGATCGTGGGGGACGTGATCTTCCGCGGGTCGATCGGACGGACCGATCTCCCGAACGGGGACTACGGCGTGCTCATGGAATCCATCCGGAAGCAGGTGCTGACGCTACCGCCCGAGACCCGCCTCTACCCGGGCCACGGCCCCGAGACCACCGTGGCGCTGGAGCGCGACACCAACCCCTTCGTCCTCCAACTCCACGGCGGCCGCTGGGTCTAGCAGCCCGTGGCGAAACCCCGCGTCAGGGGTTCGTGGCGACGGGTTCGAACGCCTTCAGGACCTCTCGCGTCATGTCCCAGCGGTCGAAGCCCTGCCGGCCGTAGTCGAGCCCGCGCCGGACGATGACCACGTCGTGTGAAGGCACGATGACGACGAACTGGCCACGGTTGCCGGCGGTGGAGTAGGCGTCCTTCGGTACGTCCGTGCGGTCGTCCGGCACAAGCCAGAACTGGCCGCCGTATTCGTTGCCGGTCTCCGACGTGGCGGGGGCCGGCGTCCGCACGAAGTCGATCCACTCCTCCGAGATCAGGCGCTCGTCCTTCCACATCCCGTTCTGCGCGTAGAGGAGGCCGAAGCGGGCCAGGTCCCGTGCCGTCGTGTAGATCTGGCTGCTCATGATGAAGTCGCCGAACCGGTCCGTGCTGAGGAGCGTGTTCCGCATCCCGATCTTGTCGAGGAGACGTTCCCGCGGGAACTCGAGGTAGGCCTGCGGGTCGCCGATCACCTGCTTCATCGCGTACACGCCGAGCAGCGTGTCGTAGTTCTCGTAGTCCCAGAACGTCCCGGGTTCCTGCATGAGTGAGCGGTTGCGGGCGCCGTGCACCGAACTCTCCCCGGCCCAATAGGAGAAGCCCGACCCGGTCGCGTACTCCATGCCCCAACTGTCCACGGGATAGAGTCCGCTCGACATGTTGAGCACGTGACGAAGGGTGATCTCCCGCCGGGGATCGTTCTCCGGCGAGCCCGCGTTCTCGGGCAGCCAGTCGAAGGGCAGGGGCTCGTCGAGCGCCAGCTTCCCCTCGTCGACGAGCATGCCGATCAGGGTCGAAGCGATGCTCTTCGCGGTCGACCAGGTGCGGGTCTTCGTGAACATGTCGACGCCGGGCGCGTAGCGCTCGTGGATGATCTCCCCGTCGTGGAGGACGATGAGGCTGAGCGTCACCTGCTCCGGGGATTCGCGGTCGAAGGTCCAGTCGGACGCGGCCTCGAGGGCCACCGGATCGACGCCGCGCGGGAGCGGGCGGCTCATCACGAGGTCACCGTCCGGCCATGCCGCCCCCGCCGCAGCGCCCTCCGGCCGGGCCGTCGTCAGAATCGGCAGGTCATCGATGTCGTCGAAGGTCTGCTCCGGCGACAGGATCACGCACCCGATCCCTTCGCGGAACGCCGCCCTCATGGTCGGGGTCGCGCCGGGTTCGCCGATGGCGACGGCCTTCCTCTCCCAGTCCACGACGTAGTCGCCGCCCTCGGCCGTCCCGACCGGGTCGCGCAGGTAGGCGAGTTCCTGCTCGAAGACCTGCTCCAGAGACCGGTCTCCCGTGAACAGGCCGTTGCACTGGAGGATGGCCTGGACGCCGCGCTGGATCATCTCCCGCTGCGGAGCGAAGTAATCGTAGGACCGCTCCTGCTGGGCAGCGGCGGTTGCCGGTGCGAGGAGTGCGAGCGCGATGGCCGCGAAGGTGAGGCGTTTCATGACTTCCCCCGGAGTCCGGACGACAGGTTTCTGGAACCCTGCCAACATGCGGGGCTCGCACGTTTTCGGCCACGGGTGCGAAGGTCGCGCCCGCGGGCGGGCGGGAATATCGTGTCCCCGTGATCGACCAGATTCTCTACGGCTCCATTGCGCTCATCGCGCTCACGAACCCGCTCGCCGAGTTGCCCTTCTTCTTCGCGGCGACGGACGGGTCCTCGCGCGCGGAACTGCGCCGCGCGGCGGTCAAGGTCGCGGTCGGAGTGCTCATCGTGCTGACCGTCGCCACCGTTGCCGGCGCGCGCATCCTGGACCTCTTCGACGTGAGCTTCGCCGCGTTCCGGACGGCCGGCGGGCTCGTCGTCATCCTCGCCGCGCTCGAGATGCTCCGCGGCGCCGGGTTCGGGATCACGGGCGTACGCCGGGATCCGGGCGAGACGGAGGACCATCTCTGGGTACCGCTCGTCATGCCGCTGATCGCGGGGCCGGCGTCGATCACCGCCGCGATCACGCTGGCGCTCGACGAGGCCGGCGCGTTGATCGGGATCCCGGTCGCCACGCTCATCGCGGTGTTCGTCGCGTCCCTGGGCGTGCTCGCGGTGCTCCTGGCGGCCAGCTTCCTCTCGCACGCGCTGAGCGGCCGGGCGATCCGGATCTTCGAGCGTTTCTCGGGCCTGATCCTGCTCGCCATCGGCTGCCAGATGTGCCTCAGCGGCATCCGGGAGTTCTTCGCCGGCTGACGGAGTCGGCCGACGGGTTTCTGCTAACGCACGATGTCCACGGTGACGTTCTCGCCGAAGCGCGCGCCGAGGTCGCTAAGGAAGAGCGACGCCGAAGCGTGGTGGCCCATGATGTAGCGGCTCACGAAGCGGAAGATGGCGCTGTACACCTCCCCCTCCTCGGTGATCGTCACGGTCGCTCCGCCCGCCGCGGGTTCGATTTCGTAGATCCAGCGGCCGCCGAAGGGCATGCCCTCCGAGAGGATCGTCGTCACGAGCCGGCTCGGGGGCTCGCTCTCCGTCAGCTCCATGGGAAGCGGACCCGTGACGTCGATCATCACCCAGGCGGGGTTGCCGTCGCGGGCCGGGAGTTCCTCGACGCGTTCGACGGAGGGACGCCATTCGGGGTAGGCCCGGTAGTCCGCGATGGTCCCGAAGATCTCCTCCGGCGAAGCGGAGAACCCGGCTCTCACGACCGCGACATGATCCTGGGGCAGGGAACTCCCGATGCCGTAGACGACCGCGAACAGGCCCGCGATGAAGACGAGCATGCCGAGGATGATGCGCTTCAGGGTGCGATTCATGGGTTCGTTCCCGGCGTGGAGGGGCGGTCGTCGCGGAGGATGGGGAGCGTGAGGCAGGTCGCCCCCCCCTCGCAGGGGATGCAGAGCGCGTCGCCGTTGAAGGCCGTGACATCGCAACCCGCGTCCCTCATCAGGCGGACGGTCTCCGGAAACCCGTCGAGCGCGATGCAGCGGCGCGGGGCCGTCGCGAGGACGTTGAGATTCATGCCCGCAGAAGCTGCGAATTCCTCATCCCCCGCCTCGAGGCATTGGATGCCGCGTTCGCGCATCAATTCGTGGAGCGCAACCGGGAAGAGTCGGGGGTAGACGAGCGCCAGGTCCCGGTCCAGCGGACTCACGAGCGAGAGCAGGTGAAGGCAGGCGGCGCTTCCGTTCCACATCGGGAGGTCGAACGCCCGGACGTCGATCCCGAGCGGAGCCAGCAGGGCATGGAGCTGGTCGATGCCCGCCTGGTTGGTGCGGAAGCCCCGCCCCGCCGCGAGCGTGCGTTCGTCGATCCACATGAGATCCCCGCCTTCGGTGATTCCCGGGGCCTCGATGGCGCCCAGAACGGGCACGTCGAGCCGCCGGTAGAGCGCCTCGTGGCTGGCGACTTCGGGCTGCCGCAACTCCTTGCCGGGCCGCAGGAGGACCGCCCCGCCGGGCGTCATGAAGGAGGGGTCGAAGGGGAACATCGCGTCGGCGAGACCGTCGTCCTCCGCGCCGCCGATCCACTCGATCCCCGCGCCGGAGGCCGCGACGCGCTCGGCGAACGCGTCGTACTGGTGGAGCAGTCGGCCGGGCTCGATCGGGCCCGCGTAGTGCCAGCGTGCCGGATCGGCTTCCAGCGTCGCCCGGCCCGGCCGGCGCATCGCCACGCGCCGAAGCGGCGCCACCATGCTGGAGACGCCGAACCTCGCTTCGGTTTGCGGCCGGCCGTTCATCTGGCTGAAGCTACCGCGGCGCCCGTACCTTCGCTGCCCGCGACGCCGCCACGGCACGGACCGCAGCGCGAGAGTTCCCGAGTTTGAACCGAAACCGATTCCGCAGCGCCCCGACCTTCTCCGAATACCTGGAGACGGTGGAGGAGAACCGCGAACTCTGGCATGCGCTGGCCCGCCGCGCGGTGGTGGACGAGGAGACCCGGCAACGCGCCCGCGCCATCCCCGGCCGGTGGAACGTCATCGCGCTCACCGAGGACTGGTGCGGAGACGCGATCAACACCCTCCCCGCGTTCGATCGTCTGGCAGAGGTCGCAGGGAACATCGAGCTGCGCGTTCTCCTGCGGGACGAGAACCCGGACGTGATGGACGCCCACCTGACGAACGGGACGAGCCGGTCCATTCCCGTCCTCATCATCTACGACGAGGCGTTCCGCGAGCGTGGGTGGTGGGGCCCCCGGCCGGCTCCGATCCAGGAGTGGGTGATGACGGAGGGGATGGAGCTGGACCCTGCGGACCGCTATCGCGAGGTTCGCCGCTACTACGCGCGGGACAAGGGCCGCACGGCGCTGGACGAGTTCCTCCGGATCCTCGAACGCGCGGTCGCCGACGGCTGAGCGGCAGTCAGCCGCCACCGGCTTGCCGGCCCGCCTCGCCGCTTCCGCCGCGCCGGGCCCGCATCACGACAAACACCGGGACGCCCGCCACGAGCAGGAGGAAGCCCCAAAACACGATTTCGGGGCCCGCACCGGCGATGGCCCAGAAGGAAAACCCGAAGGCGAGGACGGCCACGACCAGCCGCCGCACGGGGGCCGCGGTTCCCGGGGCCTGCGCCGCCCGCGGGGCGCCCCTCCCGCCGAGGCGCTCGCGCACGGCGAGGAGCAGCGCGGTCGCGCTCGCGAACACGTAGGCGAGCAGCGTCGCGAGCGTGGAGAGCAGGATGAGGAAGGTGAAGGCCTGGACGAGGCCGCGCGTATAGTTCATCGCGATGAGGACTGTCGCGACGCTCGCCGCAAAGATGAGTCCGAAGGACGGCGTGCCGCGCGGGCCGAGCCGCGCGAAGGCGGCGGGAAGGAGGCCGTCCTGCGCGGCGGCCCGCGGAAGCTGGCCGGAGAGCAGGATCCAGCCGTTGAGCGCGCCGAAACAGGCGACCGTGGCGCCGGCGCCGATCACGAGCCGGCCGGCTTCCCCCCAGATCGATCCGGCCGCGTCCGCGAAGGGCGCGGTGGAGACGGCGAGGTCCGCCGGCGCGATGATCCCCATCACGGCGGAGGTGCTGATGATGAAGATCAGTGCCGCGACCGCGGTGCCGAGGATCGTGGCCCGCGGGATCGTCCGCGCGGGGTCCCGCACGTCGGCGGCGGGGACGGTCGCGGCCTCGAGTCCCATGAAGGCCCACAGCGTCAGCGTCACCGTCGCCGTAACCGCGGTGACGGGACTGCCGCCGGCGGGATTGAACGGCCGGAAGTGTTCGGGCTGGAAGTAGAGGAAGCCGATGGTGCCGATCGCCGCCAGCGGCAGGAGCTTGAGCACGGTGGTGACGAGTTGCACGTGCCCCGCCGCGCGCACGCCCCAGGCGTTCACGAACGTCAGGCTCCAGAGGGCGACGAGGGATGCAACGCCTCCGGCGACGGGAGAAGCGCCCAGCGTGGGCCAGAAGACGGTGGCATAGCTCACGGTCGCCACGGCGAGGGCGGCATTGGCCGTGAGCAGCGAGATCCAGTAGGCCCAGGCGACCCAGAATCCGACGAAATCGCCGAAGCCCTCGCGCGCGAAGGCGTAGGGGCCGCCGACCTTCGGAATCAACGCGCCCAGCCGCGCCATCACGAGCGCCAGGCACATGGCCCCGCCCGCGCTCACGAGCCAGCCGAGGATGCTGATCCCCCCGTACGGAGAGAGCGAGGCGGGCAGCAGAAAGACGCCCGAGCCCACCATGCTCCCGACGACAAGGGCCGTGCACATCCACAACCCCAACGCGGGTCTGGGCGTCATCCGCCGCTCTGAGCCGGAGTTGCTACGACGCTAGCGGTTCCCCCGATAGTTCCTCACGGGCGGGAGCCGTGCTCCGGTTCCGCCCGGCGGCTCCGTCTCGGCCACCACCTCGAGCGTCAGGGTGCCGATGCCGTCGATCGAGGCGCTGACGACCTCGCCGGGCTGCAGGAAGCGCGTCTCGCCGCGCACCGCCGTGCCCATGCCGACGCCGCCCGAGGTGCCGTTGTTGACTACGTCCCCGGGGAACAGCGTCGCGATCGAGGATCCGTACTCGATCAGCTCCCACAGGGTGTGGATCATGTCTCCCGCGGTCGCCTCCTGCATGCGCTCCTCGCCGACGTCCAGCGTCTGGCGCAGTATCTCCATCGGGTCGCCGTAGAACTCTTTCGGCACGATCCACGGACCCATGGGCGCGAACGTGTCGTGACCCTTGCCGACGAACCAGTCCGACGTCATGGGGTTGCCGCCGGGCGGCCGCCCGGCGCGGTCGGAGACGTCGATCGTCACCGTGTATCCGAACACGTGGTTCTCGGCGTCGCGGGCATCCACGTACTTGGCGCTGCGACCGATCACGGCGCCGAGTTCCACCTCCCAGTCCGTGCGGTCCCGGCCGAAGGGGATCACGATCCGGTCGTCCGCGCCGATCACCGCGCCGCGCGTCGGCTTGAGGAAGAGATAGGGCACGCCGCGGTTCTCGCGCCGCTGGCGGCGGGCTTCGCGCCGCTCCTCCTCGGTGCCCGCCTCGTTGACGTGGCTGTAGAAGTTGACCGCCGCGTTCAGGATCTTCCCCGGGTACATGATGGGCGGGAGGACCCGCACGTCGTCGAGGTCGTGAACGAAGGCGGCTCTGCCGCTCCCGGCCAGCCCGCCCCGCGCCACGAGGTCGTTGACGATCTCGTACAGCCGGAGCCGGACCCCGTACTCGTAGCGGCCGATGAGGTCGATCATGTCGGCCGGCGGAGGGACGGGTGGATAGGCGGGGTTCCGCTCGAGGTCCCGGTTCGCCTCCTCGATGTCGACGATGAGCGCGTCCCGCAGCACGAGGGCGACGCGCGGCACGCCGCCGATCTCGAACGTCCCCACCTTGAAGGGTTCCGCGATCTCGATCTCCGGCCCTCCCTGGGCCGCCAGAGGAGCGGAGAACACCAGGGCCGCGGCCGCCAGGAGCGCCCTCATGAGCCGGGATCCCGGCGGTAGGTGCTCACAGGCGGCAGCCGGACGCCCCTGTCGCCGAGAGGCTCCGGCCCCTCCACCACGGGGAGTTCGATCGTGCCGATCCCGTCGATCGTCGCCGTGACGACGTCGCCCGGCTGCAGGAATCGCGCCTCGCCCATGCCGACCCCGCCGGAGGTGCCGAGGTTGATCACGTCGCCCGGGAACAGCGTCACGATCGAGGAGGCGTATTCGATCAACTCCCAGAGCGAGTGGATCATGTCCCCCGCCGTCGCTTCCTGCATGCGCTCGCCGCCGACGTCCAGCGTCTGCCGCAGCATCTCCATCGGGTCCCCGTAGAACTCCTTCGGGACGATCCACGGGCCCATGGGCGCGAACGTGTCGTGCCCCTTCTCGACCAGCCAGTCCGAAGGCGTGGGGTTGCCGCCCGGGGGACGCCCGCCGCGGTCGGAAACGTCGATCGTCACCGTGTACCCGAATACGGTCGCCTGAGCATCCTCGGACGCGACGTACTTCGCCGCCCGCCCCATGACGACGCCCAGTTCCACCTCCCAGTCGGTCTGGCTCCGGCCGTGCGGAATCACGATCCGCTCGCTGGTCCCGACCACGGCGCCGCGCGACGGCTTCAGGTAGAGGTAGGGCACGCCCCGGTTCTCACGGCGCTGGCGGATCGCCTCTTCCTGCTCGCCTTCGGGGGCGTCCGCGGCGACGCGGCTGTAGAAGTTGCTCGCCGCGTTCAGGATCTTGCCCG
>VXMQ01000037.1 GCA_009841015.1 Candidatus Palauibacter denitrificans | reverse complement strand
GGGATGCGACGGGCTACCCGCGACCGTCCTTATGGCGGCGCGTAACGCGACGCGCTACAGTTGATCCATGAAGATCCGCCACAAGGGGCTGCGCGCGCTCCACGAACGCGATGACCGATCCCGGCTCCCAGCGAATCTGGTTCCCCGGCTTCGGCGCATCCTGTTCCGATTGCAGGAAGCGACGCACCCCGGTAGCGCGAGTGCCCCCGGCTTCAGGCTGCACCCCTTGAAGGGGGACCGGGCGGGCCAATGGAGCGTGCGCGCCTCCGGGAACTGGCGCGTGGTGTTCCGCTTCGAGGACGGCGAGGCGGTGGACGTGGATCTGGTAGATTACCATTGACCGGAAGGAGGAAGGACATGACCGGAGGCGGCGCGCGGGTCGTTGCGATGCTCAACCCCCCGCACTTGGGCGAACTGATCCGTGAGAGCATGGACGAGGTCGGATGGAACGTGACCGAGACGGCTGCCCGTCTGGGTTGCGAGCGAGGCACGCTGTCGCGGCTGCTGAACGGCAAGGCGGGCGTGTCGGCGAACATGGCGCTCGCGTTGGAGGCCATCGGCTGGGGGACGGCCGATCACTGGATGCGGATGCAGGCAAGCTACGAGCTTGCGGAAGCGCGCAGGGCGCGCGGATGGCAGGAGGACATCCGGGTACGCGATGCCGTCCCCCGGTAGCCGATTTGTGGTCCGGGCAGTGATTCAAACGCCGAAGGGATAGCCGGATGCGTCTCTCGTGGAACGAAGTGCGGGTCCGGGCAGCGGCCTTCGCCAAAGAGTGGCGGGACGCCGCGTACGAGAAGGGTGAGACGCAGAGCTTCTACAACGACTTCTTCAAGGTGTTCGACGTCCGCCGCCGGTCCGTCGCCCGCTACGAGGAGCATGTCGCCAAGCTGGACAACCGCTCGGGGTACATCGACCTGTTCTGGCCGGGCGTCCTGATCGTCGAGCAGAAGAGCGCCGGACGCGATCTCGGCAAGGCGTACGGACAGGCCGGGGAGTATTTCGACGCGCTGTCCGAGCGCGACCGCCCGCGCTACATCCTGGTCAGCGACTTCCAGACCTTCCAGCTTCGCGATCTGGACGAGCGGGAGACCGTTTCATTCTCCCTCGCGGACCTGCCCGGCCATGTCGAGGAATTCGGCTTCATACTCGGCGTCCAGCGCCGGACGTTTCGAGACCAGGACCCCGTCAACATCGAGGCGGCGGAACTGGTCGGGCGGCTTCACGACGCGCTCGACGCCGCGGGCTACCGGGGCCACGATCTGGAGCGGTTCCTCGTGCGGATCGTGTTCTGCCTGTTCGCCGACGACACCGGCATCTTCGAGCCGCGCGACATCTTCTTCGACCTTCTTGACCACCGCACCGCCAAGGACGGGTCGGATACCGGCCGCGTGTTGGCCGACCTGTTCCAAGTCTTGGACACGCGGGAGGAGGCGCGATACGCCACGACCGACGAGGACTTGGCCCGCTTCCCCTACGTCAATGGCCGGTTGTTCGAGGAGCCGCTACGCATCCCAGCGTTCAACGGGGAGATGCGGACCGCGTTGCTGGACGCGTGCCGGTTCGACTGGTCGAACATCTCGCCCGCGATCTTCGGCGCGCTGTTCCAGTCGGTCATGGACCCGGTGGAGCGCCGCAAGCAGGGCGCGCACTACACGACCGAGAAGAACATCCTGAAGGTGATCGGGCCGCTGTTTCTGGACGATCTTCGGGCCGAGTTCGAGCGACTGAAGGCCCGGAAGGACAGCCGCCGCCGGGCCGACCTCGGCCGGTTTCAGGCGAAGCTCGGGCGGATGACCTTCTTTGACCCGGCGTGCGGGTGCGGGAACTTCCTCATCATCGCCTACCGCGAGTTGCGGGAGCTTGAGATCGAGGTGCTGAAGGAGCTTCACCGGAAGGACGACCGGCAGTTGGACGTGCTGGCGGCAGAACTGTCCCTCGTCAACGTGGACCAATTCCACGGAATCGAGATCGGGGAGTTTCCCGTTCGCATCGCGGAGACCGCGATGTGGATGATGGACCACATCATGAACAACCGTCTGAGCTTGGAGTTCGGGCAGACGTACACGCGGATTCCGCTTGAGACTTCTCCGCACATCGTCCACGGGGACGCGCTGGAGATGGACTGGACTGACTTGCTGCCGGTCGAGCAGTGCTCGTTCGTCTTCGGCAATCCGCCGTTCGGGGGCGCGAAGTTCCAGAGCACGGCCCAGCGCTCTCAGGTGCGGAGGATCGCGGCCCTCGGCGGGACGGGCGGCACGCTCGACTATGTGACCGCGTGGTTCATCAAGGCGGGAGAGTACGCCAAAGACACGCGCATCCGGATCGGGTTCGTGGCCACGAATTCGATCACCCAAGGGGAGCAGGTGGCTCAGTTGTGGCCGATCCTCTTCGACCGCTGCAAACTAGAGATTGCCTTCGCTCACCGGACCTTCGCATGGGGATCTGACGCGCGCGGAAAGGCCCATGTGCATGTGGTTATCCTCGGACTCGATGGCCGCGATGCGGTGCCTGGGAGGAAGCGCCTGTTCAGCTATCCCGACATCAACGGGGATCCCGAGGAAACCCGGCACGCGGTGCTCTCACCCTATCTGTTCGACGCTGGAGGGGTTGGCGATCCACACCTGACCGTGCGGGAGGAGAGCAGCCCCATCAATGGCATGAAGAAGTTGATCACCGGAACCCAGCCTCTTGAGAATGGCAATCTCACTTTCTCAAGTGAAGCGAAGTCCTCGTTTCTGGTTCGGGAACCAGAAGCCGAACCGTATTTCAGGCCCTTTCCAGGATCGCGCGAATTCATCCGTCGACAAGACCGCTGGATCCTCCATACGGCGGACATCCCGCCTCAGGAACTGCGTGAACTGCCCGCGGTTCGCGAAAGGCTTCGCGCCGTTCGGACGTTCCGGGAGAAAAGCAAGCGGGTTGCGACACGACGGCTCGCAGACTTTCCCCGATCCTACGGGGTAACCGTAGTACCGGAAGCCCCGTTCCTGATCATCCCTCAGGTTAGTTCGGAACGACGCGAGTACGTGCCCATCGGATGGCTGGAACCCCCGGCCATCCCCAGCGAGAAGCTACGAATCCTCCCCGACGCGACTCTCGGCGAGTTCGCACTCCTGACCTCTGCCATGCACATGGCATGGATGCGGGCGGTGACGGGCCGGATGAAGAGCGACTACATGTACTCGGTCGGTGTCGTCTACAACACCTTTCCGACGCCCACCCGTTCGGCCAACAACGATAAGCTTGAGTCATTGGCGCAGGCGGTCCTCGACTCACGCGCGACCTTTCCTGACGCGACGTTGGCGGACCTCTACGACCCCGATCTCATGCCGCCCGGTCTCCGACGCGCCCACCGGGCGCTCGACCGCGCCGTGGATCGGCTCTACCGCGCTCGGGGCTTCGCCTCTGAACGCGAACGCGCTGAGCACCTCTTCATGCTCTACGAGACGATGCGCGCGCCGCTGGGCGTCGGGATCAAGAAGCTGAAGCGGCGAAGACGGTGAGCCCGTCCGGCCGCCCGACAGAACCGCCGCCAACTACGTGTGGGAATCATCGAGCGGAGGCAAGATCCGGAACACGTAGTCAGTCATGATCAGCATGTTCATGCTGTGCTTGTGCGTCGAATATGCCACTTGGCCATGGATGGCGGCATGACGGTTCGGGACCGGATCCCGCTCGAATCTCTCCCGCTGGCCCTCGGTCCATACCTGCTCGTAGGCGTGCTCTCGAATGCGTTCGAGCATGACCCAATCGAACATCTCTCTGGCGTCAAGCTTGGTCGGCTCTCCCGATGCAAGCAGTGTCTCAATCATCGGTCCTGAACGGTGTCCGGCACCGATGATCCGCTCGATTTCTGGAAATAACAGCCGGCAGATGCACCGGTACAGTCCAGACTCGTGGGCCATGAGAGCCTCCCGGAACGTCGCCCTTGCTTCATCGTCGATGTGATATGTCGCGAGATCCAACTCCATGTTGTCACGAATCTTAGTCCAGCGGGTGCGGTAGTGTTCGGCGACGCGGCTATCCAGCAGAGCACGGTCGCCTTCGCATCCTGCTACAAGCCGGTGGGGTACGGAATAATGGGGAAGCCAGCCGACTTTGTTCAGAGCGTCGTGGGTTTGCTTCCTCTCGTAGAACTGCTTCAGAGCAGGCCGAATCCGCTCCATAGCTGCGGCCGCCGCCTTGGCGGTTCGTTCGAATTCCTCCCTAAAGGGCGCTGCGGCAGCGGACCATGCATTCAGCGCATCCATGGCAGGGCCGAGCGAACGCGCCATTTGCCGCGCGGCTTCCGAAACCTGCGCTGCGATCGGTGCTGCTGCTTGGGCCAGCCGCTCGACGTTGCGGACGTACTCGCGGCCCGAAGTCTCCTGGAAGGCGCGAACGTCCTCGAAAATGGCTGCGATGTCGTGTCCGTGCATCGCCGCGTATGTGTCTCGCGCTGCCCGGACCCCAGCTATCACCCGGTCGTCCCCTAGGGCGCGCACCGCGGCGATCATACGGGCGTCCCTATTGGTCTCCATGGCTGACCTCCATCAGTTCGTTGGGAGTGCAGATGACGGGAGGCTCGTAACCCTCGCTCCGACAAGTCCACTCAATCCGGGACCGCATGGCGGCATTGGCAATGTGGCGGAAGTTCCAAGTCACAAGATAATGGACACGGTTCGTAACGGCGATGGCGATGTGGGCGGCGTCCACCGCAGCGTGGGGAGGGACCGCGCCGGCGGCGATGAGTTCGCGCGCCAGTTGCTCGGCCTCTTCGGTCGCATCGAGGAGCGCCACCCTTTCGAGCCTCATCAGCCGGTCCCGAGCGGCATTCGGATCTCCTTGCCTTGCTTCGCGAATCACGAGTTCCGAAGCGACGAGTTGGAATCTTTCCGGGGCGGTCCGCCACCATTCGCGAGTTACCTGCTGCCGGGCCATCATCACGACATCGCGCGACGGGCGAGCCGTCAGATAGCTGACGACCGATGTTTCGATGTACGCTACGGACCTCATCTTGGCTGTGTCATCCCTTCTCGGGGGTGAGATCGCTTCAGAAACACGGCACCTTCCGACAAGATAGCTTCCGCTGGCGGGCTTGGTTCAACCGGTCCAAGACCGAAATCTAGAATCATCGCTCAAAACCTCCCCCGCCACGCTCGGGGCCTCGCGGCCGGGGCGGGCGCGGTACGACAATGCGGGTGATGGTCCGTTCGCGCTCCCGCTCCCGTGTCTGTTCGCGCTCCCTCTCCCTCATGGTCTTCCGTACCGACCATGCGCGGCGCTCCGCCTCCACCAGCCTGTTTCGATAGAACTTGCCCCAGCCACGCTCGATCTCCCGGGCTCTCTCCGCGTGTGCCTTGCCCAACTCGGCCCGCTCGTCCCTGTGATACCGGTCGAGATCCTCGCGCCAGCCCTCGACCAGATCCTGCCGGCCTCGGATCGCCCCGGCCAGTTCCCTGAGCGAACGATCGAGCCGCCAGATC
>VXMQ01000131.1 GCA_009841015.1 Candidatus Palauibacter denitrificans | reverse complement strand
AACCGGGACATTTTCCATGCCGATAACCGGGACATTTTACGTGCCGATTGACATGAGAGAAGCAGTCCCCTACAACGCGAACGCGAGACCCAGCCCCGCGCCACGTTTCGGCATCTTCTTTTTTTGGCGTGGGAGCGGAGTTGGTGATCCTCCAGCTTATGATAAGTACATGATCACAGGTCCGATGCTATGCGCGGGGACGGGACGACTAGACGCTCGGCGTGCGGCTATGGGCCAGCCGCCCGGCGATGTAGTCAGCCCAATCTTCCATCGCCTCCCGCCGCCGCACGAAGAGCGTGCCTCTGGCGTAGGCTGCTTCGACCTTGTCACGCACCACATGGGCCAACGCCGCTTCCGCCACCTCCCTGGCGACGCCGGTGTCGCCGCACCAGACTCTGAACGACGTGCGAAAACCATGGGGCACGGCCGGAACGCCGTTTTCCCTCAGCAGCTTGGAGAGTGTGCTGGCCGAGAGGGCCCGGTTGGTCGGCGATGGGAAGACCAGTCCATCCCCTCCCGACTGACGGCGAGCCTCACGGAGGACGTCGATCGCCCTCGAAGTCAGCGGCACCCGGTGCGTGCGCCCGGACTTCATGCGTTCGCCGGGCACGGTCCAAGTTGCCGCTCCGAGGTCCATTTCCTGCCACATGGCGTGGCGGACCTCGCCCGACCGGGCCGCCGTCAGGACCAGAAACTCGAAGGCGAGCTTGGTCGCCGGCCACGCCCGCGAAGCGCGGATCGCTTCCAGCGCCGCTCCAACTTCGGCATGGGGAAGCGCCCGGAAGTGTTCCCGGTTCTTCCCGTGCCGCGGGAGTGCCGAACCGATGGCGTCGCCTGCCGGATTGCTCTCGCGATAACCTTGGGCAACGGCCCACTTCATGATCGTGCCGATCCGCTGCCGCACCCTCCGCGCTGTCTCCGGCTTGCTCGACCAGATCGGAAGCAGGACCTCCATCACGTCCGCCGTCGTGATCTCGTCCACCCCCTTCGCGCCCAATCTCGGCATCGCGTAGTCGCGAAGGCTCGCCCGCCACTGACCCTCGCTCTTCCCACCAGGCCGCCAAGACGCGCGGTGGATGGAGACCACCGTCTCGACCGCTTCCTCGAATGTTGGCTAGGCGCGCCGCGCCAACCTCGGATCTCCGCCGGAACGGGCGGTCTTGCGGTACTCGAAGGCCTTCTGGCGGGCATCGGCGAGCGTCACATAGGGGTATCCGCCCAAGCCCAGATCCACCCGCTTTCCGCCAACGGTGCCGCGCCAGATCCATTGCTTGCTCCCCGAAGGGAGCACCCGTAGGATCAGGCCGTGCTGGTCCCCGTACTTGTCGGCGCCGGTCCTACCGCTGTGCCCGACGTTGCGGACGAACAGGCCGGAGAGGCGGGCGGTTGACTTGGGTGTTTTTAGGGTCATGGCTCCGGTTGGTATCGGGTATGGCGTCCCACGTCACGTCCCACACTAAGTTCGAGAATACCCCGAACATATCGGGACGTCAAGGGACGTAAGTTGCGTTGTAAAGCCTTTTGGGGAAGGGATTTAGAACACGTTCCGAGACTGACGCGGATCGTGCCGGAGTGCCGGGGAGGCGGACACCTCCTCCGTTAGAGAAGTAGGGCGTAAGTCCACGTGGGTTCGAACCGAGCGACCGAAGCGAGCCAATCCCACCCCCTCCGGATTGCTATCAACGCTAGCAGATCGTTACTCTTGTCTCCATCAGGAGGCATGGAGCATGGCGAACATCACCATCCGTAACCTTGACGACGACATACGGGCCCGCCTGCGCGTGCGCGCGGCGGGTAAAGGCCGTTCCATGGAAGAAGAGGTGAGGCAGATCCTGCGCAAGGCCGTCGGACCTGCACCGAAATCCAGAGATCTCACGAGCATCATCCGTTCCCACTTCGGGCCATCGAACGGCGTGGACCTGGAGTTGCCGCCGCGGGAGTCAGGGCGCGAGCCGCCTTCCTTCGAGTGAGCCCGCGGGCGATGACCACGCTGCTCGACACGAACGTCGTCTCCGAACTGATCCGGAAGTCGCCCGAGCCCGCCGTTGCGGCCTGGGCCTCGGGCCATCTCGTGGAGGACTTGTTCCTTTCGGCGGTGAGCGAGGCGGAGTTGCGCTACGGCGTGGCGATCCTCCCGGTGGGCCACCGCCGCGACACGCTGTTGTTCGAGGTCGAGAACATGCTCCGGGATGCCTTCGAGGACCGGGTGCTTCCCTTCGACAGCGATGCCGCTCGCGCGTACGGCCACATTGCGGCCAGGCGCCGCTCCTCCGGGCGTCCCGTTTCGCCGGCGGACTGTCAGATTGCGGCGATTGCGGCATCCCGCCGCATGGCGGTGGCGACGCGCAACGTTCGTGATTTCGAGGGCATGGGCATCGAGATCGTGGATCCCTGGGGCGGGACCTGAGCGCCACGACGGAAGCCTCCCCATGTCAGGCCTTCAGGGTCACTGTATTATCTCCCCCCAACACGGGTGAGGGGCGGAACGAGGTCGATCCCACGATGCCATGACGGGATCCTTCCGTCCCGAGACCAGACGAGAGTGGCGGGAGGAGCATCGGCTTGATCCACATCGGTGCAGCGAGGCGTGTCGTCATCACGGGCGTCGGGATGGTCACGCCCATCGGTCTCGATGTGGACTCCACCTGGGACGCGCTGCTCCGCGGCGTGAGCGGAGCGGGTCCGATCACGCTCTTCGACGCCTCCGATCAGGCCGTCCGCTTCGCCTGCGAGGTGAAGGGCTTCGACCCGCTGCAGTACCTGGACCGCAAGGGAGCGCGCCGCGCCGACCGGTTCCTGCAACTCGCCATTGCCGCGGGCTCCCAGGCCATGGAACAGGCGGGGTTCGGCGATGGGCTCGCCCACCTGCCTCCGGAGCGGACAGGCGTCGTCGTCGGCGTCGCGGTCGGCGGGCTCCCACTGCTGGAGTCGCAACACAGGAAGCTCCTGTCGAAGGGACCGCGATTCGTCTCCCCCCTGCTCATACCGATGTTCATCCCGGACATGACGGTGGGACTCCTGTCCATCGTGTACGGGGCGCGCGGGCCGAACTACGCGACCGTGTCGGCATGCGCCTCGAGCGGCCACTCGCTCGGACTCGCCTTCCGTTCGATCCGGAGGGGCGAGACGGACGTGATGATCGCGGGGGGCACGGAGTCCGCCATCACTCCGCTCGCGGTCGCCGGCTTCGCGTCGATGGGGTCGATGTCCACGCGCAACGACGACCCGGAGAAAGCCTGCCGCCCCTTCGACGCCCGGCGAGACGGTTTCGTGCTGGGGGAGGGCTCGGGGATGCTGATTCTCGAGGAACTGGAGCACGCGAGTGCGCGCGGCGCGCGAATCCTGGGGGAGATCGTCGGCTTCGGGCAGAGCGCGGATGCGTATCACATGACGGCTCCCGCTCCGGATGGCGTCGGCGCCCGGCTGGCCATTCAGCAGGCGATCGAAGACGCCGGCCTGGCGCCCGGGGATATCGGCTACATCAACGCGAACGGGACCGCGACGCCGGTCGGGGACGCCGCCGAGACGAAGGCGATCAAGGAAGTGCTGGGCGATGAGGCGCGATCCATCGTGGTGGGCGCGACGAAGTCGATGACGGGCCACCCGCTGGGAGCCGCCGGGGCGATCGAGGCCGTGATCTCCATGATGGTCTGCAGACACGGGGTGATCCCGCCCACGATCAACTTCGAGGAGGCGGATCCCGAGTGCGATCTCGACTACGCCCACGGCGGGCCCATTGAGCGCCCCGTCCCGGTCGCCCTGTCGAACTCCTTCGCCTTCGGCGGACACAACGCCTGTCTCGCCATACGCCGCTGGAACGACAACTGACCGCGAATCTACTTGTAGAGGGTTGGCGATCACTTTACTGTTACGTGCCACGGACACGATATTACGAAATAATCGTTCACGATCCTGGACCGTGATTTTGGTTGATGACATTCAGTTTGGCCGCTGGGGAATCTGAATCTCCCATGATTCGCCAGAACGGCGTGGTGGTGCCGGTTGCCTCCCTCGTGACCATTGTTGTGTTTGCCCTGGCGTGTGGTGATGGCGGCACGGAACCCCGCCCGACCCGCCCCGTCCCACGTCCCACGATGGTGGCCGTCACGCCCACGAGCGCGGAGTTGGCGGCCCTGGGCGCCACCGCGCAGTTTGCAGCGGAGGTGCACGACCAGTACGGCCAGGTGATGACGGGAGTCTCGGTCGCCTGGGCGAGCAGCGACGCAACCGTGGCGGCTGTCGACGCGTCCGGTCTGGTGACGGCGGCGGGCAACGGCGCGGCGACGATCACGGCGGCGGCGGGCGGGGTGTCGGGGGACGTGGCGGTGACGGTGGCGCAGGTGGTGAGCGCGGTCGCGGTGGCGCCCGTGGCGGATGCGCTGGCGGCGCTCGGGGACACGGTACGTCTGCTGGCGGAAGCCACCGACGCGAACGGCAACCTGTTGGCGGACGCCGAGTTCGCTTGGTCGTCGAGCGACGCGCGGGTTGCGGCTGTCGACGCGTCCGGTCTGGTGACGGCGGCGGGCAACGGCGCGGCGACGATCACGGCGGCGGCGGGCGGGGTGTCGGGGGACGTGGCGGTGACGGTGGCGCAGGTGGTGAGCGCGGTGATGGTGTCGCCCGATTCGGCTTCGGTCGTGGAGCGCGATACGCTGAGGATGGTCGCGACGGCGGCCGACGCGAACGGCCATGCCATGGCGACGGCGGCGTTTGCGTGGGCGACGAGCGACACGCTGTTGGCGCGAGTGGACGACTCGGGGCTGGTGACCGGCGTGGCCGAGGGCGAGGTCGCGGTGATGGCCGCGGCGTTCGGTGTGACTGGTCGGGCAAGATTCATGGTGGTGGCTACGGTCCCCACGACCGTCGCGGTGACGCCCGACACCGTCCGGTTCACCGCCGTTGGCCAAACGGTGGAGCTGGCCGTGGCGGTGCGCGATCAAATCGGGCGCGAGATGCCGGGGCCGGATGTGTCCTGGACGAGCGGCGACACGCTGGTGGCGGCGGTGGATTCAGCGGGGCTAGCCACGGCGGCGGGCGTGGGCGCGACCACAATCACGGCGACGGCGGGCTCGGTGTCCGGCACGGCGTTGATCATGGTGCCCAACCGCGCGCCGAACACGCCCAGCCGGGCGCCGCAGCCAGCGGGAACGATGCCGGGCCAGACCGTCGAGACCGGCGAGTCGGTCTCGGTCGACCTGTCGTCGTACTTCACCGACCCGGACGGCGACGCCCTCACCTACACGGCGACATCGTCCAACACCGGCGTGGCCACCGTCTCCGTCTCGGGATCGACCGTCACGATCACCGGCGTCGCACCCGGCGTCGCGACAGTCACGATCACCGCACGGGACCCGGGTGAACTGACCGCGACCCAGAGTGCCAGCGTGACCGTGACGCAAGCGCGACCTCCAGGCGGTCGATCGCCTGACAATCAGGCGCCGCAGCCGGTAGGCAGCATTCCCGCCCAAACGTTGAACCCGGGCG
>VXMQ01000034.1 GCA_009841015.1 Candidatus Palauibacter denitrificans | reverse complement strand
AAGTAGTTAGACGATTTCCTGCCGTGATTCTTCTCTCCGTAGAGGCGCTACTGCGACGGGATCGGCTGCAACGCCTCCACCAAGACCGCCCTCAAGCTCCTCAGCCTGGGGTTCGAGGTGCGCGAACTGATGGGCGGCCTCGACTGGTGGAAGCGCGACGGCTACGCGACCGAGGGCGCCGAAGCCCACGCCGGGACCGAGATCGCCTGCGGCTGCTGAGCCCGTCACGGCGTTCCCGCGGGAACGTCTGGTGAGCGGACGAGCGGGACGTTGACGGCGGTCGGGGCGTCGCGCGAGTCGGCGGACTACGATCTTGTCGTGGTGGGGGCCGGGTTCGCGGGGCTGGCCTGCGCGCGGCGGGCGGTGGAGCGCGGGCTCTCCGTGCTCGTCCTGGAGCGGCAATCGGAACCGGGCGAGCGCATCCACACGACCGGGATCCTCGTGAAGGAAGCGTGGGAGGAGTGGGCCGCCCCGGCATCGCTCGTCCGCCGCATCCAGCGCGTCCGGGTCTACGATCCGGGCCACCGCTTCGTCGAACTGGAGCGGGACTCCTACTTCTTCATGGCCACCGACACCGCGGGGCTCCTTCGCCACCTCGTCGACGAGACGCGCCGCTCGGGGGCCGAGCTCCGGTTCGGCGCCCCCTTTGAGGGCGTGGTGTCCACGATGCCGCTGACGCTCGCGGGCTCCGGCGCGGCGGCCGGCGTGACGTGCCGGTTCCTGGTCGGGGCCGACGGGGCACGCTCCCGGGTGGCCGAGAGCTTCGGGCTGGACCGCAACCGCCGGCTCCTCAAGGGCGTGGAGTGGGAGTACGAGGCCAGCGATGGCGGCGGCGACTGCCTGCACTGTTTCATCGATCCCGAGTGCGCGCCGGGCTACATCGGGTGGGTCGTGCCCGGCGTTGGGGTCACGCAGGTCGGGCTGGCGCTCCACCGCGACCGCCGGGCGGACATGCCCCGGTTCAGCGAGAAGCTCGACGGCCTGTTCGGGCTTGCCGGGAGACGCGTGCTGGAGAAGCGCGGCGGCGTCATCCCGATCGGCGGCCTGCTGCGGAACTCCTACGCGGACCGGGTCCTGCTCGTCGGAGACGCGGCAGGCATGGTGTCGCCGCTCACCGCCGGCGGCATCCATCAGGCCTACCGGTTCGGCAAGCTCGCCGGGGATGCGATCGCCGATCACCTGGACGGGGGCGGCACCGGCGGCTCCCACCCGGGCGCCCCCCACCCCGGCGACGTCGTGCGCCGCGCGTACCCGAACCACAGCCTGAAACGCGTCGCGCGCTGGGGGTTCGACCACCTTCCGGTGGCGCGCGCGCTGCAGGCCGGACTCCTGAGCTGGAACGTGTTCAGGCGACTGGCCGAGACCGTATTCTTCCACCGCTCCCGGTGAGGTTGTTCGTGAGGACGGCGCTGTTCGCCCTCGTGGTTCCCGGGACCGTCTCCGTCGTCGTCCCGCTCCTCATCGTCCGCGGGCGCCCGCCGACCGGCGGCGTGACACTCGGCCTGGCCCTGCTCTTCCTCGGGCTCGGGGTCGCGATCTTCCTGCGCTGCGCGTGGGACTTCGTAGTGTTCGGCAAGGGGACTCCGGCTCCGATAGACCAGCCGAAACGACTCGTGACCCAGGGACTCTACCGCTACTCGCGCAACCCCATGTACGTGGGCGTCCTGAGCATCATCGCGGGGTGGGCCGCCCTCTTCGGAGCCGGGATCGTCGCGGCGTACGGGGCCACCTGGTTCATCATCTTTTCCCTCTTCGTGCGCTTCTACGAGGAGCCGCATCTCGCGCGCGAGTTCGGCGACGATTACGTGGCGTACAGGAAACGCGTCGGCCGCTGGCTCCCGAAACGTTCCCGCTGAGCCGTGACGTTCCCGCGGGAACGTCGGTCAATGAGATGGGGGGGCGGGGTACAACCGGGAGGGGGGAGCGGCGGCGGCCTCGGTATCGAGCCGCCGGTAACCGGGAGGTGATTCTGATGGACGACACCGGCATTCGGCTCACGGCGAACGACAAATTCAAGGGCGCCAGCACGAACTTCACACGGGTCGGCTTGCTGGTCGCCGTCTTTCTTCACCTGGGCCTCTTCGTGCTCGTGCAACCGTTCGAGGCGGCGGATATGGGGTCCGTGGCGAACGAGATCGAATCGATCCGCCTCCCGCCGGAGGTCCGGATTCCGCCCCCGCCGGAGGTGATCCCCCGCCCCGCGACTCCGAGGGTCGCCTCCGTCGAGATTTCCCCGGACATCACGATCGCGCCGACCACCCCGGATCGGGTCCCGAGGGGTCTGCCGCCGCGTCCCCGGGCCCCGGACCCGTCCGAGCGTCTGATACTGGTCCCCTACGACACGCCTCCGGTGCTGCTGAACCTGGGGGAGGTACTGCAGGTGCTGGAACGCGAATACCCGCCAGCGCTGAAGGACGCCGGGATCGAGGGGCGCGTCGAACTATGGATCTACCTGTCGGAGGAGGGCCGGGTCGAGAGGTCCGAGATCAGGACTTCTTCCGGCAACCCGCTGCTCGACGAGGCGGCGGGCAGGGTCGTCCCGGCGATGCGGTTCAGTCCGGCGAAGAACCGCGACAGGGTCACCGCAGTGTGGGTCTCGCAGTGGGTGACGTTCCGGGTGAACTAGAATAAGATTCGGCCCATGTCGACCCACTGGGCCATCGATCTCGGTACGTCCAACACCACCATCTGCGAAGACCGGTCGGGCCGACCGCACATCGTCAACCTGCCGGACCTCGCGAAGCTGGAGCCCGTCACGCAGACGCCGGTCATGCCGTCGTGCGCGTGCGTCATGGACGGGGACGGCGAGGAAGTCCTCATCGGGCAGGCGGCCGTCACCTACAACTGGGACGGACAGGCCACGGGCTTCGCCCGCGGCTTCAAGCGCTACCTCGGCACGGAGAGCGGCCGGGCGCTGGCGCGGGCCGGCGGGCGGGCCTTCACCGCCCAGGACATCGCGGCGCTCTTCCTGCGGGAAGTCATCGGCGCCCTCGAAACGCGGTTCGGGGAAGACGTCACCGACCTCACGATCGCCACGCCGAGCGGCTTCTACGAGACGTACCGCGCCGAGCTGCAGGCGATCATCCGGCGCCTGAAGCGCCGCGGCTGGTGGGCGCGCGTGTGGGCGCAACTTCGGCGGAAGCCGGCCGGGATCGTGTTCCGGACGCTCGACGAGCCGGTCGCGGCGGCGCTCGGCTACGGCGTGGATGTCGGACGCCCTACGACCCTCGTCGCCTTCGATTTCGGCGGCGGATCGATGGAGGCCGCCGTCGTGCGGACCCACGGCGCGCAGACCGTGGAGACCGGCCGCGCGGAGGTCTTGGCGAAGCAGGCGGTGGAACTCGGCGGGGACGACGTGGACGGCTGGATCCTGGAGCGGTTCGTCCCCTCGGCCCTGCACGACTGGCCCGAATGGGAGGTCGCGCTCCGCTGGGAGGCCGAGCGCGTGAAGCTCCTCGCGAGCGCGGGGAACGAGGGCGACTTCACCTTCCGCAACGAGTCGTACGGGAAGCTCGACTATCCCGTCCTGAATGACATCCTCGCCGCGAACGGCCTGTACGTGCGGATCCGGGAACTGCTCGACGCGCTGCTCACGGAGCTGCGCACCCGGCACGGGATCCTCGCCGACGGCATCGACGACGTGATCCTCGAGGGCGGGTCGACGCTCCTGCCGGAGGTGCGCAACGTCGTGGGCGACGTGCTCGGCCGGGAGAAGGTGCGGGAGTGGCTCCCCTTCGCGGCCGTCGCGCGCGGCGCGTGCATCTTCGCGGGGGGCGCGCACGTCGAGGACTTCATCTACCACGACTACGCGCTACGCGTCCTGCCCGACGCCGACGCCGACGCCGAGTACGAGCTGCTCATCCCCGGCGGAACATGTTTCCCCACAGTCGACAACTTCGCGACGCGCTACTACGCCCCCGGCCGCGATGGCCAGCGGCACATCAACCTCTTCATCTGCGAGGTCGGACGCGTGGCCGGACGCCCGATCGACTGGACCGAGCGCAGCAACGGCTCCAGCTATTTCGTGCCCCGGACGGCGGGCGAACGGGCGTTCTGCCTGTGCCTCAACGAGACGGACCCCGCCCTGCCGCTCGATCCGCCCGGCAAGGGCACGGCCCCCCGCCTGCGCGTGACGTACTCCGTGGACGAAAACCGCTGGCTGTGTGTAACCGTACATGACCTGCACCGGAAGACGGACCTGAAAGTCAAGCACCCCGTGGTGAGACTGCGATGAGCTTCCTCCAATCGCTGTTCGGACCGAGCCGGAAGGAGATCTGGCGTCAGCTCTCCCGCGAGCTGGACGGGCAGTTCCACGACGGAGGCCTCTTCGGCCACTCCGCCGTCCAGGCCAGTAGCGGCGACTGGATCCTCACGCTCGACACCTTCACGTCGGGCGACGGCAAGACGAACCAGACGTTCACGAGACTCCGCGCGCCCTATTTCAACCCCGAGGGCTTCAGGTTCGACATCTACCGGGCGGGCGTCTTCAGCGATTTCGGCAAGGCGCTCGGCCTGCAGGACGTCGAGGTCGGCCATCCCCGGTTCGACCGGGATTTCGTGATCAAGGGCAATGCGCCGCGGCGCCTGCGGCAACTCTTCGGCAACGCGAGGGTCCGTCGGCTCATGCAGACCCAGCCCAGGATTCGGCTTACCGTGAAGGGGCGGGACGGGTGGTTCGGCCGGTACCCGGACGGGATGGACGAACTCCACTTCCAGGCGCACGGAGCGATCAAGGATCCCACGCGGCTTCGGAACCTGTTCGACCTGTTCACGGAGGTCCTGTGGCAGGTCTGTCACGGGGGAAGGGTGGACGCGGACGATGTCCCGTTCCACGTCCGCCGTCTGAGCGCGCCCGGGGGCCGAATCATCAACAAGTACGTCCTCTGGGAAGGGAACGCCCCGCGACGCGACGCGGCCGCGCAACTCGGACGGCTCGGCGACCCCGCGGCGATTCCGGCCCTGGCGGATGTGCTCTGGGACGAGGACCCGGCGCTCCGGCTGCCGGCGGTCGAGGCGCTCGCGGCGATTCGGCACCCCGACGCGGTCGGGCCGCTCATCCCGCTGCTGGGCGACGCGCGGAAGGCCGCCGGCCTGCGGTTCCGCGACGGGGTCGCCGAGGCGTTGCGGCAACTGGGCGAAGGCGAGCTGGTCGTCACCGTGGGCGCCGCGCTCGGCGGCGATTTCGGGCCCCTCAAGGCGTACGACGGCGGATACCGGCCGGAGATCATCGCGGCCCTCGGCCACGCGCTCGAAGGCTCCTCCGGCGCGCACGCGGCGAACGCGCTCGCCGAAATCCACGCCGTCGAGGCGCTCCCGCGACTGCGCGAGGTGCAGAGAAGCTCTGGCACGCGCGACGCCCTGGGCCAGGCGATCTCCGACGCGATCGCGAAACTCGAGGCACGCGCCGCCCTCCCACGGGCCGCTGCCGCAGCCGACGTCGAAGTCGACACCCTCCCAAGGTCCGCGCGGGCCCCGGGCCCCGACC
>VXMQ01000091.1 GCA_009841015.1 Candidatus Palauibacter denitrificans | reverse complement strand
GCCAGTTCGATGTCGACGATGAAGGCGTCACGCAGCACGAGCCCGACGCGCGGAATGTCCCTGATCGCGAACGTCCCCACCTTGAACGGTTCCACGAGTACGATGCCCGCGACGTCCTGGGCGGCGAGGGAGGCCGCGGAGAAGAGGACCGCGATCAATCCAAGCGGAAGCGCCCGTCCGGTCGAGGTTCGTCTGAGCGGTGCGGTTCTCATGGGTCTTTCCTCTCGGTTGGGGAGGGCGGGTCTCACGGCACCAGCCCGTCCAGTTGTTCGATCGTGGCCATCGAGGGATCGCGCTCGGCCTGGAGCCGGCGCGCGGTCGCCTCGGCGGCCCGCATGACGCGAAGCAGGTTGTCGGCGGCGAGGGCCCGGAGTTCGGACTCGGTCCACCCGCGACGGGAGAGTTCGGCGAACAGGGCGGGGTACGTCGATACGTCCTCCAGCCCGACCGGCCCCCGGTCGATGCCGTCGTAGTCGCCCCCGATCGCGACGTGGTCGATGCCCGCCACCTCACGGATGTGCTCGATATGAGCCACGACATCGGCCATCGTTGCGCGCGGGCGTCCTTCCGATGGGCCGACGTAGTTGGCGACCTCCTGGTTCACGAAGGACTCGACGAAGGTGACCATGACCACGCCGCCGTTCTCCGGGAGCCGGCGCAGCACGTCGTCCGGCACGTTGCGCGGGTGGTCCGTCACCGCCCTGGCGGAGGAATGCGAGAAGATGACCGGTGCCTCGGTCACATCGAGTGCGTCGTGCATGCTTCCCGGCGACACGTGCGAGATGTCGACCAGCATGCCCAGCCAGTTCATCTCGCGCACGACTTCCCTGCCGAAGGCGGAGAGTCCTCCGAGTTCGGGGAGCGCGCAGCAGGAGTCGGCCCAGGGGAGGTTGGCGCTGTGCGTGAGCGTCATGTAGCGGACGCCGAGCGCGTAGAAGGCCCGCAGGGCGCCGAGCGAGTTCTCGATCGCGTGGCCTCCCTCCATGCCGAGCATCGAGGCGACCCTGCCGCGGTGGAACTGGTCCATCACATCCGCGGCGGTGAGCGCGAGCCCCAGGTCCTCGCGGTGATCGGCGATGATCTGGAGCGCGATGTCGATCTGCTCCAGCTGCATGCGCGCGCCGCCGCCGTCCTGCATGACCGAGGAGGGGACGTAGACGGACCAGAACTGGGCGCCGACGCCGCCGGCCCGAAGGCGGGCGAGGTCGGTGTGTCCCGGCGTGGGGCGCGAGATGTCGTAGGCGCGGACATTGCGGGGCGCGTCCGCGTTCCGAATCGCCCAGGGGAGATCGTTGTGCCCGTCGAACAGGGGAACGCTCGACAGCACGCGTTTCGCGATCTCGAAATGTTCGTCCTGCGCGCCCGCATCCGCTGCCGCGAGCTCGAGGCCGAGCACAGTCAGGACCGCCATCGCCGGCGTCCGGGTGAAAAAACGCATCATCTTGCACCGACTCCCGTTGACAAACGCAGCGGCAAAACAGCCTACCATGGATTCTCGCTTGGCGGACGGCGCGCCGCCAGCCATGCCGGCGTCCCGCGCGGCGTGATGGCGGGAAGGCAGGTGCGGGGCCCCTTCCCGCGCGGGTATCTTCCCGCATGCGGATCAACTGCGACATGGGGGAGAGCTACGGACCCTGGGAGAAGGGGGCCGACGAAGCGGTGATGCCGCTGATCGACCAGGCCAACATCGCCTGCGGCGGCCACGCCGGGGATCCCGACACGATGGCCCGGACGCTGGAGCTGGCGGCCGAGCACGGCGTGGAGGCGGGGGCGCACCCGGGCTATCCGGACCGGCGGAACTTCGGGCGTCTGCGGCTCGACTGGCCAGTCGACTCGCTGGTGCTCGAGATGCAGGCGCAGATCGGGGCGCTGCAGGGCGTGGCATCGGCGCTGGGCATCCGGCTGCGGCACGTGAAGCCCCACGGCGCGCTGTACCTCGCCATGATGAACGACGACCGGCTTCTCACGCGCCTGGCGGAGGGCGTCGCCGCCCTGGACCCTTCGCTCGCTTTCGTCCTGCAGGCGACGCCGGAGCGCGAGCGGCACGCGGCGATGCTGGAGCACACGGAGTTGGCGCTGGCATTCGAGGCCTTCGCGGATCGCGCCTACGCGCCGGACGGGCGGCTTCAGGCGCGCGGGATCGAAGGGGCCGTCCTCTCCGACGCGGACGCCGTGGCAGCCCACGTGGCGAATCTCTTCGATGGATTCGTGGAGACGCCGGCGGGTCCGCTGCCCGTGGCGGCCGAGACGCTCTGCGTTCACGGCGATAACCCCTCCGCTACGGCGGTACTCCGCCGCATCCGCGAGCTCATGCCGCGGAAGCAGTAGATCGCCGGTGATCACCTTCCCGGGGCCGGTGAGTGCCCTGGTCACGCTTCCCGTGGCGCCCGACCGGGACGGAATCGCCCGCGTCCTCCGTCTCGAACGCTGCGCGCGCGCCGCCTTGCCGGATCTTCGCGCGACGATTCCGGCCTTCAACCGGCTGCTCGTCGAGGGGTCGCCGCACAGTTGGGACGCGGAGGACGTCGAGTCCAGGCTGGCCGCGGCCGCTGAAGAATGCCTCGCGGAAACGCCCCGGATCGACGAAGGAGACCCCGTATCGCTGCCGGTGTGCTACGATCCGGCACTGGCCCCCGACCTCCAAGAGGTGGCGGCGAACGCGGGCGTGGACGTGGCCGACGTGGCGCGGCTGCACAGCGGCACGACGTACGCCGTGCTCGCAACCGGGTTCGCGCCGGGGTTCGCATACATGGGCGACGTGGACGCGCGGATCGCGATGCCGCGCCTCACGACCCCCCGCCCGCGCGTCGAAGCGGGAGCCGTCGGGATCGCGGACCGGCGCACCGGCATCTATCCGGCGGCGGGGCCGGGCGGCTGGCGCCTGATCGGCCGGGTGCCCTCGGCGCTGTTCGCCGATGCCGCCGAGCGGATCGCGCGCTTTCGACCCGGCGGCTCGGTCGCATTCCGTCCGATCGACCGGGACGAATACGAGGCCGCGGGCGGATGAGCCCGCACGGCGTCGTGGACCGCCCGGGGCCGTTGTGCACAATCCAGGATCTGGGCCGGCGGACCGGCCGCCGCGCCGGGCTGGCTCCCGGGGGCGCGATGGACCAGCGCGCCTACCTCTGGGCCAACCGGCTGCTGGGCAACGATCCGGCGGCGGCCGCGCTCGAGATCACCCTGGGCGGCTTCGCCCTGCGCTTCGCCGTCGAGACGGCCGTGGCGCTGACGGGGGCCGACTGCGCCGCCACGCTCGACGGCGCCGAAACGGGGACCTGGCGCACCGTCCGGGCACGACCGGGCCAGGTGCTCCGGCTCGGCTACAGCGCGACCGGCATGCGCGCCTTCGTCGCGTTCCCCGGCGGACTCGATGTCCCCACGGCGTTCGGCTCCGCGTCGGCCGTCGTGCGCGACGGATGGCCGGGTCTCCTCGGCCGGGCCCTGCGCGCCGGCGAACCCCTCCGCTGGGCGGAACCCGAACGCGCCCGTCCCGTGCGTCGCGTACCCCGCGAACTCGTCCCGCCCGAGACAGCCTCGCTGACACTGCCCCTGATCGCAGGCTACGAGTGGGCCGAGTTCTCGGACGCGGACCGGGCGCGGGTGTTCGACGCGGAATGGACCCTCGACCCGGCGAGCGACAGGACCGCGGGCCGATTGGCCGGCCCCGCCCTGGGTTCGGGTCCGCGCGTCCTCGACTCGACACCGCTCGTGGACGGGACCGTGCAGGTCACGGGCGACGGTTTGCCGCTCGTTTTCATGCGGGACCGCCCCACGATCGGTGGCTACGCGAAGCTCGGCTCCGTGGACCCGATCGCGCTCGACGCGTTCGCGCAGGCCCGGCCCGGCACGCCCATCCGCTTCGCTCGCGCCGACCTGGATGCCATCCGCCGCGCGCTCGCCCGGCGCGAGCGGTTCTTCGGGATCCACGGCGACCGATAGTGCGTCCCGGCGCGCCTCCGGATCGGGGGGGAAAGTTGAACGTGGAAGCCCCGATTGCTTATCTTTCAGGTTCGGATGCAGTTCGGGTGGGGTGGATCAGCGGGGTGGAGGCATCGTGAAAACCTGGACGATGTTGCCGCGCCAGGGCGCGCGGTCCCTTCGGAATTCGCATTTCTTCCTGGCGGCGGGCGTGGCGGCGGCGGCCGTGCTTCTGGCCGCGTCGGGCGAAATCTCCGGGCAGAGTCTCCGCGGGTCCACGAGTTCCCTGGACCGCCAGAACCGCGTCGCCCGCGAGCACGACTTCACGTACATCGCCACGCCCGCGCAGATCGAGCGCTTCGTCGACGCCGGCTACCTCGTGCCGGTGCCCCCCTCGTCCGACTACATACTCCACGATCTCTCGTTCCCCTACGCCCGGCCCGAGGTCGAGTTGTTCATCTCGCGGCTCGCCCGGCAGTACCGGAGCGCCTGCGGCGAGCGGCTCGTTGTCACCAGCCTGACGCGCCCGAAGAACAAGCAGCCGCAAAACGCCTCTCCCCGCTCCGTACACCCCACCGGCATGGCGCTCGACCTGCGCCGCCCCGACCCGAAGTGCCGCGGGTGGCTCGAGCGCGTGCTGCTCCAGCTCGAGGGGTCGGGAGTGCTCGAGGTGACCCTGGAGCGGCGCCCGCCGCACTACCACGTGGCGATCTTCCCGCAGCAATACGCCGCGTACGTCGAGCGAATCACGCGCGCGCAGCAGCAGTACGTCGCCGGCGGAGGGCGGTACCAGGTGCGGGCGGGCGATTCGCTCTGGGAGATCGCCCGTCGCCACGCCACGACCGTGACCCGCCTCCGATCCGCGAACAGCCTGAGCGGAAGCCGGATTTACCCGGGCCAGATCCTCACGCTTCCCGGCTGAGCCCCGCGGACGAGCAGGCGAGGGAGGCCGTCATTCGCTTCCGGCGCAGCGCGGCGCTGACGATCCTGGCCCTGGCCCAGGGGGCCGTGGCGGCGGCGGGAGCCGGCGGGGCAGCCGCGCAGGAACCGGAGCCGGTCCGCCTCTCGGGCTACGTGCGGGTGGCGGAGAACGACGAGGTGATCCGGGCCGCCCGGCTCGACATCGAAGAGCCCGCGCTCATCATCGGGACCAACCGGTTCGGGTTCTACTCGGTCGAGCTGCCTCCCGGCCGGTATTCGATCCGCGTCACCAGCCTCGGCTACGAAACCGTGACCGAGGTCGTGGACCTGCGGGAGACGACCTCGCTGGACTTCTCCCTCCCCCTCAGGCCCGTCATCGTGACGGAACTCACGGTGACCGCCGACCGCGAACCTCCGGACCTCGACCCGGCGAGCCTGGACATGAGCGTCGTCCGGCTCGATGTCCCATCCCTCTCCGAACTCCCGCTGGTCCTCGGCGAGGCGGACCCGGTCCGCACGCTGACCCTCTATCCCGGCATCAGCACGGCAAACGACGCGACGACGGCGATCAACGTGCGCGGCGGCGCGGGCGACGAGAACCAGATTCGCCTCGATGACTCGGAGGTGTTCAATCCGGCCCACGCCATCGGCCTCTTCTCGACCTTCAACTCGGACGCGGTGG
>VXMQ01000143.1 GCA_009841015.1 Candidatus Palauibacter denitrificans | reverse complement strand
TATTCCGGCTGCCTGCCGACGCGGCGTGGCGGCGGGCGGGCCCAGCTCGTCCCGGGGGCGCCCCCGCCGCCCCCCGGGTGGGGGGCGGGTCCGCTGGTGGGGTCTCGGGCGGGCGCCGTGCGAATGCCGCAGTTGGCGGTCGATGCGGCGACACGCGCGGAATGGCGCGCCGTTTCGGAGCGGCTCGCCTCGATCGACGCCGAGGTGGACCCCACCGTGTTCTCGGCCTTCGAGGTTGTGCTTGAGTTCGTCGAGCGCCGGCCCTGGCCGGAGGGTTCGGGGCTCCGGGCGGCAACCGCCTCGGGTTGGGCCGACGCGGCCACGGTCGAGACCTGGCTGTCGCTCAACCGGGCCCTGGTCGGCCGCGCGGATGCCATCCTCTCCGGATTCTGAGCGGCTCTCCCGCGGCGTGATCATCCTCGGGTTCCGGGTCGCCCTTCACGGCGCCAATCGTCGCTCTCCTTCGCTCCCGGCCGCGCCCGCCGCCTGTGCGGTTCTGGTTGCGGCCGCCGCCTGCGCTCCGGCGGACTTTTCCGCTCCCGCGCAGCCGACGGAGTGGACGGAGGCGCCGGGCGCCCGCTGGCGGCCGCTGGCGGTCGACGGGGGCGAGGCGGGACTCACCGCCGTTCCACCCTTGTGGTCGGGCGTCCATTTTGCCAACGCGCTCCCGGATTCGAGCTTCATCGAGAACCAGATGCGCGGCAACGGCTCGGGAGTGGCGGCGGGCGACGTGAACGGGGACGGCCGGCCGGACTTCTATCTCGCTCGTCTCGAGGGATCGAATGCCCTCTACCTCAACCTGGGGGACTGGCGGTTCCGTGAGGCGGCCGTGGAGGGCGGGGTCGCAGCGGGGGACCGTTTCTCGACCGGCGCCACCTTCGCGGATGTGGACGGAGATGCCGACCTCGACCTCGTGCTCACCTCCATCGAGGGTCCGAAGTCTCTCTTCCTTAACGACGGAGCGGGACGGTTCGCGGAGGCGCCGGAGGCCGGACTCCTGGACTCGCGCGGGGGGATGTCGAGCGCGCTGGCCGACATCGACGGAGACGGGGATCTCGACCTCTATCTCACGCGCTACAAGAGCCGCTCCGTGCTCGATCTCTTTCCCGGGGACGAGGTCGCCTTCCCGAATACCGTACGACGTGTGGGGCGGGAGTTCGAGGTGGTGGAGCGCTTCGCCGACCACTACGAACTGGCGTGGCGGGCGGACGGCGTGGTGCGGCTCGAGAAGGGGGAGGCCGACGAACTCTACCTGAACGAGTTCAACGAAGGCGGCGGCGAGGGCGGCGGCTTCCGGCACGTCCCGTTCTCCTCCGGCGCCTTCCTCGACCACGACGGCGCGCCGCTGGAGGCCGCCCCGACGGAATGGGGGCTGGCGGCCCGCTTCGGGGATCTGGACGCCGACGGGGACCCGGACCTCTACGTCGCGAACGACCTGCACAGCCCGGACCGGCTGTGGATCAACCGGGGGGACGGGACCTTCCGCCCGCCACCGCCCCACGCGCTGCCCACGACGAGCGCCTCCTCCATGGCGGTGGATTTCTCGGACGTCGACCGGGACGGGGACGCGGACGTCTTCGTGCTCGACATGCTGGCCCGTGACTCGCGGTCGAGAAAGACACAGGACCCGGTGTCGCGCGTGGAGCACACACCGCCCGGCGAGGCCGCCGGGGCGCAGCAGGTGAACCGCAACACGCTGCTCGCCAGCCGCGGGGACGGCACCTGGGCGGAGATCGGGCGCCAGGCGGGGGTGGAGGCGTCCGGGTGGTCGTGGTCGGCGCTCTTCCTCGACGTAGATCTGGACGGATTCGAGGATCTCCTCGTCCCGAACGGCCACATCCGGGACCTCATGGACGCGGACACGCAGATCTCCATCCGCGAGGCGGGGCTCTCGGGCGAGCGCGAATCCACGCTCCTGTACCGTCCGCTGCCGCTGCACAACGTGGCCTTCCGGAACCTGGGCGGGGCCGGGTTCGAGGAGGTGGGGCGCGCGTGGGGCGTGGCGCCGGAGCCGGACGTGTCGCACGGGGCGGCGCTGGCGGATTTCGACGGGGACGGAGACCTGGACGCGGTCGTGAACCGGCTCGACCGCCCGGCCCTGCTACTGCGCAACGACGCGTCGGCCCCTCGGCTCGCCGTCCGCCTTCGCGGGGAGGCGCCCAACACGGCCGGGGTCGGCGCCACGGTGTGGCTCGAAGTCGAGGGTTTGCCGCGGCAGACGAAGGAGGTCGCGGCGGGCGGGGGCTATCTCTCGGGTTCGGAGGCGCTCGTCTCGTTCGCCATGGGCGGCGCTTCGGAGGGTACGCTCGGCGTGGAGTGGCGCGGCGGGGGCCGGTCGCGGGTGCGCGTCGATGGCGCGGACCGGCTGTATGAGCTGTTCGAGGTGGAGGCCTCCGGGCGGGAGACGTCCGGCGCGGGAGCCGTCGCTCCGCCACCGGCTCCGGTCGCGGCGCCGTGGTTCGAACTGGACGAGCGCTTCGGGCCGATCCACGACGAACCGCCGTTCGCCGAGGTGGCGCGGCAGCCGCTTCTCCCGCTGCGGCTGTCCCGGATGGGGCCGAGCGTGGCGTGGCACGACCTGGACGCCGACGGGGACCCGGACCTGCTGCTGGGTTCGGGCGCCGGCGCGGCGCCGGTGCTGTTCCGGAACGACGGTGGGACGCTGGTCCGCGTGACGCTGGCCGGGCCGCGGGCGCCCGTCGACCAGACCGCGGTGATCCCGCTCCCCGCGGCGGACACGGCCAGGGTGCTGCTCGGGCTGTCCAGCTACGAGGCGCCGCCGGCCGAGGTGACGCAGGTGCCGGCCGTCGTGTCGGCGGCGTGGCCGGCGGGGGCCATGGCGGGCGTGGCGGTGACCCCGCTCAACCGCGGCGTCGCGCCGGGGTCGTCGGGGTCGGTGGGCCCGCTGGCCGTCGCCGACTATGACCTGGATGGACGGCTCGATCTCTTCGTGGGTGCCCGGGTCGTGCCGGGCGGCTACCCGCTCGCCGGGCCCTCCCGGCTCTTCCGGGGCCGGCCCGGCGGCGGCTTCGAGGAGGATCGGCGGGACGCGGCGGTGTTCGGGTCCCTGGGCATGGTGACCGGCGCCGTGTTCACGGACTACGACGTCGACGGCGACCCGGATCTCGCGCTCTCCATCGAGTGGGGCCCCGTCCGACTGCTCCGGAACGACCGGGGGCGGTTCTCCGACGTCACGGACGACGTGGGACTCGGCGAGCGCCTCGGGCGCTGGAACGGCGTGTCCACGGGCGACTTCGACGGGGACGGGCGTCCGGACCTGGTGGCGGTCTCCTGGGGGGACAACACCGAGTACCGCCCGACGCCCGGGGCCCCGCTCGAACTCCATTTCGGGGACGTGGACCGCAACGGCACCCTCGACCTCGTGGAGGCGCAGCGGGACGAACGGCTCGGCGCGTCCGCGCCCCTGGGTGCGCTGGGCCGGCTCGCCGGGCACATCCCGCCGGTGAGCGGGCGCATGCCGACGCGCGCGGCCTACGCCGAGGCGGATGTCGGCGAGGCGCTCGGCGTCTGGCCTGAGGGTCGGCTGGAGGCGGCGGAACTGCGGCACATGGCGTTCCTGAACCGGGGCGACCGCTTCGAGGCGGCGCCGCTCCCGCGCGAGGCGCAGCAGGCTCCTTCGCTCGGAGTCCTGGTGGCGGACGCCAACGGAGACGGCCGCGAGGACCTGTTCCTGTCCCAGAACTTCTTCGCCACCGACGAGGACACGCCGCGCTACGACGCGGGGCGGGGGCTATGGCTCGAGGGCGACGGGCGCGGCGGGTTCCGCCCGGTTCCGGGACAGGAGTCGGGGGTCGCCGCCTACGGAGACCAGCGCGCCGCCGCGGCCGCGGACATCGACGGCGACGGCCGCCTCGATTTCGTGCTGGGGATCAACGGCGGCGCGGCGCGACTGTTCCGCGGCGCCGGCACCTCGCCCGGCCTGCGGGTCCGCGTCGCCGGGACGGCGGAGAACCGCCACGGAATCGGAGCCGTCCTGCGCGTGGTGTACGCCGACGGCCTCGGCCCCGCGCGCGAAGTGAGGGCCGGATCCGGGACCGGCTCCCACGACGACCCGGTGCAGATCCTCGGCCTCGCGGCCGACCCCGTGGCGATCGAGGTCCGGTGGCCCGGAGGCTCCGTCGAGCGCGTCGAGGTCCCCCCGGACGTCCGCGAAGTAATGGTCGGCCCGCCTTGAACCCGAAATCCAGAGCCGACTGGAATCCACCCGGTCCGCGCTTTACGGGCCCGGAGGTGGTCATCGTAAGGCGGTGCGGCGGGTGAGCCGGGCGTCGAGGCTGAGGTGGTCGTCCTCGAACAGGATGAGGACGATGACGAGGAGGAGCGTGCGCGGGATGACGTGTGCGTTGAAGACGTAGAGCGGTTCGGCGAGCAGGTGTCCGAAGGTGACGAGGATGAGGACGCCGCCCAGCCCCAGCGCGGCGATCCGGCGCCGCCAGCCCACCAGCATCAGCGTCCCGCAGACGAGTTCCACGAACGGGATCGCGACCCCGGCGGCCCACAGCGACCAGGCGGGGAGGAACGTGTCGGCGTAGGCCTCCACGAACAGGCCCCGCGCGTGCTGGACGGCCCCGAGTTCAAACACCTTCCAGAACCCGGCCATGAAGAAAATGAGGCCGAGGATCGTCCGCGCCACGAACGCGGCCCAGCTCCTCGGCGCGAGCGCCTCTCTCGTGTCGGACTCCCGGTTCATAGGTCGAAAGTATCCGGCGCTGACCCTGTCGGCGACGCATCCCGGGGCTCTTGCATCCCGTTTCGAACCGCCTAGATTGGCCGGTCCGATTTTCGGTTTTTATTCGGTTTTCTTCGGGTTTGGAAGGGTCGCATGGACGCAGGTCACGGGAGCCGGATGGCGCTCTGCCTCTGGTGGCCGGGGTTCGAGCTGGAGCTGGAACGGGTCCGGACGCCGACGCTGGCGGACCGGCCGCTCGCGCTGCCGACACTGGGGGACCGCCGCCGCATCGAGATGGGGTGCGCGCTCGCAGCCTCCTTCGGGGTCGAACCGGGGATGATCGTCTCGCAGGCGATCGCGCTCTGTCCGTCGCTCGTCCTCTGCGAGCCGGATCCGGATTTTCACGACGCGGCGCGCGACCGGGTCCTGGAAGTCCTCCGCGGTTGGAGTCCGGTCGTCGAGCGGTCGACCGAGCGGGGCCGGATGTTCGTGGGGGTCGATGGGCTCGAACGCCTGTACGGTCCGCCCGGGCGGCAGATCGCGGGGCTCCGGGCACGGCTCGAAGCGCTGTCGCCGTGGCTCGCGTCGAGCGCGCGGATCGGCTGCGCGCCGGGGAAGTTCGCGGCCTGGGTCGCGGCGCGGGCCACGGAGCCCGCCCGGCCGGGCGCGGCCGTCTGCGTGGCGCCGGCCGACCTGGCCGCGTTTCTGGCGCCGCAGCCGGTCGATGTGCTGCCGGTGTCGCCGCGCACGGTCGGGCGGCTGAAGCGGCTCGGGGTCCGCCGGCTCGGACAGCTCGTGCGCATGCCCGAGCCGGCGCTCGTGTCGCAGTTCGGGGCCGATGGGCGCCG
>VXMQ01000133.1 GCA_009841015.1 Candidatus Palauibacter denitrificans | reverse complement strand
CGCCCCCGCCGCCTCCCGAGGTCGTGCGGGCGATGCTCATCGACACGGTGCGCCTTCTCGCGGATCACCGGAACCTCGATCCGCTCGAGCCGCCGCCCGCCGTGCGGCCGGAACTCGTCGAGCTGGGGCGGGCGCTGGCCTTCGACCGGATTCTGGGTGGGAACCGGGACATCTCCTGCATGACATGCCACCTCCCCAGCTTCGCGATGGGGGACGGCCGGTCGCTCTCGATCGGCGTCGGGGGACGCGGGCTGGGTCCCAACCGGACGCACCCCGAGGGCGAGTTCATCCCCCGCAACTCGCCGGCGCTGTTCAACCTCCATCTCTCGACGCAGTTCTTCTGGGACGGGTTCGTGGAGGAACTCGAGGACGGCTCGATCTCGACGGAGGCCGGGGATCAACTGACGCCGGAGATGCAGGCGGTGTTCGAGTTCGGCGCGCTCTCGGCGCAGCCCATGATCCCCGTCCTGCGGCGCAAGGAGATGCGGGGATTCGGCGAGGACAACGAACTGGCGGCGCTGGAGGATGACGACTTCACCGGCGTGTGGGTGGCGCTCATGGCGCGGCTGGGGGAGATCGGAGAATACCGGTCAATGTTCGAGGCCGCGTATCCGGGCACGGGGTTCGACGAGATGTCCTTCGCGCACGCGGCGAACGCGATCGCGGGTTTCTACGTGTCCGAACTCACCTTCACTGACACGCCGTGGGACCGGTTCCTGAAGGGGGATAGCGACCAGCTCAGCGATTCGGCGCTGCGCGGCGCGAAGAGTTTCATGACGATCCGCTGCATGCTGTGCCACGAAACGGATCAGTTCGACGACCGCAACAACGAACATCACAACGCCGCCATCCCGCAAATCGGACCCGGGCTGGGCGACGGACCGGGCGGGAACGACGACTTCGGCCGCGAGCGTGTGACCGAAGACCCGGCGCACCGCCGGCTCTTCAAGACGCCGCCGATGCGGAACGTCGAACTCACGGGGCCGTACGGCCACGCAGGCCAGTTCGCCACGCTGAAGGCGATCGTCGTTCACTACGATAGCATCGACAACCGCCTGCGGGACTACGATGTGTCGCAGGTGGACCCGGAGCTGCGGGGGACGCTGCTCAACAACTTCGATGAGATCCTCGCGACGCGGGACACGATTCTCATCCCGGTCGCCTTCGACGACGCGGAAGCGGACGACCTCGTCGCCTTCCTCGAATCGCTGACGGACGACGCGGCGCGCGACCTGTCGCACCTGGCGCCGGCGACCGTGCCCAGCGGGCTCCCGATCGACAAGTAAAAGAGCGGCTGGAGGCTCCGCCGCCGCGGGGCGGTCAGGGGTCCGCGTTGAGGAGCGTTCGGAGCGTCCGCTCGAGTTCGTCGGCCTGAGCTTCCGGATCCGCGAGCGTCGGGTGCCGAACGAGCGCGAGATCTCCCGCGGCATCCACCACGAAGAGCGCCGGAACCGAGGCGAGCTTGTAGTCGGAGGCGATGCGCTCCGCGCGCAGGATGAGAGGCGCGTCGAGCCCCCATTCGCGCACGATCGGGCCGGGGTCGACCTCAGGGCTTTCCCACGCGTTGAGGTTGAGGAACCGGACGCGCTCCGACGCGGCCTGCTCCGGGAGGGCGGCGTACGCGGCCGCGAGGTCCCGGCAGAGGGCGCACCAGCTTGCCCCGAAACTCAGCACGACGATGTCCCCGCGCATCTCCGAGAGGCGGAAGGGCGACCCTGATTCAGTTTCGAGCGTCCAGTCGGGCGCCGGAACGCCGGGTTCGATCCGCCGCGCGTCCTCATCGATGACCTCGCCGCCATCGGGACCGTCAAGGTCCACGCGGATCGCGAGTTGGTCGCCCGAGAGCACCGGATCGACGAGCATGCTCCGGATCTCGAACGCGAGAGCCCCGCTCCCGTCATCCGCCTCCCAGCGGAAGGCGCGAGGAAGGTGGTCCTCGACCCCGATGTGCCACCACACCTGCGCGGGCCCGAACTCGGTGGTCCTGCCGCGCACGACGTCGCTCAGGACGCCGCTGATCGTCTCCCGGCTCACGAGTTCCATGTCGCTCGCAAACTCCGCCCGGAACGGCTGCGGATCCGTGAACGCCGGGAGGACCGCGAAGGAGGCGTTGGCGACGAGATGGCCGGAGCCCCCCGAGATCGTCCCGTGATGGAACCGGCCCAGCGCCTCGTCGAGGGCCGCGACGTAGTCGCCGCCCCCGGACACGATGAGCGCGGGCGTCTGGGCCGGCGCGTCGTCCGGCGGCGGTTCGTCCGGCGGCGGAGCGGTGGCCCATGACGGCGACGGCCGAAGCTCGGCCCAATAGATCCCGGGTTCGTCCGCGGCGTTGAGCAGCCGAACCCTCCCGGTGTAGGATCCCGCGGCGCTGCCGGTCCCCTCGTAAGCGTACTCGTATGCGAGGCTCGACAGTCGCTGGATGGCCGCGGCGGCATCGAGGAGCCGGTCTCGACCCGTCGGCGCCGACTCGCAAGACACGCACAGGACGGCCGCAACGCAAGCCGCCGCCGCGCTTGATGCTCGATTCATCCTGTCGGGCCTCATGTTTGCCATCCGCTCCCCGCCGCTCCGAAGTTGGATCCATATGTCACCTCTCGCACCCGGAGGCAAACCCGGATGGAACCGACGAAGGGCGAATCGAACGAAACCGGCGAGATGACACCCGCCGGCGTCGACCGGAGGACGGTGCTGAAGCTGGGCGCGCTGGGGGCGGGGGCGGCAGTCCTGGGCGGCTGCCGCGGGCCCGAGGACGACGGCGGATCGGCGCGCGGGCCACGGGGCGGCGAGCCGGCGCCCGAGGCGCTCTTCTCGGCCCCGCCGCTGGAGACGGTCCGGATCGGTTTCGTGGGGATCGGTGGGATGGGTTCGGTCCACGTCCGCAATCTCCTCGACATGGAGGGCGTGGAACTCACGGCGCTCTGCGACATCCGGCCCGCGCACGCCGAGCGTGCCCGCGACTGGGTGCTTGAAGCCGGAGGGCCGGAGCCGACCCTCTACACGCGCGGGGAGACGGACTTCGTCCGCATGTGCGAGGCGGAGGACCTCGACCTGGTCTACACGGCCACGCCGTGGCGCTGGCACGTGCCCGTCTGCGTGGCCGCCATGGAGCACGGGAAACACGCAGCGACGGAAGTTCCGGCGGCCTACACGGCGGAGGACTGCTGGCGTCTCGTGGAGACGGCCGAGGCGACGCGGCGGCACTGCGTGATGATGGAGAACGTGAACTACGGCCGCTGGGAGATGCTCGTTTTCCACATGGTGCGACTCGGGCTGTTCGGCGAGATCCTGCACGGCGAAGGCGGATACCTGCACGACCTGCGCGCGATAAAATTCGCCGACACCGGCGAGGGGCTGTGGCGGCGGGAACACTCGAAGACGCGGAACGGCAACCTCTATCCCACGCATGGATTGGGACCGATCGCCAACTGCATGGACATCAACCGCGGGGACCGCTTCGACTACGCGGTCTCGATGAGCGGTCCGTCGCGCGGGCTGCAGGACTACGCGCGCGAGCACTTCCAGGAGGACGCGCCCGAGCGCCGGGAGACCTTCGCGCTCGGCGACGTGAACGTCACCCTCATCAAGACCGTCCTCGGCCGCACGATCTACGTCTCGCACGACACGAACCTTCCCCGCCCGTACTCGCGGATTCACCTCGTCCAGGGAACGCAGGGCCTCTTCCAGGGCTATCCCGACCGCGTGTACGTGGAGGGCCGCAGCGAGGGGCACCGGTGGGACGAAGCGGAGGACTACCTCGAGGAGTTCGAGCACCCGCTGTGGCGCGAGATGGCCGGAGCCGGGGCGGGGCGCGGACACGGCAGCATGGACTACCTCGAGGACTACCGGCTCATCAAGTGCCTGCGCGAGGGACTGCCCACGGACATGAACGTGTACGACGCGGCGGCGCTGTCGGCCGTGTGCGCGGTGAGCGAGGAGTCCGTGGCGGAGCGCAGCCGGCCGGTCGACTTCCCCGACTTCACCCGCGGCCGGTGGGAGACGTGGCCGCAGCTCGGCGTCGTCGGGGCCTGACGAAGGCGCGGACGCGCCGTCCGCCCTTCGCGCTGCGGGTGCTCCGCGGCCTGGCAGTCCTCGCCGCGGTCGGACTCGCCGGCGTGGCCGCCTGGACCGGGCTGCGCTCTGCCGGTTTCCGTTTCCGGTGGGACCTCGATCCATCTCGCCCGCCCCCGACCGAGGCGCCCGCCCTCCGGCAGACCCCGCCGCCTTCGGAGCCGGCCGCAGCCGGGGACGCGCCGGGAGAGGGCGAAGTGGCCGACACTCCGTCCTCCGGGGGCGGTCCTCCGGCGAGCGGACGGTACGAGCGAATCGAGTTCGAGACCCATCCCGATGGCCGCCCGGTTGTCTCCAACTCCGCGGTGGCCGAGGAATGGCGGGAGCAGGGTCTCGTGGTCTCCTTCGAATCCTACACGGCCGACGCTACCCGGCCGCACGTGCTCGACGCGCGCGGCTACCTGCCCCCGGACGCGTCGATGCACGCGCTGAGTTTCCCGCTCGCCGGAGACCGGGGTCTGGAGGTCGGCGTCATCCACCTCGATTTCCCCGGACGCCCCCGGAGCGTGACGTTCACCCTGTTCGGCCCCGACCTGATCGAAGCCTTCGAGGTGATCGTCTGGAGCGGCGGCGAACGCCTCCCCGCCTCGGCCCGGACCCATGCTCCGGACATGCGCTACGCCTCTGAAGACCCGGGGGCGGGGACGGCGACCTACAGCCCCGGGGGGCGCTCGCCCTTCCGGGCCGAACGCGTCCGCGTCGAGGCTCCGCTCGGGGTCGATCGCATCTCGCTCGACGGCTGGGGCCCGCCGGGCCACGTGCTTCTCCTCGACCACCTCGAGATCGACCCGTGACGGTCGGTCAGTCGAAGCCCACCCGGGGGAGTGCCCGAAACAGCCCCACGGCGGCGGCGACGGCCACGAGTCCGAACGCGGTCGCGGCGGCCGGCCTCCCGTACAGCGCCATCCCCGTGCCGAAGAGCACGGCGTACACGGTCACGCAGCCGAGGCCCCACGCGGCGAGACCCGCGGCCAGGCTCCCGGGCGCGTCCGCCTGCGTGTCCACGGCCTTCCGCCAGCCGCGGGCGAAGGGGCGGATGCGGTCGTAGAAACCCTGCAGCGTCGCGGTGTCCGTGGGTCGAGTGAGGAAGGTCACGAGGAGCCACACGGCCGTCGTCAGTGCGACGCCCAGCAGCAGGCTGACCGCCGGGTCGAGCGCCGGCAGCCCCACGCGCTCGTGGAAGAGCGGAAACCAGAGCGCCACGGTCGCGGAAGCCGCCATGCCCGAGATCTCCGACCACGCGTTCACCCGCCACCAGAACCAGCGCAGGAGGAAGATCAGGCCGCTCCCCGCGTGCAGCAGCAGGATGAGCTCGAACGCCTGTTTCGCGCTGTCGAGAAAGAGTGCGAGGGCGGCGGAAAGGACGATCAGCAGCCCCGTGGAGATCCGCGCCACGCGCACGTAGTGGGCTTCGTCCCGGTCCGGGGCCACGAAGCGGCGATAGACGTCGTCGACGACGTAGGACGACCCCCAGTTCAGGTGCGTGGAGATGGTCGACATGTAGGCGGCCGCGAGCGACGCGACGACGAGTCCCAGAAGTCCGTGCGGCAGGAAGACGAGCATCGCCGGGTAGGCGAGGTCGTGCCCCAGGATGCTCGGATCGAGGTTCGGAAAGGCCGCTCCGATGGAGTCGAGCGTGGGATAGACGGCGATCGAGGCGAGAGCGACGAGAATCCAGGGCCACGGCCTCAGCGAGTAGTGCGCGATGTTGAACCACA
>VXMQ01000064.1 GCA_009841015.1 Candidatus Palauibacter denitrificans | reverse complement strand
GTTGATGGGTCCTTCTCTCCGGCCGTGCTTCCGTGGCCTGGCCCCCCCCCTCCCCGCCCGGGGCGGGGGGGGGCGGGTGGCGGGGGGGGGGGGGCCGCCGGCCCCCGCCACGCCGGCCCGAATTGACACTATCCCGCATCACATCTAGACTTCCGGGCTGGCCTCGAAAGCCTGACGAGATGACCGGAAAGCCTCGGATGATGTGAGATGGGCAAGCCCACATACAGCAAGCCAACCAACAGGAAGCGCGTTCGCGATCATGGATTCCGGGCGCGCATGAAGACGAAGGCGGGCCGCCGCACGCTGTCGCGCCGCAGAAGGAAGGGTCGACGTCGGCTCACCGTCAGTGACGCGTTCCGTCGCAAGCGACGAAGCCGCTAGCGGGCCTCCACCCGAGGGCTTTCGGCGGCCTCGCGGGGCTCGGCTGCGCACAGCGCGGGAGATTCGCCGGACCATTCGTGCGGGACGTTGCCGCCGGGGCCGCCTCGTGGACGTGTTCTTCGCTCCGTCGCCCTCGGGCCGCTCCAGAGTCGGAGTCGTGACGCCTCGCCACGGGCGGGGCGCGGTCGAGCGAAACCTCGTACGCCGGCGACTGACCGAGCTCGCCCGCATCCACATCCTGCCTGCCCTCGAAACCCGCCGGCTCGAACTGGACCTGGTTGTAAGGGCGAAACCGGCCGCCTACGACGCCTCGTACCAGAGGCTTCGAGTGACGTTGATGGATTCGCTGGAGGCCGTATGCGCAGAATGATCATCGGAGCGATTCGCGGCTACCAGCTGGTCGTTTCTCCCTGGTTGCCACCCGCCTGCAGGTACGAGCCGAGCTGCTCGGAATACGCCTTGACCGCGGTGCGGCGATTCGGCGCCGCGCGGGGGAGCTGGCTGTGCGTTCGCCGTCTGCTCCGCTGTCATCCCTTCGGGTCGTGCGGCTACGATCCGGTTCCTGCCCGGGAGCGCTGAATGGAACGCCGTCTGCTTCTGGCCATCGCGCTCATGGTCGGCGTGATGATCCTCTCGAACGTGTTCTTCCCGCCGACCGAAGGGCCGCTGGAACCGGTGTCGTCCGACAGCGTGGAGACGCCGGAGCCCACGGACGCGGCGGACGAGATAAGCCGTCTTTCGGCTGAGGAAAGAGCCGCTCAGGACGTGGCGGCGGTGCTGGCCGAGGCGGAGGAGACGCCCGCGGTGGAGGAGCCGGAGGGAACCGCCGCCGCGGAAAGCTCCATCGTCACGGTCCGGTCCGCACTCTACGAATACCGGTTCGACACGCGCGGCGCCCGGCTCGTGGGTGCGACGATGCTCGCGCACCGGAACTTCGCCGAGGGCGGACATGGCGGCCCCAACGTCGAGCTGGTGCGGCCGGACGATTCGATCCTGGCGTACGCGCTGACGCTGCGCGGCGACACGGTCTCCCTCGGGTCGATCGCCTTCACGGCGTCGACGTCCGCGCTCGAGGTGAGGGATGGGCCCGCGGACCTGCGCTTCGAGGCCGCGATCGGCGAGGTCACCTTCGATGTCTCGTATCGCTTCCACCCGGACGACTACCGCATCGACGTGAGCGGCGGGCTGCGTGGTCTCGGGGACGTGGGGCACGTCGTTCTCGTGGGCCTCGGCCGCGGGATCGAGCGAAACGAGGCCGTGCCCCGGGAGGACCAGGCCGCGATGTCGCTCGTCACCCGGAACCGCTCGGGACAGATCGCGGCCGAGCGGCTGGACCGCGTGGACGACGGCGAGACGAGGCCGGCCTCCGGCGGCCCCTTCAGTTGGGCCGCGTCGAAATCGAAGTACTGGCTGGCCGCCGTCGTCGCGCCGCCGGGAGGGCCGGGCATCGGGGGCGTGATGCTGCGGGGCGTGCCCGAGGCGGACGCGGCGGAGATGCAGGCCGCGCTGCCGGTACCCGCCGGCAGCGCCGGCTTCGAGTACACCGCGTACATCGGGCCGCAGGACTTCGCGCGGCTGCAGGCCGTGGGGCAGGAACTCCACAACGTGAACCCCGTCGGCTGGCGCTGGCTCCGGTGGTTCACCCGGCCGTTCGGGAACCTGATCGTCGCGATCCTGATCTGGATGCACGAGTCGTTCTCGCTGGCGTACGGCTGGGTCCTGATCCTGTTCGGCGTCGGGTCGCGGATCATCCTGTCGCCGCTGTTCCACATCTCGGGACGCGCGCAGATGAAGCAGATGGCGCTGCAGCCGGAGATCAAGAAGCTGCAGGAGCGTTACAAGGGCGACCCGCAGCGCCTGCAGCAGGAGCAGATGAAGCTCTTTCGGGAACACGGGGTCAACCCGCTGGGCGGCTGTCTGCCCATGTTCCTGCCGCTCCCGATTCTGATCACGCTGTTCTTCGTGTTCCAGAACACGATCGAGTTCCGCGGCGTGCCCTTCCTGTGGCTGTCGGATCTCTCCCTGAGGGATCCCCTCTTCATCGTGCCCGTCCTGATGGGCGGATCGATGCTCCTGCTGAACTGGATCACGCAACGGGGCATTCAGACGAACGCGCAGATGAAGATGATCTCCTACGTGCTGCCGGTCGTCTTCACGTTCTTCTTCGCGAACTTCGCGGCCGGGCTGAACCTGTACTACACGGCCTCCAACATCATGTCGCTGCCGCAGCAGATGTACCTCTCTCGAGAACGCAGGAAGGCGCAGCCGCCGCCGTCCCGGAAGAAAGAGTAGCTTCGGCAGCGGCCAGCGGGAGTCGATGCCGACTCGTCACCGCACGTGGGAGATGGAAAGCCCGACCAGGCGTTCGGATTGTCGGAGGAACTGCTCCGCGCGGGAGGGACCGAAGCCGAGGAGCAATCCGACCCGCGTACCCCGAGCCAGCCCGGCCCCGACTTCCGCCGCGATGGCGGGTTCCCACCCCAGCTCCGCCCAGCCGAAGTAGTCGACCGAAGCATGGAAACGCGCGGGCGCACCCGGCGCGGACTCCCAGGCGGCGCCGGCGCGCAGCGAAAGGGGCGCGAAATCCGGCGTGGCGCGCAGTAGCACGCCCGGGCCTCCATAGACGGTGAGGCCCGATGCGGGAGATCCCTGCAGCATGAGTTCCAGCCCCTCGCGGCTCGTGCTGATGGGACGGGCGCCGGTCTCCAGGAGGAATTCGTCCCCGAGATGCGAACTCAGATGATAGAGTTCGGCACGGGCCGCGACCGCCCCGAAACGCGCGCGCAGGAGAACTCCGATCCGGTAGTGCACTTCGATGAGGGCCTGATCCGGACCGCCGAGATCGAAGCGGGAAAACGCCCCGCCGTGAATCGCGCCGGCGTATTCCACGTCCCCGTCCGGATCGCGCCGGATCCAGAACCCGAGGCGGTCGCCGACGTCGGCGAGGGCAATGCCGTCACGGAGCGAATCGCGCGTCGCGCTCAACAGCGCGAGACGGTGTACAGGCTCGAAGGGGGAGCCCGCGGGCGTGCGGAAGGGATGACCGTTTCCGTCCCGGATGCCGATCGTGGGGCCGCCTGCCTGCGCGACGACCGGGCGTACCGCAGCAAGGGGCACCGCCAGGAGGAGAAGGCAGACCACGCAGCCGCGCACGGGCGGCGGCCGGAGACGCACGGCCCCGACGTCGTGCGTCCTGCGCTGGACCTTCAAGCGGCGCGCTGACACCTCGGGCAGAGCACGGTCTTGCGGCCGGTCACGCGGAGGGAGGTCAACGCATGTCGGCACCGCGGGCAGGACCCGCCGGACGAACGTGAGTTGATCAGCCAACCCGGATCGGAATGGGCGGCACTCCAGTGAAGCGTGGCCCGCCTCAAAACCCGCTTCAGGTAGCGGTGAAGCCGATCGAGCTGCTCAGGCTCCAGTTGACCGACCCGGCGGTCGGGGCGCACGCCCGCTTGGAAGCAGATCTCATCGGCATAGTCGTTGCCGATACCCGCGATCGCCTTCTGGTTCAGGAGAAAGCCCTTGATGGAGGAACGGGCATTCCGCTCCGCCAGAGCCTCGAACCGCGCGAGAGTCAGGTCGTCGCTCAGCGGATCCACTCCGAGGCTCTGGAGCGACCCCTTCTCGTTGAATTCACTCCCCGGCACGGCCTGGACCGTGCCCTGGGAGCCCGACGACGAGAAACGGAGTTCCCTGCCGGCCGCAAACTGGAACCTGATCCGCGTCCGGTCGGTCGGAGGCGCGGTCTGGGATTCGAGGCGCAGGAGGCCGTCATCCCCCATGTCGAACATGAGGCTGTAATCGGAACGGAAGCGGAGAACGACGTAGCGACCGTGGCGTTCAACGGAATCTACGGCGTGGTTCTCAAGGTGATTCTCGACGATGTCGCGCTCGATTGATGCGACATCAGGGTCGTCGATCCGGATGATGGAGATCGTTTTGCCGGTCGTGTAACCGGCAATACGCTCGATCATTCGCTCAACATCGGGAAGCTCTATCATTGCATCACGGCTCCGGTAGGCAAGACTGGGTGCAGGTTGACGTACCCCGGTACGAATAAAATGTGCCCCGTGCTTCATGGACGGTGGAGAAAACGAACTCGACGAGTATCTCCAGCGGGTCTCAACGCCGCCTCAAAGCGGCAACGAGACACGAGACGGTCGGGGTGATATCAATGGCCGTAATACTATGATATATAATGAATTACGGAATTTGTCCCGTGGGTTCTCCGACGCCGGAGTTGTGTCCAAGCCAAGCGGATATTCTCTCCTGAACGGACGCGGCCGCGCGCGCGGGATCCGGAGCGTTTCGTATGGGTCGTCCCATGACGATGTAGTCGGCGCCGGCCTCGAACGCGGACTCCACGTCCACGGTCCGTTTCTGGTCATCGGTACCGGCTTCCACCGCCGCGCGGATACCGGGGACGACGATGCGAAACCGGCGAGAAACGGCAGAGCGAACTCGAGCGGCCTCGTGGCCGGAACTGATGACGCCGGCGCAGCCGATACTCTCCGCCCGACGGGCTCGGGAGAGGACGACGTCCCCAATGTCCGCTTCAAAGCCGAGGTCTTCCATGTCCGCTCGGTCGAGACTGGTAAGAACGGTCACGGCCAGAATTCCGAGATCGCCCGCAGCGGCGTCGCAGGCGGCACGGAGGATCGCATCGTTACCGTGCACCGTGACGAAGTCCACGTCCCGGGTTCGGAGTTGTTGGACCGCGGAGCCGACGGTCTGCGGGACATCGAAGAGCTTGAGGTCGGCGAACACCTTCTTGTCCTCGGAGCGAAGCCAATCGGCCAGTTCGAAGTACCCCCCGGAAAGGAAGAGCTCCAGGCCGATCTTGTAGAAGGACACGGTATCGGCCAGCGCGTCGACGATTCCTCGCGCTTCCGAGGCGGTTGGAACGTCCAGCGCGAGAATCAACCGGTCGGTCGCGGGGATGGTTGCGGAGATCGTCGCCTCCCGGGTTGTTGCCGTTGCGAGCCCGGCGGTCGGAGTTCCGCACGGTTTTCTTCCGACTCCGGGTCAACGGGAGCCGACTCGTGGCGAGTGGAGGACGAAGCTCTTTCCCGGCGCGCCCGCCTGCAAGGGTCAGACGTCGAAGTCGAGGCATCGTTCCACGTGAAACGTCGGTTCGTTCACCGCGCGCCGATTGGCTCGTCACAACCGTCATCACATGTTTCACGTGAAACACCGGGTCTTCGGGTCCGATCCAGGTCGCCCGGGTCACGAGAGCGCCATATATTTTGGGATGTCTCACAGGAGATGACGTTGAGCAGCGCGACGAACCACTTGGCGCGCTCGGTCGTCACGGAGCCAGTTGCTTGCGAAACATACGCTTACAGTGCGTGTCGGTTCATGTCGCCGGGTGTGGCGATCAGCGAGGGGTGGACTGATTTGGGTCGGGTGATCGCGATTGCGAATCAGAAGGGCGGGGTCGGCAAGACCACCACGGCGATCAACCTCGGCGCCTCGCTGGCGATCGCGGAGCGCAACACGCTCGTCATCGACTGCGACCCGCAGGGCAACGCAACATCCGGATTCGGGCTGCGCAAGGACGGAGACGTCCCCAGCGTGTACGACTGCCTCGTAAACGGACAGCCGCTTCAGGCGGCGGTGCGGCCGGAAGTCCACTTCCCGTGCCTGTCCGTGGTATCGGCGAGCCGAGACCTGACCGGCGCCGAAGTGGAACTGATCGATCGGTCGGACCGCCAGCGAATCCTCGGCCGGAAGATCGAGGCGCTGCGGGGTGACTTCGAGTATATCCTGATCGACTCGCCGCCGTCCCTCGGGCTTCTCACGCTGAACGCACTGGCCGCCGCGGACGCCGTGCTCATCCCGATTCAGTGTGAGTTCTATGCGTTGGAAGGGCTTAGCCAGCTCCTGAACACCGTGCGGCTTGTGCAACGCAGCATCAACCCGGAACTCGAGATCGAGGGAGTGCTCCTCACGATGTACGATTCGCGGCTCAACCTCGCGAAACAGGTGGTCGCCGAGGCGCGCGAGTACTTCGGTGGCAAGGTCTTCGACACGATGATCCCGCGGAACATCCGGCTCGCCGAGGCCCCGAGCTTTGGAGAGCCGATCGCTCTGTACGACGTCCTGTCGAGTGGAGCCCGCGGATACCTGAGCCTGGCCCGGGAACTGATCGATCGGCACAGGGGCTCGTAGTTGCCCAGGAACGAGCGCCGTCTCGGAAAGGGGCTTGCGGCCCTGTTGGGCGAAAACGTCGGGACGGATCCCGACGCGGCGGAAGCGGAGGTTCCGGTTGAAGCCATCCGGGCGAATCCGTTCCAGCCACGCGGCGACTTCGATCCGGCCCGTCTCCGGGAACTCGCGGACTCCATCCGCGAGAACGGCCTGCTGCAACCTGTGGTCGTCAGGCCCGTGGGAGACGCGTTCGAGATCGTGGTGGGCGAGCGGCGATTCCGGGCGATTCAGAGTCTCGGCTGGACGTCGGTGCCGGCCCGGGTTCGGATGCTGGACGACGAACAGATGCTCGTGGTCGCGCTGGTAGAGAATCTACAACGTCATGACCTGTCAGCACTTGAAGAAGCCCGAGGATTCCGTCGACTGATGCGGGAGTTCGGTCTGACGCAGGAAGAGGTAGGACGGCACGTGGGGCGGGACAGGTCCACCGTGGCGAACGCTCTTCGACTGCTCGCCCTTCCGGAGGCGGTGCTGGGCCTGCTCGCCAACGGGGAGCTGTCGGCGGGTCACGGCCGCGCCCTCCTGACCTTGGCCACGGCCGAGGAGCAAACCCGCGTCGCGCTGGACGCGGTGGATCAGGGGTGGTCCGTAAGGGAGACGGAACGTCGTGTCCGCCGGGGCCGCCCGGCACCGCGCGGGCGCCGGAAGGCCCGCGGAAAAGCGCCGTCAAGGGCGGGCGATCCCGTGGTGAGGCGAGCCGAACTGGGCCTCGCGAGAGGGTTCGGAACCCAGGTGCGGATCCGGACGCGATCGGATGGAGCGGGCGAGGTCGTCGTGCGTTTCCACGATACGGATGATTTCCTGCGGCTCGTTGCGCTGCTGGGAGGGGACGAACTCGCTGCGGAGCTTCGCGAATGACCTTCCTCCGGCGCTGGACACTGCAGTTGGTCCGACGGGATGGCCGGCAGGTACGCTCCCTGCCCCTCAGCCGTAGTCGGCTGCTTTTCTCGGTGGCGGGAGCGATCATCGGCCTGTTCGGCCTCGGGTTTCTTGGGGGTCTCCTGACCGCTTGGCGAGCCGAGTCCAGTCGCGTGCTCGAGCTGGAGGCGAAAGTCGCGGCGCACGAGAGGGAACGCGAGCGGATGAACCGGTTGGCGAGCCGTTTGAACGAACTCGAGGAAGAGTTCGGTTTCCTGCAGGCGGCAGTAACCGCCGGAAGGCCGGCCGAATCCCCGCCGGTGAACTTCGTGCTCAGGGGAGGCGTGGAGGTCAGGCCGCCGACCTCGGCAGAGGCGGCGACTCCTGCCTGGCCTCTCACGCAGCGCGGCTTCATCACCCGTCACTTCGGCTCGCGGCCTGCCGATTCGCGCGAAGGCCATCCGGGATTGGACATCGCGGTTCCAACGGGGTCGTACGTGCGGGCGATTCAGGCGGGAAGGGTCGAGGAGGCGGGCGAAGACCCGATCTATGGGAAGTTTCTGCGGATTGCGCACGCAGATGGGCTAACGTCATTGTATGGCCACAACGCTTGGCTGTTCGCCGAGGCCGGCGACGCGGTGGAGCGACTCGAGGTCATCGCCCTCACGGGAAACACGGGAAGATCATCGGCCCCCCATCTGCACCTGGAACTGGCCCGGAACGGTGCACTATTGGACCCACTCTCCCTGGTGGCGGACCACAGCGGTCGGGACCACACGGGGGCCCCGGCGGAGAGGCAACCGGAGTAAGGATTGGAGCGAAATGGCTAGAGATTCTCGACATGGCGGGCACACCCGTGAGCTGAGCGACGTCGTTTCGGTCGTCGCGCCCGGGATGACGATCCTCGGGGACGTAATGTGCGATGGCACGGTGCGGGTCGAAGGCAAGATCGAAGGCTCGGTCAAGGCGACGAAATCCGTTGTCGTCGGCAAGGACGGACGCATTACCGGGGATATCGACACGCAGGATGTCGTGATAGCCGGCGCCGTTGTAGGGACCGTGGTGGGAGCCAGTCGCGTGGAGTTGCAGGAGACCTGCAGAATCGAGGGCGACATTCGGAGCCGCCGAGTGAAGCTCGAGGAGGGCGGCCAGATCGAAGGTCGTCTCCACATGACGGCAAGGGCAGCGGACGAGAAGCCCGCCGCTTCGCCGCGAAAGAGCGCGCCCCCCTCGATCCAGCCGCAGAAGCCTCAGCGCGCGGCCGGGCCCAGCTGAAGCGAGGTTTTCGCCCGCCCGGCATCCCGACCGCGCGAGGGGTCGCGCCGTGCCGTGCCGCACGATCCGCTTGACGGAATGCCGTAGCCGGGGATGAGGAACACTCTCCTCTTCGCCTTCGCGTTCCTGCCCCTGACGCTCGGTGCGGACTGGCTCGTTCGCGGTGCCGCCGGGCTCGCGCAGCGATTCGGTGTCAGCCCGCTCGTCGTCGGCCTGACCGTGGTCGCTTTCGGCACCTCGGCGCCGGAGTTGGTCGTCAGCGCACTTGCATCGCTGGAGGGCCAACCGGACGTAGCCGTCGGCAATATCATGGGTTCCACGGCCGCAAACGTGGGTTTGATCGTGGGTGTCGGCGCCCTGATTCGGCCGATCGAGGTGCACCGCCGCGTCATCGTGCGCGAGACGCCGCTCGTCATCATCGTTCTTTCTCTCGTGATGGTGCTGTCGCTCAACGATGCCGTCGGACGCCTCGACGGACTCGTCCTCGTGTTCGGCTGGGCGCTCTACCTGTTCTTTCTCCTGAAGTGGGAACGAGTGGGTCTGTTCGGGAAGGCGGATCGCGTTCCCGATCCGGACGCGCCTCTTCCAGGCGCCGCGACCGATCCGCCAAGGGCCGATATGGCAGCGCCGGGGGTGTGGTGGTCGCTCGTACGGATCGGCCTCGGCCTGCCGTGCCTTACGTACGGGGCTCGCTGGCTGCTGGAGGGCGCCGAGGGGATCGCCCGATCGCTGGCCGTTCCAGAGGCGGTGATCGCCGCCACGATGATCGCGGTCGGCACGTCACTGCCGGAATTGGCCTCCACGCTGGTGGCCGCCTTCCGGCGCATGGGAGACATCGCGATCGGAAACGTGATCGGCTCGAACGTGTTCAACCTCGGCCTCGTGCTCGGGACGGCCGCACTCGTTCGCCCGCTCGTTCTCCATCCGACCATCGTCGTCGGCTATGTGCTTCCGGCCCTTGCCTTTTCCGTCATCCTCATCCCCCTCGCCCTGCACCGCGGCACGGTGCAGAGGGCGGAGGGCGGGCTGCTCCTGCTCCTCTATCTCGCCTACATCGTGATGGTCTGGCTGTTCAACTGACGTGATCGTCTGACCGGATCATCGCGCTCCCTCCACCCTTTGGGCCAGTCAGTTGCCAAGCGATACGGTAAAGCGCTAGAGTCAGCCGTATGGTGGTTTCGGTAAAGATGAGCAGCAAGAACCAGATCGTGGTGCCAAAGGCCGCGCGGGAGGCGCTCCGGCTCAGGCCCGGCGACCGGCTCGCGGTGTCGGTGGACGGTGACACCGTGAGGATGGAAAAGCTGCCAGCGGACGGGGAAGATCGTCTCCGGGGTGTGCTTCGGGACGTCGTCGATACCGGGGATCTCTGGGTCGAACTCGAGGACGGCTGAATGGCGGACGACGCGATCCGGACAGGTCTCGGGGAGCATCTGGCCGGAGCTGGTCTCGTCCACGTCGACGCTCGCGTATTCGCGCTTCACCTGACCGGCACGGGTCCGACAGAACAAACGGATATCACCTTCTCGGGCATCGCAAGCGGCAGGATCAAGGCGCAGACATCGAGTCTGACTCTGTACCAGGTCCTCGTGGAAGTGTATCGGCGGGGAGAGCCGGCGGTGGCTCGCGAAGTGGCTCGGCACCTGCAGCTCTACCGTCGATTGGGCATCGTGGCGGCCAGCTCGGAGATCGCGATTCAGGCCGCCGAAGTACGAGCGCGGCTCGGAGGTCGGCCGGAACGGGCCCTGCAGATTGCCACGGCGCTCGTCTCAGGCGCCGAAGTGTACCTGACCTCCGGCTCGGGACTCCGCCGGATTGCCGGGATGCGCGTGTTGAACGTCGAAGACTTCGGCCAGGGGTAGGCGAGACACTGCCACGGCGTGCTAGCGTCTCCGGACAAGCCTCACGAGCGCTTTCAGCGGGTCGTAGAAGCGGTCGACGACCCGCTCCTTGAGGGGGATGATCGCGTTGTCCGTGATGGAGATGCTCTCGGGGCATACCTCCGTGCAGCATTTCGTGATGTTGCAGAAACCGATGCCCGCCGACTCCTTGAGAAACGCGCTGCGGTCCTCCACGTCGATCGGGTTCAGACTGTATCCCGCCGTTCTGACGAGGTACGTAGGGCCGATGAACTCCGCGTGCTTCCGGTGTGACCGGAGGACGTGACACACATCCTGGCAGAGGAAGCACTCGATGCACTTCCGCATTTCCTGTGCCCTGTCGATCTCGAACTGCTTCATCCGCCAGCCGTCCTCCGCGTCGCGGGGGCGCGGCTTGAAACGCGGGATGGAGGCGTTGTTTCGGTACGCCTGAGAGACATCGCAGACGAGGTCCTTGATGACGGGAAAGGCCTTCATCGGCGTGACGGTGATCGATTCGCTCTCCTCGTAATCGGAGAGCCGGGTCATGCACGTCAGGCGAGGCCGCCCGTTGACCTCGCAGCTGCAGGAGCCGCATTTGCCGGCCTTGCAATTCCAGCGCACCGCGAGATCCGGCGCCTGCTCCGCCTGGATGCGGTGGATCGCATCCAGCACGACCATGCCCTGGTCGATCTCGATCGTATAGGATTCGAGCCGTCCGTCGTCGTCGGATCCCCGGTAGACCTGGAAAGTTCGTTCCGCCACCTCGCTACACCCCTTCCTCGATGAGCTGCCTCAGTTCAGCCGGCGGCTCCGATACCGATTCGGTGTCGGTCACCATCCGTCCGTCCGATGATCGGATGACAAAATTGACCCGCCCGAGCGAGGCGTCGGAATCCGGATAATCGATCCGGGTATGCGCACCGCGGCTCTCTCGGCGCTCGAGCGCCGAGAGGACGACCGCCTCGGCCACGGTGAGCATGGCGTACAGGTCGAGCCAGGTGTGCCAGCCGGGGTTGAAGGCTCGCCCGCCGTGGACCGAGCAGGTGTCGAGCGCCCCGCGCAGTCGGCGGACATCTTCGAGGGCCTCGCGCAGCGCCCCCTCCGTACGGGCGATTCCCACCTTGTCCTGCATGATCTGCTGCAATTCCTCCTGGAGGCCGAAGGGATTGCGTCCACCCTCGCGCGTAAAGGGCGCCGTTGCCCCCGCGACGGCTGCGGACAGTTCGGATGCCGGGATTTCGGCGAGAGATACGCCCGTCGCCTCCTCGGCGGCGGCCGCGCCGGCCCGTTGACCGAACACGATGAGATCGGAGAGTGAATTGCCGCCCAGACGATTGCCGCCGTGGAGGCCCGCGGCCACTTCACCGGCCGCGTACAGCCCGGGAACGCAGGTGGCCGCCGTCTCCGGGTGTACCTTCACTCCCCCCATCGCGTAGTGGGTCGTCGGCCCGACCTCCATCGCGTCCGTCGTGATGTCGACCCCCGCGAGTTCCTTGAACTGGTGGTACATGCTCGGGAGCTTGGCCTTGATGTACTCGGCACTCCGCTTCTCCGAGATGTTGAGAAAGACCCCGCCGTGCGGGCTTCCGCGCCCGGCCTCCACCTCCGCGACGATCGCCTTTGCCACGACGTCACGGGTGAGGAGTTCCGGCGGCCGGCGGTTTGCCGTACGGTCGCCTTCCACCCACCGGTCGGCCTCCTCCTCGCTCTCCGCGTAGTCCCCTTCGAACATCTCGGGGACATACCGAAACATGAAGCGTTCGCCGTCCCGGTTCGTGAGCACGCCTCCCTCGCCCCGGACGCCTTCCGTGACGAGCGTGCCGCGCACGCTGGGCGGCCACACCATGCCCGTGGGGTGGAACTGAACGAACTCCATCCCCATGAGTTCGGCCCCCGCGTCATAGGCGAGCGCCACCCCGTCGCCCGTGCACTCCCAGGAGTTGGAGGTCACCTTCCAGGCCTTGCCCAGTCCCCCCGTGGCGAGGATGATCGTCCGGGCGCGGAAGAGCACGAACTCGCCCGTCGGGCGCCAATACGCGAGTGCTCCGGCCACTCGGCCGTCCACGAGGATCAACCGGAACACCGTGCACTCCATGAAGACGTCGGCCCCTTCGTGCACGGCATGATCCTGAAGCGTGCGGATCATCTCCAGCCCCGTCCGGTCGCCGACGTGCGCCAGCCTTCCGTAGGTGTGCCCGCCGAACGGACGCTGGTTCATGCGCCCGTCCTCGGCCCGGTCGAAGAGGGCCCCCCAGGCCTCGAGCTCTCTCACGCGATCCGGGGCCTCCGCGGCGTGCGCCCTGGCCATACGCCAGTCGCACAACCCCTTGCCACCCCGCATCGTGTCGCGGAAATGGACCTGCCAGTTGTCTTCGGGACGGTTGTTGCCGAGTGCAGCCGCCATCCCGCCCTCGGCCATGACCGTGTGCGCCTTGCCGAGCAGCGACTTGCCGATGAGTCCCACGGATGCGCCCGCCTCGATGGCCGCGATCGCCGCGCGGAGCCCGGCGCCTCCGGCTCCGATCACGAGGACGTCATGCTCGTGGCGTTCTGAAATCTCCATGAAAAGTCCGGTGTGCTCTGTTGGGTTCAGAAAAGTCGGGGATCCTCGAACACCCGCATCGCTACGAGGCGGATGTACAGATCCGTCATGCACACGAAGACGAGGCTGAACCAGGCCCAGCCCATGTGTCGCTTGTTGAACCAGCTCACACCTTTCCACGCCTTGTGGCGAGCCTTTCCCGCCAGCGCGCAGGAATAGCAATCGACATCGCCGCCGATGAGATGGCGGAGCGAGTGGCAACCGAACCAGTATCCGGAAAGCAGCACGAGGTTGATCAGAAGGACGATCGATCCGACGCCGACGCCGACGCCGTCCTCGAAGAAGAACCCATGAATCGTGTCGTACGTCAGGAAGAGCCAGATGACGATCGAGGCGTACAGGAAGTAGCGGTGAAGGTTCTGGAGAACCCACGGCAGCCGCGTCTCGCCCGCATACCTGTCGCCGCGGAACTCGCCGACCGCACAGGCGGGCGGGTCGAGGAGATAGGCGCGGTAGTACGCCTTCCGGTAGTAATAGCACGTTCCCCGGAACCCGAGGATCACGCCCATCATCAGTATCGCCGGCGAGAACGGCCACCACTCGATTCCGAGCAGGCGGATCTGTTCCGGACAGCTGGCGGCGATGCACGGCGAGTACAGGGGAGACAGGTAGGGGTCGGCAAAATAGTTGCCGCCCTGCAGGACCGCCCACGTGGCGTAGCCGCCGAAGAGGCCGAGCCCCAGCGCTACGCTCAGGGGCGGCACCCACCAACGATCCCTGCGGAGGGTCTTGCCGAAACCGCGATCTCGAACCGCGACCGAGTTTTCCATGGTCTTTCGTCGACTCTTCGTGGGGTGGGGTGGGAACGCGGCCAGCCTACCGGGCCGTCAGGATGACTGTCAAGCGGAGTCGTCCGGGAAACCCTCCAGGTATTCCTGGACCCGGTTGAGGAAGAACGCCGCCATGGCGCCGTCGACCACGCGATGGTCGTAGGAAAGACCGAAGTAGGCCCGGTTGCGGATCGCGATCACATCATTCCCGAGGCCGTCCTGGACGACGACGGGACGCTTCTCGATCACGCCGGTTCCGAGGATGGCGACCTGAGGCTGGTTGATGATCGGGGTCCCGAACAGGTTTCCGAACACCCCTACGTTCGTGATCGTGAACGTGCCGCCCTGGATGTCGTCGAAGTCGAGCGCCCTGCCCCGAGCCTTCTCGGCGAGTTCGTTCGAGCGCTGGGCGAGTCCCAGCAGGCTGAGCTGATCCGCGTCCTTGAGCACCGGTACGATGAGCTCGCGGCCGTCGTTGATCGCCACCGCGATCCCGAGATTGATGTTGCCGTGATACACGATGCGCGATCCATCTACGGACGAGTTGAGGATGGGGTATTCCCCCAGGGCCTCGATGACGGCGCGATAGATGAAGGGGCCGTAGGTGAGCTTCACCCCCTGATCCGCGAAACGCGACTTGAGCGAGCGACGGAGCTGGACGATCCGTTCGAAGTCCACCTCGGTCACCGATGTGACGTGCGCAGAAACGCGCTTGGACATGAGCATGTGCTCCATCGTCCGCAGGCGGACCCTGCTCATCTCCTCGACGCGGTCACGCTCACGAATCGGCACGGAGCCGAGCCGGACATCCAGCGTGGCCCCGTGGATCGGGATCCGAAGCGTGCCGGGCGCCACCGGCCCGGGCGCCGGCGTCTCGGGGAGCGACGGTTCCGACCCCTTGGCGTCGGAGGCCGGAACCGGCGCCGGGATCGCAGCGGGCGCTGCCACGGGGGCGGGTGCCGCCGTCGGAGCGGGCACCACCGTCGGAGCGGGCGCCGCCTCCGGCCCGCCGGCCGAGATGAACGCCAGGATGTCATCCCGGGTCACGCGGCCGGAAGTGCCCGTGCCGGGCACCTGGTGGATGTCGACGCCGTGTTCCGCGGCGATCTTCCGCACGAGCGGCGTCGATCGAGTCCTTAGCCGCTCTTCCCGACTGGCGGGCGACGCCTCGGTCGCCGGGCCCGGGGATACGGGCGTGGCGGCCGTCGGCCGATCGGTGGCGACCGCCGCCGGCGCTGCGGTGGACGCCACGGGCGCTACGGTCCTCGCGTGCGCCGCCGGATCATCCGCCGGGGGTGCCGAAGGTGCGGCGGGCGTTGCGACCGTCGCATCCGTCTCGATGCGGGCGACGACCGTGTCGATCTCGACCGTCTCCCCGTCCTGCACGAGAACTTCGGCCAGCACCCCGGCCGCCGGCGACGGGATGTCCGCGTCCACCTTGTCCGTGGATATCTCGAACAGATCCTCGTCACGCTCGACCGCATCCCCGACATTCTTGAGCCAGCGCGTCAGCGTCCCCTCCGCGATGGATTCCCCCATCTGCGGCATGATGACATCCACTTTGGACATTGGTGTTCTTCCCCGGCGTACAAGCCGCGTGGTTCAGTAATTCAGTTGCAGGCGGGCCATCGAGACGATGTCCGCCACCTGGGGTAGATGCGCCTCCTCCAGTTCGGCCGCGTACGGCACCGGCGTGTCGAGCGCGGCCACCCGCGCAATCGGAGCGTCGAGCCACTCGAACGCGCGCTCGCAAACCAGCGCCGCCACCTCGCCCCCGAAGCCGCCGAACCGCGGCGCTTCGTGCAGGACGAGAAGTCTCCCCGTCTTCTTCACGCTCTCGAGGATCGCGGCGCTGTCGAGCGGTTGCAGCGTCCTCAGATCGATGATCTCGATCTCCGCGCCATCCTCCACCTCCAACTGCTCCGCAGCCTCCTGCGCAGTATGGACCATGGCGCCATACGTGACCAGCGTGAGGTCCGTTCCTCCACGGTGCGTTCGCGCCTTCCCCAGCGGAGTCACGAACTCCTCGTCATTCTCGAGTTCTTCACGAAGTCTTCGATACAGGTACTTGTGCTCGAAGAAGAGGACCGGGTCCGGGTCCCGAATCGCGGCCTTGAGCAGCCCTTTCGCATCCCTCACCGTGGCCGGAGCCACCAGCTTGAGGCCCGGTACGTTGGCGAAGTACGACTCGACGTTCTGCGAGTGAAAGGGCCCCGCGCGCACTCCCGCGCCGCAGGGCCCCCGAATCACCAGCGCCGCCCCCACGCCCGTCCGGTAGCGGACCTTGGCGGCGAAGTTGACGATCACGTTGAAGGCCGGCGCGACGAAGTCGATGAACTGCATCTCGCACACGGGCTTCAGGCCCATCTGCGCCGCCCCGATCGCCGCACCCACGATCGCCGCCTCGCTGATCGGAGTGTCGATGACGCGATCTTCCCCGAACTCCGCGAGCAGCCCCTCCGTAATCCTGAAGGCGCCGCCGTAGGCGCCGATGTCCTCGCCCATGATGAAGACGTCGGCGTCCGCCTGCATCTCCTCGCGGATCGCCTGTCGAATCGCTTCGAGATAGGTAGCCACGACGCCAAGAATAACCGCGTGCAGTCCGCACCGGCAACGCCTCGCGAGCTGCGCTTTACTTTTGTGTAAAGGGCAAATCTGCGACGTGCAGCACGACCCCGGGATGGTCCGTCGACTCCAGCACCGCGCCGGGGGCGACCTCGCGGCGGACGTAGCCCAGGCCGATGGGCCCGAAACGCGGAGAACGAGTCGCGGAAGTGATGAGGCCGACCGGCTTCGCGCCACGGGTTTCTGACGGCGTTCGAAGTTCGGCGCCCACGAGGTCGCGTGCCTGGTGGTGGGCGTTCGGGGTCCAGCGAAGCCCTCTCAGGTGACGGTTCACATGGCCCCGGTAATGGATGCGAGCGACGACCTCCTGGCCGGTGAAGCACCCTTTGGCAAAGCTGATCGCCCGGTCATCCTGGCCGGCCTCCTGGGCCAGCCGCTCCGCGCCCAGTTCGGAGCCGAAGACCGGCAACCCTCGCTCCAGCCGCAGGATCTCCCAGTCTCCGCGGACGGCGGCGGCTCCACCCGCCCGCGCGACGGCGCTTTCCAACTGGCTTGAAAGCCGTTCCGCGTCGCGAGTTCCGTCGGCGTGATCGACATACAGGTCGAACCCGGCCCCCTCGATCTCTTCCCGGCAAACCACGAGGGCGAGAGGGCCGCCGATACGGACGGTTGTCGCTTCGAGAGGGGCGAGTTCGCCAGGGCGCCGCACAAACGAGACTCCCGCACCCGCTTCCCAGTGTTCGAGCGCCTCGGCGGCCCGCGGTCCGATGAGCGCATGCACGGCAACGCCCGTCTCACGGTGCCCGGCAAACATCGGAGGCACGTACTTCCGAAGGTGATTCATCAGAGCGGGCAGGGCATCGCCCGGCGCGTCCAGCCAGAGGGTTTGCGTTCCCGCGTCCCCGGCGTCGCGCTCGAAACCCGCCACAGGCAGAAGCCGCAGGTCGGCGACGACGCGGCCGCGGCGGTCCAGGAAGAAGGAATAGACGCCCCGCCCCACCGGGACATCCTTCACATCGTTCGAGGCGAGGCCGTTCAAGACTCGTAACGCCCCCGGACCCGATACGGCGACCACAGCGCGGCGAAAGTCGGAGAACAGTCCGACGCGCTCGACGGCGGCACGATACCCTTCGGACCCGGCGCTCGCCGCCATCAGGTCCCCTCTGGAGGTTGTGAAACGTAGCGGCGCTCGAACGCAACGGGGGTTTGCCACGGGGTCCTGGGCAGGCGACGCGGCAAAAAAAGCTCCCGGGCCGAAACCCGGGAGCCTGGCTCCAATCTGGCCATCAGGCGCTTGGCCATCAAGCGCAACTCAGGACACTAGTTCGAGCCCGATCCGGCCCACTCGACGACAAACGTCGCACGCCGGTTCTCGATCCCGGTCTGACGATCTTCTACCCCGGTGTTCTGGTTCACGAGGCGCGACTCACCCATGGCCGCAACGCCGATGTTATCGGCGTTCATCCCTGCGGTCTGCACGAGATAATTCTTCACGCTCTCAGCGCGCTCCTGGGACAACCTCATGTTGTACGCCTCGGATCCGGCACTGTCGGCAGAGCCTTCAACGGTGACCCGGGCCTGGGAGAAGGATCCCAGGATCGTGGCTGCGAACGCGTCGAGAATCGGGCGGTCGACGGCCCGCACTTCGGAGCTGTTGAAGTCGAAATGCACCGGAAGGGAAACGGCGAGTCCCGCCCCGTGCATGTCGTCGTCGCTGACATGGCCTCCGAACTCCTGCCGCAGGCGATCGAGCCCGCTCCGCAGTTCCTCTATATCGCCCTGGAGCGCCTCTACCGCGGCCGCATTCGCGGAAATGCGGGCGTCATGATCCGCAAGTTGCCCGTTGACGGGCTCCATGACGCGATCGAGTTCCCACTGGCGCACGAGCTGCATGCAACCCGCAGACAGGAAGGCTAGAGTCACCACAACCATCGGCACCCACACCCTGTTCTGGCGCATCCTGACTACTCCTCCTTTTTTCGACTCATGGGAAGTTGACCCGGAGGCCAACCGAAAGCGGGATTTCCATTATGGAGCTGAACCCGTGCACATTGTTGAGTTCGCCATACACGTGCGTCTCTTCCTCGTCCGTCATGACGTAACGGAGGTCGGCCTGCGCGAAGAGCGTGACCATCGGGACTCCCGTATCCGCATGGCGAGCGAAGTTGAGCCCCGCCTTGATCCCGGCGTTGCCGGAGAAATACGACCCGTTGACCAGGGCCACCGTATGGAGTCCCGGCATGGGATGGTTCTGCAGCAGGAACGCGTCCGAATCGAGCGTCGAGGCGCCCAGGCCGAAATCGACCGCGACGGTCGCGCTTCCCATCGGATCCGTGAGGTGATACTCGATCCCGCCCGTCAGATGGAAGATCTGGAAGTTCGGGTCGATCGCACCCTTTGTGCCGAGCATGTCGAGAGCGCCCTCGACCCGCAGCGCCAGACGCGGACGCAGGAAGTAGGACGCCGCGCCCGAGAAAGACGGACCCGCCTCGGCGGCATCGGCGATCTCGCCCATCGGCATGGCCATCCCCACTCCGCCCTCGAACGACCAGAACATCGGAGAATAGGGACTCTGGGCCTCCGCCCGGGTCGGCAGAAAAGCGAACGCAGCCATCGCGCCAACCACCAACACCAGCTTTCTGAACACATCCTTCATATCGACCTCCTGCGAGTTATGAGGCTGCCGAGGAACGCGCGGGCTGTCTGATTCACCACGCAAACCACGCACGAACGTCCAACTGCAACCAGCGGCACCCGGCCTCCGATGTCGCCGGAAAAATCGATGCAAGCTAAGCCCGATGTCGAATGATATGCAAGAGATACGGCGCGTGCTCGGGTGCGTACGGAAACCTCGTTCCGGGGAGGCCGATCAGGCTCCCGAATACGCGAAGATCCGCGGTTCAGGCACGGGAGACGTACGCCGCCAATCCCGTCGCGAGGTCGCGCGGACGAAAGACCGGAAAGCGGTGGCGGGCCAGGTCGGAATCGGCGATCCCATCCTGGGTTGCGAAGTCGACGGCGTCGCGCGAAAGGATCTGGCCGGGGAGACGCTCCGCCCAGGCCGCGGCGAGTTTAACAAGACCTTCCGGGATGTGTAGAATCGCCCGGCGCCGTCCGAGCGCCGCCATGGCCGTCCTGACGACGTCGTCCAGCGACAGCACATCCGGGCCACCCGCCTCCAGAGTGAGCCCGTCTCCCGCCGAGCCCAGCGTCGCCTCGCACACGAGCGCCGACAGATCATCCACATGTATCGGCGTGATCCGCCCGGAGCCGTCCCCCAGTTGCGGAAAAACGAACGGAATCCGGCGAATGACCGCGATGAAGCGGTTCAGGCTCCGGTCTTCCGGCCCGTAGACCCATGAGGGTCGAACGATCACGTGGTCGAGGCCCGAGTTCCGCACGGATGCCTCCGCCAGCCCCTTGGCGCGATACCAGGTACGCGCGGAGCCAGGGTCGGCCCCGACCCCGGACAGGTAAACGAGTTTGCGCACGCCCGCCTCCGCCGCGGCCTCGACGAGGGCGGCGGTGCCGTGGGCGTCGACCTCCATGAACGTCCGGCCGCGCGCGGGCGCCTCCACCGGATAGCCCGGGAACTGGACGGAGAGGATGGCCGCGTCCACGGCGTCCATCGCCCGTGCGAGTGTGTCGGGCCGCCGCACATCTCCCTGGACGTATTCGGCCGGGAGCCCGAGGCCCCCCGCGCCGGCGGGGTTCCGGGTCAGCACCGCAACCCGCGCTCCGCGACCGTGCAGCCCCCGGACGAAGGCACGCCCGAGGAAGCCTGTTCCCCCCGCGACGAGAATCCGTTGCATGACTTCACCTCCCGACTGGCGCCGGAGCGCGCTTCACCTGAACATCCCCCGGATGACGTTCGACACGCACCGGACCAATATCATGATCCAGGCGCCGGGTGGGTACTCGGAACGGCGCCCTCCTCATCCCGATCTTCTGGCCCGGTCAGGGCGGGAGTACAACATGCTGGAACATCTGCTCGGGACCGAGGTCGCCCGGCGTCCGCCGACCGTGCGCTTCAAGGGCCGAATCCTCTTCCTTACCGAAGATCCGGACCTCATCCGCCGCCAACTCGCGGGGGAGGACCTCGACTGGGATCCGTCGATCCCTCTGCGCGATGACATTTCGACCGATGAGATCACGCCCGGCTGGGTTTGTTACCACTTCGACGAGAAGCTGGGGGAATACCCCTATGTGGGCCTCCTGTGCGGGGAAGAGCGCCCGATCGGCCGCAACGACATCCGAGGGGGCGGCTTCGTGTGCTCCGTGTCCGGGAAGAGGCGAGGGAAGGGGTCGAGCCGGGAAGCTTCGCCGTATGCCGAGCGCGCCGCGGGCCTCCGCGTCGTCATCGGGGAGAACATCGAGCGCATCTACGGGGAGAATTGCGCGAACATCGGCCTCCTCGCGTCGACGGACTTCTCCCTCATCGACAAGATCCGGCGCGGGGAGGAAATCCCGCTCGACGCGTTCATCGGAGACGCGGGGCGCATTCAGCGCGACATCATCGAGTACGGCGGGTTGCTCGACTACGCCGTGGCAAGGCTGAAGGGACTCGTCGCGCTCCCCGGCATCACGACCCCGGCAGACCGCCCGCAGACGATCGCGGAGAAGATCATCGCCCGGCACTGGGTCACCGACGCAGCCTCCGGCGCGTTGGGCGTTCCGGCCGTGCAACCGGGCGACACCGGCTTCCTGCGGGCCGACCTTCGCTTCTCCCACGAATACGTGACCCCCATGGCGTCGACGTTCTGGGAGGACTTCGCGGGCGATGCCGGGCTGAACCATACCGAGTCCATCGTCTTCTTCCGGGACCACCTCGCGTTCCTCGACGAAGTCATCACGGAAGAGAGGAAGGCGGCCGGTCTGCTCGACGCGGCCCATGCGCTGCACGACCGCCAGCGGGAGTTCGCCACCGCGAAGGGCGTGCGGCTGCACGGCGAACTGCCGGACCGCACGGGGAGCGAGGGGATCTGCCACATCATGGTGCAGGACCGCTACGCGCTCCCCGGCCAGATCATCATCGGCAGCGATTCGCACACCCCGCATTCGGGTGCGCTGGGATGCGTAGCGTTCGGCGTGGGTACGTCCGCGATCGTGAACGCCTGGGCGACCCGCGACGTCCGGCTGGAGGTGCCGGAGTCGATCCGGGTGAACATCACGGGCGAGCCGCCCCCCGGCGTCGTGGCGAAAGACCTCATCCTCGAACTGCTGCGTCACCCGACGGTCAAGAACGGCGAGGCCATCGGGCGCATCATCGAATTCACGGGAGAGGCCGTGGAGGCGCTGTCCATCGATGAGCGCGCGACGCTGACGAACATGGCGGCCGAGGTCGGAGGCTTCACCGGCATCATCGCCCCGGACGCGAAGACGGTGGCGTGGATTGCCGGGCGGCGCGGCGTGGCGGTGGACGAGATCCGGGCGCTGTGCGACGGACTGTACAGCGACGCGGGGGCGGCCTACGCGGCGACGATCGAGATGGACGCGAGCGGGATCGAACCGATGGTTGCGACCCCGGGCGATCCCGGCAACGGCGTGCCCGTCTCAGCCCTCGAAGGGGCCGTGAGTCTGGACACCGTGTTCGTCGGGTCCTGCACCGGCGCGAAGCGGGCGGACTTCGAGATGTATGCCGCGGTGGCGCGGGAGGCCGTGGCGGCGGGGAAGCGCGTGCCCGCGTCCGTCCGCGCCTATGCCCAGTACGGGTCCATCGACGTGGAGGCGTGGAGCCGGGAACAGGGCCACGACCGGGCGCTACGGGAGGCGGGATTCGATGTCCTCGCTCCTGGCTGCGGAGCCTGCATCAACGCGGGGCCCGGCGTCTCGACGACGAGGCATCAGGTCACGATCAGCTCCATAAACCGGAACTTCCCGGGCCGCAGCGGTCCGGGACAGGTGTACCTGGCAAGTCCGTTGACGTGCATGGCCTCGGCGATCGAGGGAAGAATCGTCGCGTACGGAGACCAGTCGTGGAGCCGCGGGGCCACCCGCTAGCGTCGGCTCGCGGGCTTTCGGGCAGCGGCGCTAGACGGGTTCGACCCTCACGGGACACACCTTCAACTCGGCCGTGTGCGTGATCGGGTCGTAGCCGCCTCCGGTGAGAAAGTTCACCGGCACGTCGTTGAAGCTGAATGACGCGAAGACGGTCCCGGGAGGGGACCGGTCGTTCGCCTCGACCTTGATCCGTACCTGGCCGCGGGGGCTCGACATCATCGCCCAGCCGCCATCCTCGAGACCCCACTTCGACACGTCGGCCGGGTGCATCTCGAGGCGCTCTTCCGACAACAGGTACTCGATCCCCGCCGAGCGTCCGGTCTGCGTTCGGGTGTGATAGGCCGGCAGGCGGCGCCCGGTCGTAAGCCAGATCGGGTATTCCTCCGAGATCGTCTCCGCCGGGTCCCGGTACCGGATCATCTGGAAGATCCCGCGCCCGTTCTCGAACTCGCCCTTGTGGAGGATCGGTGTGCCGGGGTGACCCCGCTCCGGCACCGGCCAGTGGTACTCGCCGTGTTCGATGAGATCCCAGTCCAGGCCGGCGTAGATCGGCGAGAGCGAGCAGAGCTCGTTGAACACCTGCTTCGCCGACTCGAACTCGAAGCCCTTCAACCCCATGCGCTGCGCGATACGGGACACGCACCACCAGTCGGGCTTCGCCTCCCCCGGCGGATCCACCGCCTTCCGCAGACGCTGAACGCGCCGCTCCGTATTCGAACACACGCCGTCCGTCTCCGCCCAGGCCGTGGCCGGGAGCACGACATCCGCCAGCTGCGCCGTCTCGGTGAGGAAGATGTCGATCACGACGAGGTGGTCGAGACTCCTGAGCGCATGCTCGCAATGCTCCCGGTCGGGGTCCGTGACGACGGTGTTCTCGCCGTTGATGATCATCGCGCGGATCCGGTCGCCGCACATGTCGAGCGCCGTGACCTTCGTGGGCCCCAATTCCAGGTCCACTTCCCGGCCGTACGCCTCGGCGAACTTCGCCTGGTACGCCGGGTCGAGTACGTCCTGGAAGCCGGGATAGTTGTTCGGCAGCGCCCCGCTGTCTCCCGCGCCCTGGATGTTGTTCTGGCCGCGCATCGGATTGATCCCGGTTCCCTCGCGGCCGACGTTTCCGGTCATGAGGGCGAGATTGCAGAGGCTCTGCACGTTGTCCACGCCGCAGATGTGCTCCGTGATCCCGAGCGTGTAGTAGATCGCTCCGCGGTCGGCCTTCGCATACCAGCGCGCCGCCTCCGCGATCAGCTTCGCGTCCACCCCGGTGATGGATTCGGCCCATTCCGGCGGGTACTCCAGGACGTGCTCGACGAAATCCCGGCCCTCCGTCGTGCGGTCGGCCACGAAACCGTCGTCCATCAGCCCCTCGCGGGCGATCGTGTGGGCCATGCCGAGCAACAGGGCGACGTCCGATCCCACCCTCAGCGGCAGGTAGATGTCGGCCATCTCGGCCAGCGCGATCCGCCTCGGATCCGCGACGATGAGCTTGGCGCCCCGCGCCACCGCGCGCTTGATGCGGGTGGCCGCGACGGGATGGCACTCGGTCATGTTGGTCCCGATGCAGAAGATCACATCGGGCTTGTCCATGTCCGCGAGCGGATTCGACATCGCCCCCCGTCCGATAGAGGCCGCCAGACCGGCGACCGTGGGGGCGTGTCAGGCACGGCTGCAGTTGTCGATCTGGTTCGTACCGAACGCGCCTCGGATGAACCGCTGCATCATGTAGGCCGCCTCGTGCGGCGCGCGTCCAGAGGCGACGCCGTACACGGAGTGTCTGCCGTGATTCTCCACCGCCGCCGTGAACCCCGCCGCCGCGCGGTCGAGGGCCGTGTCCCAGTCGGTTTCGTGGAGTTCGCCGTCCTCACCCCGCACCATGGGGTAGGCCAGCCGGTCGGGGTGCTGCACGAAGTCGAAGGCGAACTGTCCCTTGACGCAGAGCGCGCCCTCATTGGCGGGTCCATCCATCGCCGGCTGGACGCCGATCAGCTTGTCGTCCCGCGACAGCAGGTCGACGGAACACCCGACTCCGCAGTAGGGGCAGACGGTCCGCGTCTTCTTCGTCTCGCCCGGCACGTCGGCGTTCGCAAGCGCCTTGATGTCGGCGAGGGCGCCGGTCGGGCAGGTCTGGATGCACTGTCCGCAGAACGTGCACGCGGAGTCCCCGAGCAGGCCTTCGAACTCCGTCGTGATCTGCGTCTCGAACCCCCGGTTCATGACCGAGATCGCGTAGTCGCCCTCCTGTTCCGCGCAGACCCGCACACAGCGGTAGCAGGAGATGCAGTTCTCGTAGTCGCGGAGGATGAAGGGGTTGTCGTCGTCCGGCCGGCTGCGGCCGGACCTGGCCCCGGCGAAGCGGCCCGTCCGTGCCTCGTAGCGGTCGAGCAGGACCGCCATCTCCTGCGAGGCGTATCCGGAGAGCGCGTCGACATCCGTGTCGCGGTTCTCGGAGGCGACCATCTCCATGAGCACGCGGCGGTGCATGTCGAGCCGCGCGGAACGGGTCGTGATCCGCATCCCGGGCTCCGCCCGCATGGTGCAGGAAGCGACCGGATTGCGGGCGCCGTCGAGTTCCACGATACAGAGGCGGCAGGCGCCGAAGGCGTCCAGGCGGGGATCGTAGCACAGCGTCGGGATCTCCTTGCGGTGCCGCTCGGAGACCTCGTAAAGGCTCTCGCCTCGACGCACGCCGACCTTCTCGCCGTCGAGCGTGATCTCGAAATCGAAGCCCGTGCCGTTGCCCGAATTGTCGCTCAAACCCACCTCCGGAGGCAGGCGTCGTGTCCCGACCCCGCGCCGCTGGAAACTGCCGGGCCCACTAACATGAGGCGCCACGCGCGCCGCGACAAATCCGGCCGGTGCCGCCTGTCCGGGAACCTCTTGCTCAGGCGGACTCTGTGACGTGGCTCGACACGCGATCCGGGAAGTAGCGGATCAGACTCTCCGTGATGAGCGGGGCCGCCTGCCCGAGGCCGCACGCGCTCGTCTGCATCATCGTGTCGCCCAGGTCGTGCACCTCGTCGATCCAGGCCGCGATGTCCGGCGGGCCGTCGCCGTGCAGGCGCTCCGTCAGGCGCTGCGTGCCGATGCGGCACGGGAAGCACTTTCCGCAGGATTCCTCGGCGAAGAACTCCATGGCGGAATGCGCGACCTCGATCATGTCCCGCGAGTCGTCGAACACCATGATCCCGCCCGCGCCCAGGAACGACCCCTTCGAGCGGATGTCGGGCTCGTCCAGCGTGACATCGATGTCCTCGCCCGCGAGGAAACCGCCCGAGAGCCCCGCCATCGTCACCGCCTGGATCTTCCGTCCGTCCGGCGCGCCGCCCGCCCAGTCATCGATCAGCGTCATCAGGGGGAAGCCCATCGGCACTTCGTAGTTGCCGGGACGCATGACGTCGCCGGAGAGCGAGATCACCTTCGTGCCGGCGTGGTCCCCGATCCCGAGCCCACGATACCAGTCGGCCCCGTGGACGAGGATGTGAGGCACGGACGCCAGGGTCTCGACGTTGTTCACGACCGTGGGAAGATCCTCGTACCCATGCGTCACCGGGAAGGGCGGCCGGTTGCGCGGGAACGGGTGCTTGCCCTCCAGGCTGTTGAGAAGCGATGTCTCCTCGCCGCAGATGTAGGCCCCCGCGCCGCGGCGCACCCATAGGTCGAACGGTCGTCCGGGCCCGAGAGCTTCCGGCCCCAGCAGCCCGGCGCCGCGGGCCTCTTCCAGGGCCGTCTCCAGGATGCGCAGCGTATCCGGGTATTCGTAACGAAGGTAAATGAACCCGCGCGCGGCCCCCGTCGCGAAGCCGGCGGCGATCATTCCCTCGATCACCGCGTGCGGGTCGTAGTCCATCAGCGCCCGGTCCTTGAAGCAGCCCGGCTCCCCCTCGTCCGCGTTGCAGACGATGGTCTTCGGCTCGCCCGCGGCCTCCGCCACCGCCCGCCACTTCCGCCCAGTCGGGAAGCCGGCACCGCCCCGCCCCGCCAGGCCGCTCGCGTCGATGACATCGAGGAGCGAGCCGGGTCGCCCGCGGAGCGCGTTCTCGAGACCGGAATACCCGCCCGTCGCCCGGTAGCCCTCCAGCGTCGCGCGCCCGGGCGCCCGGATGTGCGCGAACACGCACTCCTCGATGTCCGGGTGTGGAGCGGGCGGGAGGGGAGAGGGTCGAGAGGCGAGTTCCGCGACGGTGGTGCCGCAGAGGACGCGGTCCCGGTCCAGGACCGGAATCGGCTCGTCGCAGCGGCCGGGGCAGGGCATCGCATGCGCGTGCGGCAACCCGGCCAGGAGTTCGTTCGCCCCGAGCAGGGCGCAGACGGGTCCCGTGCAGACCCGGGCGTGCGCGAGGCCCCCGGGCTTCCGTGAGAAGTGGTGGTAGAACGTGACCGTCCCGAAGAGATCGGCGATCGGGATCCGCAGGTCGTCGGAGATGGCGCGCAGTGCGTCCTCCGAGAGGTATCCGTCCCTCTCGTGGAACTCATGCAGCAGGGGGAGCAGAGGAGCGGGCTCCTCCCGCCATTTCGCGAGAAGTTCCGCGTCCGAGGGCGTGTTCATGCCGTCATAGTTACCCGCAGACGCGAATACCGGCAAACGACTTCCGCCCGCGGGGCGCGTCGGCGTCTCCCCCCGTCTCTGGAGGCGGCGTAACTTCGGCCCATGATTACGCCCCGAAGGAACACCGCGCGCGTCGACATCGATCGCGTGTCCGAAGCGTCGAGCCGAAGGCGGCGCGACGCCGTCGCGGTCGAAGAGCCGCTCGAGATCCGCATCGCGCCCGCGGACGGAGGAGAGCATCAGGTGGCCGTGACGATGCGGACGCCGGGGGATGATTTCGACCTCACGGCGGGGTTCCTCTTCTCGGAAGGGCTCCTGGGACGGCGGTCCGATATCGCCGACCTGCGGTACTGCGTCGACGTGGAGCCGCAGGAGTACAACATCGTCACCGCGCATCTGAGCGAGACGGCGCGCTTCGACCCGGCGGAACTCACCCGGAACTTCTACACGACGTCGAGTTGCGGCGTCTGCGGAAAAGCCTCCCTCGAGGCGATCGAAATTCGCGGCTGCGCTCCCGTGCCGGCGGAGGGTCCGACCGTCCCGGCCGAGATCGTGCGCACCCTCCCGGAGGCGCTTCGCAGCCGCCAGCCGGTGTTCGAACGGACGGGCGGGCTGCACGCGGCCGGCCTTTTCGACACGGCCGGCGAACTGCGTCTCCTGCGCGAGGACATCGGGCGCCACAACGCGCTCGACAAGGTGATCGGCGATCGATTCCTACGGGGAGATCTGCCCCTTGGCGATACGGTGCTGGCCGTGAGCGGCCGGGCCTCCTTCGAGATCATGCAGAAGGCGCTCGCCGCCGGAATCCCGATCGTCGCGGCGGTAGGCGCCCCTTCGAGCCTCGCCGTCGACGTGGCCGGAGAGTTCGGGATGACGCTGATCGGCTTCGCGAAGCCGACGGGATTCAACATCTACGCGGGGCGCCACCGCGTCGGCTGAAGTAAAGGATGGATCCTGCCCTCCTCAGGCGGGGTCCGGAGAATACGTCCTCACGGCGGTAGCGCGCGCCCGATTCTGAGCGCGAGGTCGACGGCCGACTTCCTCCATCCCGTCAGCGTCGACCTGCGGTAGGCGTCGGCGGTACGCTTCACGCCCTCGCTCATCGTCGGGTACGGATGGACCAGCGACGCGAGCGTCCCCAGCTTCACCCCCGCCTTCATGGCGAGCGAGATCTCCGCGATCATCGTCCCCGCGTCGGGCGCCAGGATGTGTCCGCCGAGAATCCGGCCTCCCTTTCCCACGACGATCTTCACCCGGCCCATGGCGGCGCGCTCGGCGATCGCCCGGTCGAGGTTCCCGATGTCGTAGACGTGGGCGGACACCGAGTCCCCGTGCCGCTCGCGCGCCTCGGCTTCGGTGAGGCCGACGTGCGCGAGTTCGGGGTCGGTATAGGTGCACCACGGAATCACGCGGTAATCGATGTTCGCGCGGACGGGGAAGAGCGCGTTCTGGACCACCGTGCGCGCTTCGTGGTCTGCGACGTGCGTGAACAGGAACCCGCCGGTCACGTCGCCGGCCGCGAAGATGTGCTTGCGGGAGGTGCGGAGTCTGGAGTCGACAGTGACCCAGCCTCCGGCCGTCTCGACCCCCGCGGCGTCCAGCCCCAGATCCTCCGTGTTGGGCGCGCGCCCCGCGGCGATGAGGACCTCGTCGACTGCGAGCGTCTCGGCACGCTCCTCCGCGCTCCGGCCCTCCTCCGCGCTCCGGCCCTCCGCGGCCGAGGGGGGGGCGATCGTCACCCGCCGCCGGTTCCCCGTGCGGTCGACGCGCGTCACGGTACGGCCCGTCCGGATACGGATACCCTCGTCCCGCAGCCTGCTCGTCAGCAGCTCCGCGAGTTCGGGTTCCTCGCGCACCATGAGCCGGTCGAGCAGTTCGACGACCGTGACCTCGGTCCCGAGACGGCGATACGCCTGGGCGAGTTCGACGCCGATCGGCCCGCCGCCGACCACCGCGAGCGAGGCGGGGATCGTGTCCCGGTCGAACGCCTCGGCGTGCGTGAAATAGCCCGCCTCCTCGAGCCCCGGGATGGGAGGCACCGCGGCCCTGGAGCCGGTGGCGATCACGAAGCGCCGCGCGCGGAGGCGCCGGCCATCCACCTCGACTTCGTGCGGCGAAACGAAGCGCGCCGCCCCTTCGACCACGTCGACGCCCATGGCGCGGAAACGCTCCGGATCGTCGTGCGGCTCGATCTGTGCGCGCACATCGCGGACGCTCGAGAGCACGTCGGTGGCTTCGATTTCCTGCCGCGGGATCCCGAGGCCGAACGCGGCCGCGTCGCGAACGTGCCGCGCCACCCGGGCCGAGCCGATGAGCGCCTTGGAAGGCACGCAGCCCGTCCACAGGCAGTCGCCTCCCAGCCGGTCGCGCTCGATCAGGGCCACGCTTGCGCCCAGCCCTGCGCTCCCGGCCGCCGTCACAAGACCCGCGGTACCTCCGCCGATGGCGACGATGTCGAACGTCTGGTCTCGGGCCACGTTGCTACTCCCCATGGTGGTTATCGGTTCGTACGCGGAGACCCGCGCAAACGACCGTCACTCCGCGAACTCTCCCTCACGGTACACCCGCCGCGGAGAAACCGCGCCCGACACGGCCATTTTTCCTTGCCGGGCGTGCCGATTCGCGCTTAGCTTCGCTTCGTGCAGAATCCTACATCCCGAGCTGCGGTGTCCCGGTCGGGCTCAATGAAAAGCCGCGTCCAGCCGCCTTCGATCCTTGCCAAGTGTCGTGAACTAGCGACCGTGAACGGCCTCCGCGAGGCCGGTCTCTATCCGTACTTCATGCCCATCGAGGCTTCTCACGACACGTGGGTCGTCATCGACGGCGCCCGCAAGATCATGGTGGGCTCCAACAACTACATGGGGCTCACGCACGATCCGCGCGTCCTCGAGGCGGCCCGCGACGCCCTCAACAAGTTCGGAAGCGGCAATACGGGCAGCCGCTTCCTCAACGGCAACCTCGATCTCCACGAACAGCTCGAGGCCGAACTCGCCGACTTCACGGGCATGGAGGCCGCGCTCGTATTCTCGACCGGCTACCAGACGAATCTGGGCACGCTGGGGGCGTTGATCGGTCGCGCGGACACGGTCTACATCGACAAGCTGGACCACGCCAGCCTCCAGGACGGTGTACGCATGGGGCTCGGCCGCACGCGCCGCTTCAACCACAACGACTTCGCGACGCTGCGCCGCATGCTCGAGGCCGAGACGCCCTCGCGCGGCAAGCTGATCGCGGTGGACGGCGTGTACAGCATGGAAGGCGACATCGCCGATCTGCCCACCCTGGTCGAACTGAGACGAGAGTTCGACGCGGCCATCCTGGTGGATGACGCGCACGCCGTGGGCGTGCTGGGCGAGACCGGGGCCGGGACCGCCGAGCACTGGGGACTCACCGATGAGGTGGACCTGATCCTGGGCACCTTCTCCAAGTCCTTCGCCTCGATCGGCGGCTTCGTGGCGGGCCGCGCCGACGTCATCGACTATCTCCAGCACAATGCCCGGGCCCTCATGTTCAGTGCGAGCATGCCACCCGCCTCGGCTGCCACCGTGCTGAAGGCGCTGGAGATCATCCGCGCTGAGCCGGAGCGCCGGGAGCAGCTCTGGAAGAACACGTACAGGATGATGGAGGGCTTCAAGTCGATCGGGTTCGACATCGGGCCGACCGAGACGCCGATCGTCCCCATTCTCATCGGGCCCATGGAGAAAACCTTCGTGTTCTGGCGCGCCCTGTTCGAAGCGGGCGTCTTCACGAACCCGGTCGTCCCTCCGGCGGTTCCCGAGGGGAGTTGCCGCCTGCGAACCAGCTACATGGCCACGCACTCGGACGACGACCTCGATTTCGTGCTGGAGCAGGTAGAGCGCGTGGGAAAGAAGCTCGGCGTCGTCTGAACCGGCGCCTCCCACCATGACGAGTCTCGCTCCCTCCCTGCGCGTCGTACCCGTCAAGAGCCGCGCCGATCTCCGGCGCTTCATCGACCTGCCGTGGTCGATCTACCGGGGCGATCCCGACTGGGTGCCTCCGCTGAAGAAAGACGTCCGGGCGGCCTTCGATCCGAAGAAACACCCCTTCCACCAGCACTCGGAAGTGCAGCCGTACCTCGCGTTGCGAGACGGCCGGACGGTGGGCCGGATCTGCGCGATCCGGAACCGGAATCACGAGCGGACGCACGACGAATCCGTGGGGTTTTTCGGCTGGTTCGAGTGCGTCGACGACCCGGAGGTGGCCGCGGCGCTGCTCGACGCGGTGCGGGCCTGGCTGCGGGAACGCGGCCTTACCGCGATGCGGGGTCCCACGAGCTTCTCTACGAACGAGACCTGCGGCCTGCTCATCGACGGAGATCCCGGGCCGCCGGTCGTCCTCATGGCCTACAACCCGCCGTACTACCCCGCGCTGCTGGAGGCCGCGGGGCTGCGGAAGGTCAAGGATCTCTTCGCCTGGCTCATGAAGAAGGGCGATTGGCCGCCGCACCTCTTCCGCGCCGAAAAGGTCGTGACCCGCAGGTACGGCATCCGGATCAAGACGCTGGACATGTCGCGCTTCGACGAAGAACTCGGCCGCGTCCAGCGCCTCTACAACGCGGCGTGGGAGAAGAACTGGGGTTTCATCCCCATGACCGAGGCGGAGATGGATCACATGGCGGCCGAGCTCAAGCCCATACTCGACCCCGAACTCGCGCTCTTCGCCGAGACGCCGGAGGGCAGAACCGCCGGCTTCGCCCTCGCCCTCCCGGACTTCAACCAGGTGCTTCGCCGGATGAACGGCCGGCTCCTCCCCTTCGGGATACTCAAGGCGCTCATCTACAGGAAAAAAATCACGTGCATGCGCGTGATCATCCTGGGGCTCGCCGAGGAATGGCGCGGCAAGGCCGTCGATGTACTCCTCTACCTCTGGCTGTTCAGGAAGGGGATCGCCGCCGGGATGACGTCCGCCGAGCAGTCGTGGATTCTCGAGGACAACCAGAAGATGAACCAGGCCATCGAGCGTCTCGGCGGCAGGATGTACCGGACCTACCGGCTGTACGAAGCAGCGCTCTAGAAGCTTTACTATGTCGCTTTACTAATGGCATCGATCTTTCTGACCGGGGGAAGCGGGTTCCTCGGCGGCCATCTCGCCGAGGCGCTCGTCGCGACCGGACACCGGGTCACTGCGAGCGTGCGGCGAACGAGCGACACGCGTCGTCTCGACCGCCTCGAGTTGAGGAAGATCGAACTCGACCTCGGGATGGAAGGCAGGCCGGAAGCGGCCGCGGGGCTCGCGGGTTGCGGCGCCGTCGTGCACTGCGGTGCGCTGACGCGGGCGCGCAACGAGTCGGAGTTCATGGCCGTGAATGCGGCCGGCACGCGGAGGCTCGCAGAGGCGGCGGCGGACGCGGGGGTCCGACGGTTCGTCTTCATCAGCAGCCTCGCCGCCCGCGGTCCGGATGGCGCGGACGGTCCCGTGAGCCCGTACGGTCGCTCGAAAGCCGAAGCCGAGGCGGCGCTCGCCTCCCGTGGCGGGTCGATGGAGGTCGCCGTGCTCAGGCCGGGGGGCGTCTACGGCCCGGGCGACTCCGACCTGCTGCCGCTCTTTCGGCTGGCGGCGCGGGGGTGGGCCGCGATTCCGCGCAGCCAGGCGCCGCTGCAGCCGGTCTACGTCGCCGATGTCGTCTCGGCCGTCCTCGCCGCCCTGGAGGCGGCACCGCCGCCGCTCCCGCTTCCCATCGCCGGGGCGGAACGCCAGTCCTGGCCGGCGTTGGCGCGCGCGCTGATGGCCGCCGTGGGCCGCCCCGGCCGCGTCCTGCGGCTGCCGCCCGCGCTCTTTCTCGCCGCGGGGGCGCTGTCCGAACTCGCGGGCCGCCTGACGGGGAAGGCTCCCGCACTCGACCGGAGACGCGCCCGGGACCTGGCCGCATACGCCTGGACCTGCGACATCGAGCCGAGCCGAAAGGTTCTGGACCCGTGGCGGCCGCGGTTCGGCATCGAAGACGGGCTCGCGCGCACCGCGGAGTGGTATCGCCGAAAGGGCTGGCTGTGAGCGGCGGCCGCGGCGGAGGGCTCCTGCCCGTCGATCGCGTCGCCATCGGTTACTTCGGTTGCACGGGCCTCGTTTCGCTGGCGTTCGGCGGACTGTCCGGCGCGGGCATCGCGGCGGCCCACGCGATCGCCGCCTTCGGGATTACGCGTCTTGCGGCCTGGCACCCGCGCGCCGGCCCCGCCGCGATCGCGAGGGGGGCGTACGCCGTGCTCCTCACGCCCCTACTGTATGCGGAACTCGCGGTGCTCAACCGCTTTCTCACGCAGCGGTACTTTGACGCGACGGTGCAGGTGTGGGATGCCGCCATGTTCGGCGGACAGCCGAGCATGGACCTCAGCGGGTGGCTCCCCTGGCTCCCCTTCTCCGAGGTGTTGCACCTGGGCTACTTCGCCTACTACGCCATCATCCCCGCCGCCATCCTGGGCGTGTTCGCGACGCGGGGGCTCGAGGCCATGCAGCGCACCGCCCTCGCCGTGGCCGCCGCCTTCTTCGTCTCCTATCTCATCTTCATGTTCTTCCCGGTCGCCGGCCCGCGATACGAGTTCGCGCAGATCGGCGGCGACATCGGCGAAGGGACGCTGTTCGGGATCGTGCACGGGATCCTGGAGGCCGGATCGTCGAAGGGCACGGCCTTTCCCAGCTCCCACATCGCCGCCTCCCTGGCCGGGGTCGTGGCCGCCGGACGCGAGGATCGGCGCTGGTTCTGGCTCCTCCTCATCCCGGAACTCGCGTTGACTGCGGGGACGGTGTACGGTCGCTTTCACTATGCGACCGACGCCCTCGCGGGCATCCTGCTCGGGCTGCTGGTCTGCGCCGTACTCCGCAGGACCGGCTCCGGGGCCGAGGGCATCCGAGTGGCCGGGGGCGGGCAACCCGCGGCCTGAACCGCGCATCAAAGCGGTGGATCCGGAAGGTGACCTTCAGAGGGATGACGTGGAAGAACGCGACCTGATCGCCGGCGCCAAGGCGGGAGAGCGATCCGCGATGGGGGAGTTGTACGAACTCCATGCGCGGCGCGTCTACACCGTGATCCGCCGCCTCGTGGGCGACGATCACCTCGCGGAGGACCTCTCCCAGGAGGCGTGGATCCGCGCGTTCGAAAAACTCCATCTCTTCCGGGGCGACGCCGCCTTCGGGACGTGGCTCTACCGGTTGGCGACGAACGTGGCGCTCAACCGGCTGCGCCGGTCGGCGAAGCGGCGACCGGTTGAGTCCGCCGCCGAGCTTCCGCGCGTGGCGCGGGCGCACGACGATGTGATCGTGACGCGGCGGGTCCTGACCAGGGCGCTGGACCAGTTGCCGCCGGGATACCGGAGGGTCCTCGTGCTGCACGACGTGGAGGGCTGGACGCACAACGACATCGCCGAGGCTCTGGGGTGTTCGCCCGGCACGTCGAAGTCGCAGTTGCACAAGGCGCGGGCGCGCATGCGGAAGCTCATCGCCCCGGAGGATTCCGGGAACGGCGGTGCGCGGGGCGAAGCGCGCCTCTGAGAGGGATAGAGGAGATGGCGAATCACATGGATGCCGAGCGCATCTCGGCACTGCTCGACGAGCCGTGGGCAGACCGGGACTGCCGGGCTCACCTCGAGACGTGCGGGGAGTGCCAGGCGGAGTTCGAGAGGTTGAGCCGGATGCGCATGGCGCTGTCCGCGCTTCCGGATGAGAAGGCGCCGGCGGGGCAGTGGGCCGCCATCGATGCCGCGCTCGACGCGGGGGAGGTGCGTGCCGGCGTCCGCCGCGTCGGAGGGGGCTTCGCCGGCCGTCTGTTCGTCCGGGGACCGCTCCAGGCCGCCGCCGCCCTCGTGTTGTTCGCCGGCGGCGTGATCGCCGGTCTGCAGTTCACGGGCGACCGGTCCGCGAACTCGCCGGCCGCAGATCTCGCGGACCTCCCGGCCGTCGTCTCCACCGATGACGGTCGCGCCCTCGTGGACGGGCTCAACCGGATGGAATCGCTGCGGTCGCCGCTCAGACAGGTTGGAGAAGGGGCGATGGACCCCGCATCGGAAGGCGGGCCGATGGCGAGAGATCCGCTGGAAACGGCACAGAGACTGGCGACGCTGGAGGGGTATATTCGGGCACTGCGGGACCGCCTCGAGACCAGCCCCGACGATCCGTTCGCCAGCGCCTATCTGCTGGAACTCGTGGAGACGCGCGATCGGCTCGCGGAGGATCTCGGCCGCGCGAACGGGACGCGAACCTGGTGACCCGGCTCCTCGCGTGGCCGCGCACGCCGCTGGCTTCGGCTCTGGCCGTCGCCGCCCTGCCATTCGCCACCCTCCACGGCGCCGCGCAGGAGGCCGGGACGGCGGAATCCGCCGGCTGGATCGGCGTGCGGGTCGAGGAACGCTTCAACTGCGGCTGGGAGACTTCGGAGGACTGGAAGAACTGCACGCTCATCCTCCGGATTCGCGAGATGCAGGAGGACGGTCCGGCGGAGCGCGCGGGGCTCCGCGCCGGCGACAGGCTCGCGGCGATGGACGGCGTGGAACTCACCCTCGCCAACCTTTCCGACAGGCTCGCGTCCATCCGGGCGAGCGTCCCCGTCCGGCTGGAAGTGACCCGGGACGGATTGCACCACACGTTCGAGGTCATTCCCGACGTCCGGCCGCCGGACGCGGACGCCGTGCCGATGGTGGGCCGCCGGACGGTAGTGGCGACCGCCGGGAGCCCGCGGCGGAACACGTTCGTCCTCTGGCTGACGGATCCGGCCGAGGGCGACGGCCCCGGCTTCGCCCTCACCGTCCGCGATACAGAGGATGTCGGCGTCGCCGTGGAGCCCTCCGCCGTGCGGGTCGTCGACGGCCGGCTCAACGTACTGCCGGTGCGCGACCGGCCGGCCTCGGAGTTGCCGGCAGTCCGCCGGGAAGTGCTGAACGATCTGCAGCGGGAATCCGAATCGGCCTATCGCAATTTCACGGTCGCACTTGAGCGCGTCGGGGCGGTACGGGCCCGCCTTTCGCCGACCGAGTTCCGGCGCCGTGCGATTCGCATCGCGGAACTGGCATTGGCGGAAACCGGACTCGCCGTCCGCTTCCAGCGCACGTTCGCCGGGGCCGAGTTCGAGCCCGTGCGCGACTTTTCCGACCGGCCGGGCCTCGACGGCCTCCTCGTACTCAGGGTCGCCGGAGGGACGGTCACCGACCGGCTCGGGCTCGGGCCGGGAGATCTCCTCGTGAGAGCGGGCGACCGTCCGATACGAGACCTCGAGGGTCTCGTCGCCGCGCTCGAATCGGGAGGGAACGAGGGTCTCGGGGTGGTTTGGGTGCGCGGAGGCGAGGAGATGAGCGGAGTCTGGCCGCGGCGCTGACCCGGGCTCGCGGGCTTATGCGACACCACACCGGGCTCGCGAATTCCCGGGGCGCCACACTAGGTTTTCGCATGGCTCGAAACCGTCCGGGACAGCGGAGCCGCATCGCCGGTAGAGGACGAATACGCGTCCGGGTGGATGCGTACGCCGTCATCGCGGCCTTCCTCCTCGGGATCGGACCGGGCGCGGTCGTTCAGCCCTGTCCGAAGCACCAGGCGGCGCACGGCGACGAGCAGGGGCCGCCGGCCGCCGCACTCCACGGGACGCATGCGGACCACGGCCACGCGGACCACGGCCATGCGGACCACGGCCACGCGGACCACGGCCATGCGGACCACGGCCACGCGGACCACGGCCAGGCGGGGTCCGCTCACGCCGAAGGCTCGGGCGCCGGGCCGGCGCATCCCCATTCGGACGGACCCTGCGACTGTCTCGGCCTCTGCCTCACCTGCACCGGTCCGGCACAGGTGGCGTCCGCCGCGCGGGCCACCCAGCCAACGTCGGAAAGCCGAACCCCGCACGGAGAGCGACTCGACTCCAGGCCCCTTCCCGACCCGACCGCGTACCTCCGACCGTTCGCTCAACCACCCCCCGCCTGACTCCTCGAAACCAGCCCGTACAAGTCGTCCCGGGCGCGAACCGCGTCGGCCGCTGAGGCCGCCGCGCGTGCGCCTGCCCCGTTGCCGAATCGATCCCGGCCCCGCTGGCCGCGTGCATCGATCGGCGGCGCATCCCCTGTCGAACGAGGAGTCGAACCTTGAAGAACAGCACGATACTCGGCGCATTTGCGCTGCTGGTTCTTGCCGCACCCGTCGCCGCGCAGTGGAACGCCTCGCGCGCGGACAGCCACGCCCCCGTCGGAGTCATGGCCGATCACCGCCACGAGGCGGGGGAGGTGATGCTCTCCTACCGCTACATGACGATGAGCATGGAAGGGAGCCGCATCGGCACGGACCCCGTCGCCGATGCGGACATCGTTTCCACGGGCGGGGGTTTCATGATCACGCCGACCCGCATGCCCATGACGATGCACATGTTCGGGGCCATGTTCGCGCCATCCGATCGCGTCACCTTCATGGCCATGCTCCCCTTAGTGTCGAGTTCGATGGACCACATCACGCGCCACGGCGGGTCGTTCACGACCGAATCGGGCGGCGTGGGCGACGTCAAGGTGGGCGCCATGATCGGCCTGGCAGATTGGGCGAACCAGTCGCTCCATCTGAACGCGATGGTCGGTCTGCCGACCGGATCGATCGAGCAGAGAGGCGTTCTGCCCATCAGTCAGGGGATGGAGGTCCAGCTCCCGTACCCCATGCAGATCGGCTCCGGGACGCTCGATCTGCGCCCCGGCCTCACCTGGCTGGGCCAGGCGGGCGACTGGTCCTGGGGAGCCCAGGGGAACGCCGTGATGCGCATGGGCATGAACGACCGCGACTGGGCTCTGGGCAACAAGGTGCAGGGCACCGCCTGGTGGGCGCGGTTGCTGGGGCGCAACGTCTCGGCGGGCGTGCGCCTGGTCGCGACCCGGACCGGGAACATCGACGGGCGGGACGCCGCGCCCAGCGTGAACCCGCAAGTGGTACCCACGGCCCGCACCGATCTCCGCGCCGGTACCGTGGTCGAGGGAGGTTTGAGCCTCAACCTCTACATCCCCCGGGCCAAGGCCTTCAGGATTGCCGGCGAGGTACTCCTGCCCCTCGTTCGCGACCTCGAGGGTCCACAGCTCGAAACCGACCTGACCTTCGTGCTGGGTCTGCAGGTCGTGCCCATAAGCCACTGACCAGAAGCGCGTTACCGCACGGGAACCGACGTTCGGTTCTCGTGCGGGGCAGCCAGTGGATTCCACTTGAGGGCTGGAGTGCCCATGGAGCGTATACGAAACATGTGTCTGTATACAATTCGTATGGTTTGTCATCGTTGAAGGGCGGGCGTACTCTCCCCTCCCGCCGCCCACCGGTCCCCCGGCGGGCGAAGGACCCTGAAACCGTTCGAGAAACCCCATGTCCGACGCATCTCCCGCATATGACAACCTGCGCCCGCCATCCGGCGGGGAAACGATCCGCATGGCGTCCGACCGCCTCGACGTGCCCGACCGTCCGATCATTCCCTTCATCGAAGGAGATGGGATCGGTCCCGACATCTGGTGCGCCGCGAGCGCGGTTCTCGAAGCGGCCGTCGAGAAGGCGTACGGCGGCGAACGGCGGATCGCGTGGTTCGAGGTGCTCGCGGGCCAGAAGGCGTTCGACCGCACAGGGGACTGGCTCCCCGCTGACACCCTCCGCGCCATCCGGCATCACCGGGTCGCGATCAAGGGGCCCCTCACGACGCCCGTGGGTGGAGGGATCCGGTCGCTCAACGTGGCGCTGCGCCAGCAGCTCGACCTGTTCGCGTGCGTCCGGCCGGTACGCTGGTTCGACGGCGTCCCGTCGCCGGTTCGCCAGCCGGACCTCGTGGACATGACGATCTTCCGCGAGAACACCGAGGACATCTACGCCGGCATCGAGTGGGAGGCCGGGAGCGAGGAGGCCCGCCGTCTGCGCGCCTTCCTGCACGACGAGATGGGCGTGTCGACGATCCGTTTCCCGGAGACCAGTTCCTTCGGCGTGAAGCCGATCTCGCGGGAAGGGACGCAGCGACTCGTGCGCGCCGCCATCCGATACGCCCGCGATCGCGGACGTGGGAGCGTCACGCTGGTCCACAAGGGGAACATCATGAAGTTCACCGAGGGCGGTTTCCGCGACTGGGGCTACGAACTCGCGAAGGACGAGTTCGGGGCGCGGGAGTTCGGCGGCGGCCCCTGGTGCCGGACCTCGGATGGAATCGTCGTCAAGGATGTGATCGCCGACGCGTTCCTGCAGCAGATCCTCACGCGGCCCGCGGAGTACGATGTAATCGCGACCATGAATCTGAACGGGGACTACATCTCGGACGCGCTCGCCGCGCAGGTGGGCGGGATCGGCATCGCCCCCGGCGCGAACATCAACTACGAAACGGGCCACGCGATCTTCGAGGCGACGCACGGCACCGCGCCGAAGTACGCGGGGCAGGACAAGGTGAACCCGGGATCCGTCATCCTGTCCGGAGAGATGATGCTGCGGCACCTGGGGTGGAACGAAGCCGCCGACCTTGTCGTATCGTCCCTGAGCGCGACAATAGGCGAGAAGCGTGTGACGTACGACTTCGAGCGCCTGATGGAAGGCGCGACGCTCCTCAAGTGCAGCGAGTTCGGTCAGGCCGTGATCGACAACATGTGACAGACCCGGCGCCGGTCGTGCGTCGGGAGATCGGGGACCGGGAGGTCCGGTCCCGGCAGCCGTTGTATCCGATGGAGAAAGAGATGAGAAAGACAGGCATCTTCGCGGCAGTGGCGGGATTCGCGTCCGCGCTGGCCGTACCGGTTACGGTCGAGGCCCAGCTTCCCGCGGGCGTCACCGAGATCGCCAGCGTCGAGGGGATTACGGAATACCGGCTCGAGAACGGGCTGCGCTTCCTGCTCTTCCCCGACCAGAGCAACCAGCGCATCACGGTGAACATCACCTACCTCGTCGGCTCGAGACACGAAGGGTATGGCGAAACGGGCATGGCCCATCTGCTCGAGCACCTGGTGTTCAAGGGGACGCCGAACCACCCGGACATCCCGAAGGAGCTGGACGAGCACGGAGCCTTCCCGAACGGCACGACGTGGTTCGACCGCACGAACTACTTCGAGACGTTCCCCGCCACCGACGAAAATCTCGAGTGGGCGCTCGACCTCGAGGCCGACCGCATGGTGAACTCCTTCATCGCCCAGGAGGATCTCGATTCGGAGATGACGGTCGTGCGGAACGAGTGGGAGGCGGGGGAGAACAGCCCTCAGGGCGTGCTGCAGAAGCGAGTCCTGTCGGCCGCCTTCGACTGGCACAACTACGGAAACTCCACGATCGGCGCACGCGCGGACATCGAGAACGTGCCCATCGACCGGCTGCAGGCCTTCTACCGGAAGTACTACCAGCCGGACAATGCGATCCTCGTCGTCGCCGGACGCTTCGATCCGGAGCGGGCGCTCGAACTCGTGGCCGAGAAGTTCGGTCCCCTCCCGCGGCCCGATCGCACGGGGGCGAACCAGTTGTTCGAGACGTACACCGCCGAGCCCGCCCAGGACGGCGAACGTACGGTCACCCTGCGGCGCGTCGGCGACGTCCAGTTCGCGATGACGGCCTATCACATGCCACCGGGCTCTCACGAGCATTTCGCCGCGGTCGACGTGATGACGCACATCCTGTCCGCGCGTCCCGCCGGCCGCCTCTACCAGGCGCTCGTCGAGCCGGGCCTGGCCGCGAACGCGTTTGCCGGCAACTTCCAGTTGCGCGAGCCGGGCATCCTGTTCGCGGGCACGGAAGTGCGCGAGGGAGATTCGCTCGACGAAGCCGCCGACGTCATGCTCGCCACGATCCAGGCGCTTGCCGACGAGCCTCCCACCGAGGAGGAGGTCGACAGGGCGAAGACGGACTTTCTCTCGGGCATCGAGCTCTCGTTCAACAACCCGCAGGGGATCGCCCTTCAGCTCAGCGAGTGGGCGTCGATGGGCGACTGGCGCCTCTTCTTCCTGCACCGGGACCGCCTCGAGCGGGTGACGCCCGACGCGGTACACCAGGTCGCGCAGGCCTACCTGAAGCCGTCCAACAGGACCATCGGCTATTTCTACCCGGCGGATGAGACGCCGGCCCGCGCGGAGATCCCTCCGCCGCCGGACGTCGGTGCGCTGGTGGCCTCGTACACGGGGCGCGAGGCGGTGGCCGAAGGCGAGGCGTTCGATCCCACGATCGAGAACATCGAGGCCCGGGCGGAGCGGTTCGAACTGCCCAACGGGCTCAAGGTCGCCTTTCTCCGGAAGGAGAACCGCGGCGACGCCGTCAGCGTGCGCTTCACGCTGCGATACGGCACGGAGGGCGCCCTGATGGGGCAGGCGACGGCCGGCTCCCTCGCGGGTTCGATGTTGATGCGCGGGACGGCGAACCGCTCTCGCCAGGAGATCTCCGACGAACTGGACCGGCTCAAGGCCCAGGGCGGAGTCAGCGGGAGCGCTCTCTCCGGCGGCGGGTCGTTCACGACGGTCAGGGAGAACCTGCCGGCGGTACTGCGCCTGGGTGCGGAGATCCTTCAGGAGCCGGCCTTCGACGCGGCCGAATTCGAGTTGCTCCGCGAAGAGCGGCTCGCCGGCATCGAGTCGCAGATGTCGGAACCGCAGGCCCTGGTCGTGCAGGCCTTCCAGCGTCACTTCGGCGACTATACGGCGGACCATCCCCGCTACTCACCGACCTTCGAGGAGCAGATCGAGCGCCTCGAGGCCGCGACAGTGGACGAGGCGCGTGCCTTCTGGGAGGGCTTCTACGGGGCCCAGGGCGGCACCATGTCCGTGGTCGGCGACTTCGATCCTGCGGAAATCCGCCCGCTGATCGAGGAACTGTTCGGAGACTGGACGGCGAGTGAACCCTACGTGCGTGTGCCGTCGCAATACCGTGAGGTGCCCGCGGTCGCCCTCGACATCGAGACGCCGGACAAGGCGAACGCCATGATGTTCGCCGGACTCGCGATTCAGATGCGCGACGATCACCCCGACTACCCGGCGCTGCTCCTCGGCAACCACATCCTGGGCGGCGGCATGAACTCGCGTCTGTTCAGCAGGATCAGGGGGGAGGAAGGTTTGTCGTACGGCGTGGGGTCCAACTATGGCGCGCCGCCGATCGACGACAACGCGCAGTTCGCGGCCTTCGCCATCTTCGCCCCCGAGAACGCGGACAAGGTGGTCGCCTCGTTCGAGGAGGTTCTCGAGACCACCCTCGCGGACGGTTTTTCGGAGGAGGAGTTCGAGGCCGCCAAGCGGGGCTACCTGGACCAGCAGCAGAACGGCCGCGCGAACGACGCGGTCATCGCGATTATGCTGGCGAACGCAATGTTCCTCGACCGGCCGCTCTCCTTCGACGCGGAGCAGGAGGCCGTGATCGAGGGGCTGACCGCAGGCGACGTCGTGGCCGCGATGCGGCGCCACATCGACCCGACGAAGCTGACGATCATCCGGGGCGGCGACTTCGCCAACAAGCTCGTGCCCTAGGCCGCCGGGAGGCTCAGCCTCCCGGGAGGTTCAGCCTCCCGGGGCGGGCACGGGAGCGGCGGGCGGCCGGATCAGCGGCCGCCCGTTTGCTCCCGCTCCACGTTCAGTTGCGTGATGTCCGGGCTCCACCGCGTGTCACCCAGCAGGTGCTTCACGAAGTACTCCGCGCGCAGCCAGAACCAGTAGTCGCTCATGTCCCCGTAGCCGTGCCGCTGGCCGGGGAAGACGAAGTAGTCGAAGCGCTTGTTGGCCCGGATCAGCGCCTCCGCCATGCGGTGCGTGCCGGCGTGGTGGACGTTGTTGTCGATGTCCCCGGTCGTGAGCAGCAGGTGCCCCTTCAGGTTCGCGGCCAGGTCCGAGTTGCGCTCGATCTCGTACTCGAACGTCACGTTCCCGCTGTCGTCCACGACTTCACGCACGCCGTGGTGTTTCTCGGACCAGTTCTGGTTGTAGACGTCGTTGTTGTGGTTCCCCGAGGATGAGACCGCGACCTTGAAGAAATCCGGGTAGACGAGCATCGCCGCCGTCGACATGAAGCCGCCGCCCGAGTGCCCGTAGATCCCGACTCGGTCGATGTCGATGAAGTCGTGCCGGTCGGCGAGTTGCTCGATCGCGGTCTTCTTGTCCGCCAGTCCGTAGTCGCGGAGGTTCCCGTACCCGTAGTTGTGGTACCATTTCGAGCGGGCCGGGTGGCCGCCGCGGTTCCCCACCGTGATCACGATCATCCCGAACTGGGCCAGCGCCGTTTCGTAGCGCGCCGTCGAGAACGCCTTCGCCACGGCCTCCGTCTGCGGCCCGGGGTACACGTAGGCGACCACCGGATACGTCTTCTCCGGGTCGAAGTCGAACGGCTTGTACATCACGCCGTACAGGTCCGTGACCCCGTCGTCCGCCTTCACCGTGTAGGGTTCGGGGAATCCGTACCCCGCCTCCTCCAGCTTCGAGAAGTCGGCGGTCTCGAGGTCCATGATCCGGCGGCCGTTGGCCGCGTGGAGCGCGGAAGTCGGTGTCGTGTTGACGCGCGAGTAGTTGCTGACGAAGAAGCGGTTCGACTCCCCCATCTCGACCCGGTGGTCGAAATCGCCGGAGTTGAGAAGCGTGAGTCCGGAGCCGTCGAGGTTCACCCGGTACAAGTGCTGGTAGTAGGGATCCTCGCCCTCCTCGCGCGCGTTGGCTTGGAAGTAGACCACGCCGGCCGCCTCGTCGATCCCGACCACCTGGCGCACCGACCACGGACCCTCGGTGAGGCGGTTGCGCAGCGTCCCGTCCGGCCCGAACCGGTACAGGTGCGCCCAGCCGTCCCGCTCCGACCACCACAGCATGTCGCCCGACTCGAGAAGTTCGAGCCGCTGAAACTCCACGTAGGTGTTGAGCCGCTCCTCGAACAGCACGCGCGCCGCGCCCGTCGCGGCATCCGCCACCATCACGTCGACGCGGTGCTGGTCCCGGCTCTGCCTCACGAAGTGAAGCTCGTTCGAGCCGGGCGAGAGCCACAGCGAGCGGAACGGCTCCTCGCTGTCCGGATAGCGGAACTGGCGCGCGGACGTGGTGAAGAGGCGGTGATCCTTCCACTCCTCCGGCATCGCGACCTCGACCATGCTCCGGTCCTGGAGGTCGTAGATGAGCAGCTCGGGCTGGCTCACCGTCTCCTCGCCCGGCATGTCGTACTTGTAGGACTCGAGTTCGGGCCGCTCGTTGCCGACCATGTGGATGACCCAGAGGTTCCCCACCTCGCGCCGGTCGCGGCGGATCAGGGAGATGCGGCGTGAATCGCGGGACCACGAGATCGACACCCGCTTCCGCCCGTCCGCGTTCTCCTCGCGCTCGATGTCCGTGTCCCCGCGTTCGAACACGGCGTAGCTGTAGTGCTCCTCGCCGTCCGTCGTGAGCTGCGTCTCCTCGACCTCGATCCCCTCTTCCGCCTCTTCCGCCTCGTCCCCGCTCTTCCCGCGCCTCGCCTCGAGGAACTGCTGGTAGTCGTCCCCGTTCATCATGTGGAGGTTGTGGTGGCGGGCGAAGATGACCGTCTGTCCGTCCGGCGACACGCTGGCCCACGATGGGTGGTTGTCGGGCGCCTCCCAGTCCTCGAGTTCCCGCAGCACCCGCGTGTTCACGTCGTACTCGAAGTGGAACACCTTCTTCCGGGCGCGCTGGCGCTGCCGCTCGCCCTCCTCCTCTTCCTCGTCCAACTCCTCCATCTCCGATTCCGTCTCGTCTTCCTCCTCGTCCTGCGAGGACTCGACCTCGAACTGGAGCGTGTTCGCGTCGATGAACTTGATCGCGCGGATCGGGAGGTGCTGGCCGTCCCAAGGATCGCGCGTGATGCGGGTGAGTTCGGCCGCGATCCGGTCGTTGTCGAAGATCTGCCGCTTCGTCCCCGCCACCGGGTCCACGATGTAGTAGAAGGAGCCGTCCGAGGTCTCCCATTCGTACCAGAACGACTCGGAGCCCTCGATCCACTGCGGATCGACCGCGGTCGAGTAGACGAGATCCTGGATCTTGTAGGGCGCGAAGCGCGCCGCGAGGCGGTAGTTCGCCGGGCCGTCGCCCGTTTCCTGGGCGGCGAGCGGCGCCACCAGCAGCACGGCGGCCGCCAGCGGGAGAAAGAGGCGTGAACCGGCACGGGTTGCGGAGTTCATGGCAAGACTCGTGGCTGTCGTGATCGGAACGAGATGAGAGACGGAGAACGTGAAGGAGGTCGGGGCGGCCTGTCCAGATGGCCGCCCCGCGACGCGCGCAGGCACACCCGATCGGCGGCAGCCGGTCCGGCCGACCGACCCCCCGCCGAAAGGGGTCAAACCGAGTTCGTTAGCGAGCTGGCGTCGTCGCTAGTCGCCGCGTCCGAGCATCATGCCGACGACGGCGCCGGCGGCGCCCCACAGTACGGCCGTGACGACGACGTCGACGACGACCGAGGTGAGGGTCGAGGTGTTCATCGCGCCCAGCGCCACGAACCCGAAGGCCGCGGCAATGAGGGCGCCGAGCTTGGCGCCCGCCTGGGCGCCGCCCGCGACATCCGTCGCGCCCTTCCAGCCCAGGGCGGTCGCGAGCACTCCGCCGGCCGCGAGCTGGCCGACGACGATCCAGAGGAAATCGGGAGACTCCTTAATCACACCGGTGGCTGAGCCCATGTTGGCTTCGAAGAAGCCGCCCAGGAGCAGTTCGTACAGGACGTAGCCGCCCACAAAGAGGACGACGGCGCCGGCGATCGAGGCGATGAGGCACTTCGTGTTCATGGCGTTCCCTCCGCCTGAAGGTGGTGAAGCCCCCCGCACACGTCCCTTCCCCCAGCCGGGCAGACACGCGCGGCGCGCCGCAAACGCTCACCGGGCACGGCCACCCCCCCTTTGAAGCATAGGAATCGAAGCACGACCGGCAAGACCGGTCGCGCCGCACCTCCGGTCGGGGCTGCCGGCAATTCGCGGCAAACCCGGCGTCAGCGGGCTGCTAGGGAATGGGGGGTTTCTGGTCTGCCGGGATCGCCGAGCGCCAGGGGCGGCCCGCCGTCGACTCGCGGTGCGCCGCCTGCGCGGCTTCGAGCAGGGCGGGATCCGTCAACAGGTCCACTCCCGTCAGCGCCATGACGCGCGCGGCCACATCCGCGGCGGCGGCCGCCCACTCGGTCCCGTGCGACGCGCTCGTGGCCCACGAGTGCCACGGGACGCCCTTCGGAGCGGACGTCACTTCGAGCTGGACCGTCGGCGTGATCCAGCTCACCTCCGCCACGTCGGTGGATCCTCCCTGTGCCGGGGCTGCGTGCGCCGCGAGCGGCTGAACGTCGACGTCGAGTCCCACCCGCTCGATATCGAGACCGGCCTGCATCTCGCGGCCCCAGGCCTGGAAGGCATCCGGAAACGCGGGGCCGCCGACGGCTTCCAGGTTGGCCTGCATCGCCTCCTGCAGCGGACGGTTGAGCAGCAGGGCGTGCACGCCGGTGATGAGCGAGACCTCGTTCTCGGTGCGGGTCGCCTGCGCGGCGGCGTCCGCGATGTCGAGCAGCCACTCGTAGTACTCGTCGACGTTCGAGCGCAGCGTGTCGCGCACGTAGTACCACACCTTCGCGTATTCGGGAACGACGTTCGGCGCCTCGCCGGCGTTCGGCATCACGTAATGGATGCGCGTCGAGGGGTGGACGTGCTCGCTGGCGCGGACGGCGGCGCCGATGTGCTCGAACTGGGTGACCTGATCGACGACGTTGAAGACGTAGAGCCCCTTCTCGCCGTCGAGGTCGCCCTGGTGGACGGTGTCGACACGGACGAAGCCGGGACGTCCGTCGAGGTCGGGCTTGCGGCGGACGCCGATGGGATGTGTACGGGCCGGGTCTTGGCGAGGAGGAGGGCCCCGAGACGATAGTCGCGGGCTTTGCGGAGGTTGTAGATGTGGCCGTTGGAGATGCGCGCGAGTCGCTCGAAGCGTCCGTCGCCGTGGACTTCGTACTGGCGGCGGAAGATCTCCTTGGTGGCGGGCCCGGAGAGGCGGCCGTAGGCGTCGTCGACCTCGGCCAGGAGGGCGGCGTCGCGCGGTGTGTAACGGCGCCGGAAGGCGTTGGCCGGGGGCTTGCCGCGACGGTCGCGGATGTCGCCGGTTCTCCGGTGCTGGGCGGTGAGCCGAGTGAGCTGGGCTCTCGAGAGCCCGGTCGCCTTGGCGAGGTAGGCCTTCACCAGCCCCCTTGTCCAGCTTGCCGAGGTGGTGGTAGCGGAGCCCCTCCAGCGAGCGTCTGACAGAGAGGTAGGCCGAGCCCCGGTCGTCGAGGTCGAAGTCCACCGGCTCTCTGCCGTCGAGGAAGACGCGAACCTGCTCCAGGGTGCGGATCCGTTCGGGTGCGACGCGTCACGATCATGCCTCCATGATCTCATCGCCCCGCGCTTCAGGCTCACCTCCCGCTGGAAACCCAGCCCCCGTTCAGGCTCATGTGCCGTTGGACAAGACTCGAGTTTGACATCCTGAAAAAGGCAGGCGTATGATCGGACAATATGAATAGTCCGCGATGCAGCTACGCGGTAGCATCGTCGAGACCCATGTCCATTCCTTTGCAGATCGAAGCCACGGATGACAAGCAAAACGACGAAGCACTCCCTTGCACGTCCAGGAAAGCAACTTGGCGTCCTGCCAGCACGTATTTGTGGTCTCTTCTTGTTACTCCTGCCGTTCGGGGACACGCTCTTCGCTCAGGGTTTTCAGTTCGATTCGGGCTTCCCCTTGGAAGTGATGCACGTGTCGATCATCGGAAGCGACGAGGAGTTCACAATCCTGCTCGATTCCGATATGGGCCACGATGGCTTCGTCTATCTCGTTGATATGTATAACTATCAGATCGTCGCGGTAGACCCGGCAGGAGAGATCGCTTGGAGATCAGGTGGACAGGGTCAAGGGCCGGGCGAATTCCGAACTCCCTACCGCATTTCAGCCGCCCCGGACGGTACCGTCTACGTGTTCGATCGATTCGGGAGCGCGATCTCCCGGTTCTCACGGCAGGGGGAATTCATTGATCGGCGACAAGTGGACTTTTCCTTCGAATCGGTAGACGGCTTCGTGGTTCATGCCGACGACAGGATCGCGATCTCCGGAACCACGTCCTATGGAGTTCCGAGTGATTCCGCCGTACACGTCTTCGGTCCTGACTTTCGCCACCTCCGCTCATTCGCTCCGCTGCCCACCGCCGAAAACCGAATGGTACTTTCCTACCACGGTGCCGGACCCATCACGCTTGCGGCGGACGGCAACCTGATCTATGTCCGCCGTTTGCCATACGACATCTACCACTATTCGGTCGACGGAGAGCGCCTGGCAACCTTCGAAGGGCCATTCAAGTACGATGTGACAGCCGATGATTTGATTACGGTCGAGGAGCGCGCAGGTGGCCTTACGATCAGTCGCCCCCATGTTGAACGACCGTTCTTCCAACCCGCAGTCTTGCTGTCGGATTCGTCATTCGTGGTCGACCGCCGGGAAGGAGAACACCGTTACTGGGACCTCTATACGACGAGCGGCGGTTACGTCGCCAGCACATCCGTACCTGAAGATTGGGGTGTTTTAGTCGGTTACGACAAGGATCGCGGCGTTCTATGGGCCACGGGCGAGCATCTGCTCAAGCCCGTACTGCGTCGAATTCAGGTCAGCGTTCGACGCTAATGAAACACCGACAGCTGGCAAAGGAGATTAGAATGATGTGGAAAAGACTGATTCCTCTCGCAGTCTTCGGAGTGTTGTTCTTCGCAACACCCGACGCCACGGTTGCGCAGTGTAATGAACGCTGCGTTGCCATTGAAGATGCCGAAGGCAACCATAAAGGCTTCGGTTGCACCGATGGCGGCCTCTTCTCGAACTGCGAAGCCACGAAGGAGACGTGCAGCCTGGACGGATGTATCGCCCAAGCGATCACGTCCGACGAAGGGGTCCTGCTAGCCATACTGCCACGGTGCGAGACGAGCGAGCTACTGGGTCGAATCGCGGAAGATGCCGAAGACACGTTTATTGACGAAAGGTATTCGGTGAGCACCGGCAATGGCGGTGATCGAGGCAATGGGGGTCGTGCAGGTATAGAATAGACATGTGCTTGCCCGTGGTTCTTTCCTGCTTCTCGAGAGAAGTGTGAGAAACGGCACGAAGAAACGCGGCGTCACGACTGGGAGGTCACCCCACTCTGCCAACGGAGTTGCAGAACCAAATCAACTCGTCTTCAACGGCGAGGGCCTCACTGTGATCTGTCCGATTGGATGCGCGGGAACGGGGCCCGTCTCGAAACGGTTCGCACGGGAGCTGAGACGAACTGTGATACGACTGGAGTCAGTCAACCGGACGAACGAGACCGATTACGCTCATCCACGGGAACAAGTTCTCATCGGGCACGACCTCCAGTGGTACGCAAACCATGTTAGAAGCGGTCCAGCCGGGGGTTGACCACGTTGGAGTAGATCGATCCGAAGGTGTAGGAGAAGCCCACCGACACGCCGTACTCGAAGCCGCTCTGGAGGATGCGCTGGCGGAGGAGGACCTCCTCCGTGGTGGCGTCGCCGGCCGGCACGTTGAGCTGGTCGCGGATGCGGGAGTAGTTCGCGTTGAGCCGGAGCGACAGGCCGCGGAAGATCCGGAAATCGGCCCCCGCGAAGGCCGTGAAGCGGTTCTTCGAGGGGTCGTGGAGGAACTGGGAGAAAGTCAGAAACCCGTACGATTCGCCCCACGGCTGGCGGACGCTGAGCCGGACGCTGAAACGGTGGTGGGGAAGCGTTTCCTCTTCCTTGAGGAAAACCGTCTGTTCGATGTAGTTGTGATACCGGACGCCGATCGTGTAGAGAAAATTGAACTGCCTGCGGGTCGACTCGGAGTAGGGGAAGATGTTGTACTCCAGCGCCGGCCCCACCCGGAGTTGTACGTCTTCATTCGCAAAGCTGGAGTGTCCCACCTCGAATGCGGTCCCGGCCGACCAGTGGTCCGACAGGCTCCACACGCTGAGCCCCTCGGCCCCGTAGCTCTCGCGGATGCTGGTGACCGACGTCGTGTCGGAGGTCTCGAACAGCCGCCGGTTGTAACTCCCGTCAACGGAGAATTCGAGTTTCAGGGCGTCCGTGACCCGGTCGGCCGAGAACCCGCTCTCGAGTTCGTACGATTCGGTGCGCTCGTCCACATCGAGTTCGGCGTTCGCGCGCAGCCGGAACGTCCAGAAGTTCCATGGGTCGTCTTCGGGCCGGGCCGCGATCTCTCCGTGGTCGGCTCCGTCGTAGTGGATGTCGATGCTGGAGGCCTGTTCGGTGCGGGCGATGTAGCGCAGCAGTCCCAGTTCGAGCGTCCCAGCCACGTCCGTCAGGCGGATTGCCTGAGGCCAGAATCCCGGCAGGAGATCGGCTAACTACTTACAGGGCTGCACGATCTGCGTTTCCTGCCGTTGTACTGGACCTTGCTGGACCGTGCCCCGAAAGCGGGAAAACCGGGTTGGATGGCGGGAAAGAAAACCCCTTGTCCGCATGGTCACGGACACTTCACCATGCCGTCCGACCACGAGGCTCCCCTGAGCCGCCTTGGGGGTGCACAACCGGCCAGCGGCGAAGCCCGCTGAACCTTCGGCGATGGCCGAGCGCAACTGCGCTGGTCCTCAGTGCCGGGCATGCAACGTGGGCTCCAGAGCCAGCTTGCGGGAGATGTCGGCCACGATCTCGGGATCGATGTCAAGCACCTTACGGCATAGGCGCTCGTTGATCTCGTGCCGGACGGGATCCTCGGCCAGCGCGGTGAAGCCCTGAAGCTCGCAGTGCTTGAGGTCGGCGTAGACGGCTGCGGCGGCCGCGAGTTGGTTCAGCGACAGGCGCTCTAAATCAAGCACCGGCATGGTACGGGCAAGTTCGTGGGGCACGGCCGAGCGGCCCAAGTAGGGCCGGTTGCCGTGCATGATTCGAAGGAGGAGCCCGAAGGTGGAGTTTGAGCCACAGGCACAAGGCTTCGTCCTTGCCCGGAGCCGGATTGCGGGGCAGAACGGATATCCACGATCTCACCCCGAGCATCGGTTTGTCGGTAATGACGGCCGCCAATCGCTGAGGGGCATACCGGAGTTCGCGCGCGAGGTGCAGTCGTCCTTGCTGCGCCAGCATCCGATCCTGATCGCTCCTCTTACGGTCAGCCCGCCGTTCAAGCCGCGAGTCGGCGCACGCTTCCAGAGACCTGTTTCGGACCCCCTTGTGCCGCCACAGCGCTGGGAATCCCGCGCGAAGCTCCCATTCCGCGTCGGTCGCTCCTGACGGGCGTTCGCGAATGGTGAAGAGGCCTTGCTTTGGGTTCTTGATCTGCATCTCGTAGGGTCCAAAGTCAGCCAGCTTCCCGAGTTCCGTGATCGGCACCGAATCACGCCCGCCATGTTTGCCCGACGCGATGCGCTTGGCGATCAACGCAAGTCCCGGCTGGACGAACGTCGCGAGGGACCACGGCCCGCCCTCCCATGGCAGGGTTTCCTGCGGAACCGAAACGGCATTCCCCCACGTCGTCTCCCCGATATCGATCGCGGCAGGCTCAAGCGGCGCGAGGCCATCGCGCAGAGTCAGAAGCTTCCGGGTCAGGGCCAGCGCCTCGATGGGCTCGTCCGGATTGCGAAGCAGATTCACGAAGTACGCGTGGCTGCCCTTGGGACGGCCTGATCGCCGACGTGTCGCGATGATCAGTACTTCGGCGATGCGCGTGGACTCTGAGAACGATACCAACAGCCGCCCAGGCAGCCCCTTCTTGGCGCTCCGACTCCGAGAATCGTGACTCACGACCACCCATTCCACCGTGTACTTGGACAGCAAGAGCCGCCGGATGGGTGCCCAGCGGCTGCCGGTGAGTACCGTCGCCGGGAGCACGAAAGCCAAGCGTCCCCCGATACCCAGCGCCTGATCGGCGAGCACCACGAAGGCCGATCCCAGCCCCGCGTAGAGACTTGCCTCCGTCCCGTTGAGCGCTTTCCGAAGCGCGTTCTTCATCTTCTCGGCGTCCCGCTTGTCGAGGAGCGAGCCGAAGATGGGATTCCAAACCGTGTTCTTCTCGTCGCCGGGGCCGCCCGCTCGGGTGTACGGCGGGTTGGCGATCACGAGGTGGCAATTGGATGGCATGCCTACGCGGCTGTCCTCTATTTCGCCGGTGCCGGTCACACGGCGGATCGACGGCTTCTCGTCGTCGAAGAGGCTG
>VXMQ01000002.1 GCA_009841015.1 Candidatus Palauibacter denitrificans | reverse complement strand
CCTCCTACAGTGGCGGGGCCGCGTCGGCTTCGGACCGAACTTCCGGTGGCCCCCTCGCGTCAATCTGCGAGGATAGCCGCATGTCCGAGGGCGGGGCAACTCGGTGGCTTGCACGCGGCGTGCAGGGCTCGTATCCATCATCGCAGTTCATAGACGGAGGGGCGCTCGGAAGTCCGGTGAAAGTCCGGCGCGGCCCCGCCACTGTAAAGGGACAAGAGGGATTCAATCCCTCGGCGTTCCGCTCACGAAGCCACTGGGCCCCAGGCCCGGGAAGGCGAGCGGATCCGTCCCAAGCCAGGAGACCTCTCCTCCGTCTTCGGATCGACACCCTCGCGGGAGGGCGTGGTCCCGCGTTCGCGCCGTCGCGTGGACGTTCGACCGTGCTCTTCCCCGTCCCGGAGAAGACGGGGTCGAGTGAAGACGAAGTTCGCGATTGCCATCCTGGCTGCCGGAGTTGCCGTACCGGGCACTCCGGCACACGCGCTCCCCACCCAGGTCGCCGCGTCGGTTCATGTGTCGGTGCGTGCAGCGAGGATCTCGCCGGCCGCGCCGGGCGAGGCTGCGGCGGAGGCGGGGGCGGCCATCGCCGTTCCGGGTGCGACGGTCGCCGTCCGGGGCGCCGGGCTCCAGGCGGCAACTGACGCGCGCGGCGTCGCCGTCCTCCGAGGTCTCTCGCCCGGATGGCACGTCCTCGTGGTCTCGGCACCCGGCTTCGTGGAAGCCGCGGTCGAGGTCGAAGCGGTGAACGGGCGCGTCACGCGAACGGGCGTCGTGCTCGATCCTGCGCCGGTGCGGCTCAGGGGATTGGTGGTGCAGGTGGCATCCCGTGAACGGGCCGCGGGCGCCACCGTGTTGGAGACCGCCAGCCTTCCGCCCGGAGTGACGGATCTCCCGACCGCACTCGAACGCGTTCCCGGGGCAACGGTCGTGCGGCAGGGTGGGCCGGGGGCCCCTGCGGTTCTACAACTGCGCGGCGCGGGCGGCGACCAGGTGCTCGTGCTGCTCGACGGTACGCCGATCAACTCTCCGCTCACCGGCACCGCGGACCTGAGTACGGTGGACCTCGGATCCGTTTCCCGCATCGTCGTGATTCCGGGGGCGCAGTCCGCCCGGTACGGACCGCAGGCGCTCGGTGGCGTCGTGCTGCTGGAGAGCCGCGACCGCGGCGCGACCACCGCCGCCGTCACCGCCGGAATGGGTGCCTGGTCGTCGGCGGAGACGGCGATCACCGGGTCGAGCGATGTCGGGAACGCCTGGTCGATCTCCGGCGGCGCCCGCTGGCGGCGGTCGAACGGTGCGTTCACCTACGATGTCCCCGCCTTCCGGGGCGGCGGGGAGACGACCCGCGAGAACTCTGCCTTCTCGCACGCGGGCGGAGACCTCCGCATCACCCGGCGGGGGAACGCGGAGGCATCGCTGCGTACCCACGTCAGCGACATCGAGCGGGGGAGCCCGGGGACGATCGCGCAGCCCTCCGCCACCGGTCGACAGCGCCACCGTCGATATGGCCTCGGCGTCACGGTGGAGTCGGACGGTGCGTGTCCGGCGTCGCGCCTCGGAGGTTCGGCCCGCGGTTCGGTCCAGTGGCAGCGCGCGGAATACGCGGATCCGGAGCCCCCCTTCGGGCGCGCCTACGATACCCGGACGCGGGTGCGGCGGGCGGAGCTCGCTCTGGAGGGATGGTGGAGCGCGGAAGCGGCGCCGTCGCCGGGCGAGGACGTGCTTGACCTCCGTTTCGGCCTCCACGCGGCCCGGCTCGATGTCGAGTCGAACGCGCTGACCTCGGACGCCATTGGCCTCGACGAGCTCGGGGCGTGGGGGCACGCCGGGCATGGATGGCAGCTGCGACCGGGTTTCCGCATCGATCTGGGCGCCTCCCTCCGCGCCGACCGGCACGACCTCGTGGACGGCGTGATCCTGTCGCCCGCCGTTGAAGCCGCGCTCAGCCGCGCCGGGCTCGCCCTCGACCTCCGCTGGGGCCGTGGCTTCTCGCCTCCCGGACTCGGCGACCTCTTCTTCCAGGAAGGCGTCCTCGTCGAGCCCAACCCCGACCTCCGGCCGGAGCGCATACGAGGAGAACTTTCGGCGACGCTCTCCCAGCGGTGGTCGGTCGGCCTCGTCACCGGAGAACTGCGCGCGACCGCCTACCGGGCGGACCTCGACGACATGATCCTCTGGTTCCCCGACCATCGTTTCGTGTGGAGCCCGGACAACTACGACGTCGCGCGCCGCGGCCTCGAACTCGGGGCCACGACGGACCTGACCGCCTTCGGACGCACGCACAGCCTCACCGCCGGCGCCGCCTGGTCCCAGGTCGAGTACACCGGCGCCGTCCTGGATGGCCAGGTCGCCTACCGGCCGCGCTTCACGGCCGATGTGGGCCTGGGCATCGGGCTGCCGGCCGGGATCACGCTCACGCCGTCGGGCACGCACGTCGGGGCGCGCCGCACGGTGCCGGGTTCGCCGCTGAACGCGCTCGCGGCGTACACGCTGTTCAACGCCGGCGTCGGCGTCCCCTTCGAGTTGGGCCGGTTCGCCGGGCGGCTCGAGCTGGCCCTTACGAACCTCCTCGACGAGCGCGCCGCGCTGCTCGTCGACTACCCCCTGCCGGGCCGCGGCTGGTCGACGCGGATCCGCCTCGGAACCGCGAGATGACCGTGCAATCCACCTCGTTCACCGGAAAACCAACCAACCATGGATGGATTCTCATGACCCGTACCGCGCTTCGCCTCATCGTACTCCTCGCCCTCGCCATTCCCCTCGCATGCGGCGATGAAGTTCCCGCCGAACCCGTGGGGCCCACCGGGCCCGGCACGCCCTCCGTGACGATCACGTCGCCGGCTTCCGGGCTCGTGGTCAGCGAAGGGACGCCGGTCCGGCTGGCCGGCTCGGCCACGGATCCGCAGGACGGCCCGCTGGGGAACGCCGCGCTGGCCTGGACGAGCTCGGTCGACGGGACGCTGGGCACGGGTTCGCCGCTGGAGGTCGCGGCGCCGTCGGTGGGCGTGCACACGATCACGCTGACGGCGGCGGACTCCGACGGTAACACCGGCAACGCGTCGGTCTCGCTGCTGGTCGAGAGGCTGGATTTCCTCGACGGAACGGTGGACGACGCCCAGATCGGCATCGTCGTGAACTCGACCGCGAACGCGCTCCGACTCTTCCAGCTCGGCAATCCGGGCGAGAACCGCGACATTGCCCTGGGGGCGTCGAGCGCGGTGACGCCCACCGGCATCAGCATCCGCGGCGAGACGGGCGCCGTTCCCCTCGGAAATGCGGCCTCGGTCGCCGTCATCGACCTCCGCACGCGGCAGATCGGCGGGTTCTTCCTCTTCGAGTCCGGGAACGCGACCGGGTCGGCGTTTGTGGACGACAGGACGGTGCTGGCCGCGAACCAGCAGACGGATGAGGTGGGCAGATTCACGGTCGGACCGGCCGGCGGCGCCATCGGCGACCTGATCCCGGTGACGCAGTTCCCGACCGGCATCGTGCCGTTCTCGAGCTCGCTCGCCTTCGTCATCTCCGCGAACCTGGACGACAACTTCGCCCCGGCCGGCGACGGGGTGGTGACGGCGCTCGATCCGGTCACGATGACGGTTGTCGCCACCATCGAGACCGGCGGCGCCAATTCGCAGTTCGGGACCATCGGGCCGGATGGAATGTTGTACGTGATGAACACCGGCAACTACGTTGCGCCGTCGACGCTGGCGATCATCGACCCCGCCTCACTCGAGCTCGTCGAGGTCGTCGAGGGATTCCCCGCAGGCTCGGGACACGTGCATGTGTCGGAGGACGGCACGCTGTTCGCGTCGGCCTTCTTCACGGGGACGGTCGCCTGGAACACGGCGACGAAGGCGTTCGAGCGGGACGCCTCCAACCCGATTTGCGCACCCCTCGCCGGCGGCGGTTGCCGGGGCGCCTTTGCCGCGCACACGGCGGCGGACGGCTCGCTCTACCAGACCTTCTTCGGCAGTCCGAGCCAGAGTCTGCCGCCCTGGATCTTCCGCTATGCCCCGGAGACCTGGGCGCTGACCGACAGCATCCCCCCGGGACCGGGGCCGGTGGGATTCGAGATCAGGCGTTTCCGGTAGTCCGCATCAGGCAGGACGGATCCGGCGAGCCGACGCGGGCGGGCCGGACTGGTCAAGCTGGATCGCGCTCAGGTCCGCGTGAACCGCCTGGCCGCCAGGAAGTCGAGCCGCCGCTCGATGGCCCGTCCCCAAGCGAGGCCATCGGCCACGACATCGAGGCAGTGTACGACGCCGGCGTGCGCCATCAGGAAATGGGGACCGGCGTCGAGGTCTCCCCACCACGCGGCCACCCGCTCGGTGAACCCGGCGACGGTCTCCCCGCCCGGGGGGGACCGGGTCTGCCAGGCGGCCATCCATTCGTCGACTTCGGTGCGGGACACGGCGTCCCAGGCCCGTCCCTCCCAGTCCCCGTAGAACATCTCGCGCACCCGCTCGTCGATCAGGTGCGGGACGCCGAGCCGCTCCGCGAGCAGCGTGGCGGGCTCGCGGCAGCGGGCGGCATCGGACGACCAGATGATCGCCGGGGCGAACTCGGACACGACAGGCTCGATGCGCGCGGCGGCATCGGCGCCGTCCAGCATCGTGGGCACGTCCGTCTGTCCGTAGATGATGCCCTCGACGGCGACGGGTGCGTGGCGGATGGCGAGAAGCCGGATCACGCGGCGGCCTGCGCGACCTGCACCGCGAGCACGACGACCAGGATCGCGATCTCGTTGACCTGCTCCGTGGCGCCGAGGAAGTCGCCGGTCACGCCGCCGGCCCGTGCGCGGAATCGCAAACCGCAGAGCGCGCTGGCGATGGCCATCGCGGCAAACGCGGCGAGGACGCCGATTGCATCGATCGCACCCGCCGCCACCACGACCGCCGCGCCGGCCACGCCGACCGCGGTCGCAACCGCCGCCTGCGCCGCGCCGGCCCGCGCGACGTGGCCGCTCTTCGCCGCCGCAGCGCTCGCGTAGGGGAGGGCGGCCATCAGCCAGACCGGGCCGACCCGCGCCAGGCAGTGCGCAAGGAGCAGAGCGGCGGGCGCTGCCGCGAGCGCCGACGCCCCTGCCGCTCCCCCCAACTGCGCGAGCAGCACCAGCCGGAACGCGACGGACGTCACCAGGGCCAGCGCCCCGAAGGCGCCGACCCGCGAGTCCTTCACGATGACGAAAATCTCGTCGCGGTCCGTCGCACCGCCCAGCGCGTCGGCCGTGTCGGCCAATCCGTCCTCGTGGAAGGCGCCCGTCAGCAGGATCGACAGCACGAGCACGACCATCGCCGCCACCCACGGCCCCAGCGGCGCCGCCAACGCCCACACGGCCGCGCACGCCCCCCCGAGCACCAGCCCGACCAGGGGGAACCACGCCGAGGCCCACCGCCACTCTTCCGCCGAGTAGGGGAAGCCGCCCAATCGCAGACGCGTCAGGAAGACGAAGGCGGCGCGCGCGCCCCTGAGCGATGCTCTCACTTCAATTGGAGGTCCAGCCCGGAGACCATGAGCACCACCCGGTCCGCGGCGGCTGCGAGACGCTGATTCGCGACCCCAATCCCGTCCTGGTACCAGCGCCCCAGCGCGGTGGGCGGGTGCACGCTCCACCCCACCTCGTTCGTCACGACGATCAGCACGCCGGCGCGCGCGGCCCGCGCATCGAGGATCCCGTCGATCTCGGCGGCCATCGCGTCCAGCGCGGCCGCCTCGCTGCCGGCGCCCGAGCGCCCGATCGCCATGCCGGTCAGCACGGTCACGCAATCCAGCAGCACGGTGTCCGTGCCGGCGGCGACGATGGCTTCGCCTGCCCGGGCGGGCGCCTCGATGGTGTGCCACCCCGCGGGACGGTCGCGGCGGTGGGCCTCGATCCTGTCACGCATCTCGTCATCGACAGCCTCTGCGGTCGCGATCACGGTGACCTCTCCGCCGCCGCGCGCCAGCGCCTCGCCCTGAGCCCACCGGCTCTTGCCCGAGCGCACCCCGCCCGTCACGAGGATGAGTTCCATCATGACCCCACCCCCGGCGGACCTCCATCCGGCCCCGAAATCCCGGCCGACTCGAAGGTCGCCATCTCGCGGAGCAGCGCTCCGGCCGCGCGCACCATGGGGATGGCGAGGGCGCACCCGGTCCCCTCGCCGAGCCGCATCTCGAGGTCGAGAAGGGGCACGAGGCCGAGCGCATCGAGCGCCACCGCGTGGCCCGGCTCGGTGGAGCGGTGCGATGCGACCAGGTACGGCGACAGATCGGGGCACAGGCGGCTGGCCGCCAGCGCCGCGGCCGAGGAGATGAACCCGTCCACGAGCACAAGGGCGCCCCGCGCCGCCGCACCGATCATGGCGCCCGACATGGCCGCGATCTCGAGCCCGCCCACCTGCCGCAGCACCGCGACGGCATCGTCCCGGGGATCCTCGCCGCAGGCGACCCGCGCCACCGCGCGTTCCACCACGTCGCGCTTGCGGGCCAGCCCGCCCTCGTCGACCCCCGTGCCGCGGCCGACGACCTCGCGGGCGGCCGCTCCGGCCAGGCACGCCGTTACGGCAGCCGCCGCGGTGGTGTTCCCGATGCCCATCTCGCCCACACCGACGAGGCAGGGATCGGGGGGACGCGCCTCTCCAGTGGAGCCGGCGCCACCTCCCGCCACTTCCATACCCAACGCCAGAGCCTCCTCGACCTCGCTCGCGGTCATCGCCGGCCCCGCTGAAAGATCGTCCGTGCCCGCGCGGACCTTTCGGTGCTCGATTCCCGCCAGCCCGGCGAGGTCCGCCGCAACGCCCACGTCGACGACACGCACTCCGGCGCCGCACGCCCGGGTGAGCACGTTGATCGCCGCCCCGCCACCGGAGAAGTTCGCGCACATCTGCGCCGTGACCTCGGCCGGATACGCCGACACGCCCTGCACGGCGACCCCGTGATCCGCCGCGAAGACGAACACCACCGCGTCCTCCAGTGGAGGCGGCGGGTCGCCCAGGACCACGCCGACCTGGAGCGCCAGCTTCTCGAGGCGTCCGAGGCTGCCCGGCGGCTTGGTCAGCGCGTCGAGGTGCGCCTGGACCGCTGCGGGATCTCCCCGCGGAGTCGCGACAACCGTGCGCGCGATCACGCTTTGTGGAGATGCGGCGAAGGTGTTCACGATGGGTTCAGGGCAGCTGGAGACATGGAAGACATGGAGGCCACCGGATTCGACCGCCGCCACCATAGGGCGGAGGGCAGAGGCGAGCCAGACGCAAGCCGGACGCGGGCGCCGCACTACTGGTCGGACACCGACGGAATATGCTAGTCTCGGGGCTGGTGTCGTGCTCCCGTGCTCGCGGAAACAGAGGTGTGCCATGAGAAAGCCCCGATTCATCCTCCCCCTGCTCGCGGTGTTCGCGGTCTCCGCCCCGGCGCTGGGGGGCCAGCAGCGGAACATGTCGCCGGAAGAGCGCGCCCGGCTGGCCGCCGAGCGTGAGCGCCAGGTGCAGGAGGAACTCGTATCCGAGCGGCCCATCGAGGCGTTCGACACCGTGTGGATCGAGGAGATGACGTGGATGGAGGTCCGGGACGCGATGGCGGCCGGGAAGACCACCGCGATCATCACGACCGGCGGCATCGAGCAGAACGGACCGTACCTCGCCACCGGCAAGCACAACTACGTGCTGCAGGGCGCCTGCGAGGGCGTGGCCCGCGAACTCGGGAACGCGCTCTGTGCGCCGGTCGTCAAGCTCGTCCCCGAGGGCGACATCGACGAGCCGTCCGGGCACATGCGGTATCCGGGGACGATCAGCCTCCGGCAGGAGACGTTCGAGGCCGTGCTCGATGACGTGGCGTCGAGCCTCAAGGCGCACGGCTTCGAGCACATCATCCTGTTCGGCGACAGCGGCGGGAACCAGTCGGGCATGGAAGCGGTCGCCGCCCGCCTGAACGAGCGCTGGTACGACGCGCAGGCGCACTTCATCCCGGAGTTCTACCGCTACCGCGACGTCCACGACTGGATGAACACCGAACTCGGCATCTTCGAGACGGACCCCGAGGGGATCCACGACGACTTCGTCATCACCGCGATCATGATGACCGAGGACCCGACGACGGTGCGCTACGACGAGCGCGTGGCGGCGGGACGGGCCAGCATCAACGGCGTCTCCATCGCCCCCAAGGAGGAGGCGATCGCCACCGGGCGGAAGCTGCTCCGATTCCGGGTGGATGCGACGGTGAAGGCGATCCGGGCCTCGATCGAGGCGAGCATGGCGGACGCGGGACGGTGAGACCTGCCCGGGTCCTGGCAACCCGTGGCAAGAGCGACGCGGGGGTTCGCCACGGGCTGCCGGCGCTCGCCGCGCTCGCGGCGACGCTGTGCCTCGATACGGCACCGCTTGCCGGCCAGGTCCCGCTCGGCAATCCCAGCGGGAGGGGGCAGACGGTGACGCCCGCCTACGAGGGCTGGTATCCGAACGCGGACGGCACGCTGTCGCTCTCGTTCGGCTACTTCAACCGCAACTTCGATGAGACGATCGAGGTGCCCCTGGGGCCGGACAACGCGATCGAGCCGGCGGAGTTCCAGGGGGCGCAGCCCACCTCGTTCGCCCCGCGGCGCCACTATGGCGTGTTCGTTGTCCGGGTCCCGGCGGACTTCGGCGAGGGGAAGATCTACTGGACGCTGAGGATGCGCGGCCAGACGTTTCGCGTCCCGGGCCACCTGCACCGGGACTGGCAGATCGACGCACTCAAGGGCGAAGCCGGAGACGGCAACACGCCCCCCGTCCTCCGCTTCGGAGCGGGCGAGGAAGGCGCGGGACCGGCCGGGGCCTGGGGAGGCCCGCTCACGGCCCGGGTCGGGGAAGCGCTCGACGTGAGCGTCCACGTCCGGGACGACGGCGTGGGACGCAGTCACTTTGTAGCGGGGAGCCGCGACGGCTCGCCCGTCAACCTCACCTGGTTCAAGCACCAGGGTCCGGGCGATGTGGCGTTCGGCGAGCGGACGGCCCGCGTCCCGGCCACCGGGGCCGAAGCCGCGACCCCGGTCACCTTCAGTGAGCCGGGCGAGTACATCCTGCGCGTGCGCGCCAACGACGGTTCCGGTGTTTCCGCCGCCGGCCACGCGCAATGCTGCTGGACGAACGGATTTTTCCGGGTCACGGTCGACCCGTGATCGGCGGATTCGACGAGGTTCGAGGAGAACGATGATGAGACAGTTCGATCCGACTTCCCTGAAGCGAGCCGCCATCGCGTTTGGAGCGGCACTCGGCGCCCTGGGCGTCGCGGGGCCGGCAGGGGCTCAGGAGAACGGGTCCGGGGACGTGACCTTCAACCGGGACGTGATGCCGATCCTCCAGGCCAAGTGCCAGGAGTGTCACCAGGAAGGCTCGATCGCCCCGATGTCGCTCCTCACGTACCGGGACGCCTACCGCTGGGCATCGGGCATCCGCGAGAAGGTCTCGAACCGCGTCATGCCGCCCTGGCACCTCGACCCCACGGTCGGGATCCAGGAGTTCAGAAACGACCGCAGCCTGTCGGGCGCGGAGATCGAGACGATCGTCGCGTGGATCGATGGCGGCCGGGTAGAGGGCGACCCCGCGGACCTGCCGCCTCCCGTCGAGTTCCCCGATCCGAACGAATGGCGCCTCCTCGATGAGTTCGGGGAACCCGACCTCGTCATCGCGTCCGAACCCTTCACGCTCGAAGCCGAGACGATGGACAAGTGGTGGCGGCCCGTCACGCCGACCGGCATCACGGAGCCCCGCTGGGTGAAAGCCATCGAAATCAGGCCTGCGGGCAACGATGGGCGCACGATCACGCACCACGTCCTCGCCTTCCTCCAGCAGAACGAGGAGGAGAGCCCCATGAGCGCCCGCATCGTCGAGGCGAGCACGCGCGGGGGCGCGATGGGCGGCCCGGACCTCTTCATGGAGTGGGCCGTCGGCAAGGAGGGCGAGATCTTCCCCGAGGGCGCGGGCAAGATCATGCTCCCCGGCTCGCAGATCCGCTGGGAGGTCCACCTCCACGCGATGGGCGAGCGCGTCGAAGACAGCTACGTCGAACTCGGCGTCTGGTTCTATCCCAGGGGCGAGGAGCCCCGGAACCGCACGCGGCTCATGATCTACAACGCCACGGGCCGGACGGGCCTCGACATCCCGCCGGGCGAGATCGCGGTCACGCAGGACTTCCACACCCTGCGTTGGCCCGCTCGCCTGGAGAACTTCCAGCCGCACATGCACATGCGCGGCAAGGCCATGTCCCTCGAGGCGATCTACCCGGACGGCCGCAAGGAGTTGATCAACCAGGTCGACAACTTCCAGTGGAACTGGCACATCAACTACATCTACGAGGAAGACGCCGCCCCGCTCCTTCCGGCGGGGACGACACTCGTCATCACCGCCTGGCACGACAACACGGCCGAGAATCCGAACAACCCCGACCATGAGCAGTGGGTCGGCTACGGGGATCGGACCGTGGACGAGATGGCGCACCTGTGGGTCGACGTGACCTACCTCGATCCCGCGGAGTTCGAAGCGCTGGTCGCCGCCCGCGAGGAGGCGAGGCGCGCCGCCGAAGCCGCAACGAACAACTCGAACCACTAGGCGTCAGGCGGAAGCCGGGCGCCGCAGACCGCGCCGGAGGCCCGGATCGATGGGCGCGACAGGACAGGGCCTCACGCCCATGCTCGTGGTTCGGGACGTGGCGGCGAGTTCAGCCTGGTACGTCGAACTCTTCGGTTTCGTGAGCGGGCGTGGTGGTCATCACTTCGAGCGGCTTCTGGCTCCCGATGGCAGCATCGAACTGATGCTCCACCACCGCGAATTCAAGGCCCACCCGGGGATGACGGACCCGGAAGAGGGGATGCCGGGCCGCGGCGTCCTGCTCTACTTCTACACGGGCGACGCGCAGGCCGTGTTCGAGCGGGCCCGCGCCATGGGGGCCGACTGCCTCGACGAACCGCACGTGAACCCGAACGCCCGCTCGATCGAGTTCACCCTCCGGGACCCCGACGGCTACCCGATCTCCGTCTCCCAGCGCCTCCCGCGAGACGATTAGCAAAGCTCACGAGCCTTTCTTTTGGCCGCCTCTCGTGTCGCGACACGATGGTACTTGACATGGTACCATGCACGAGCGATTCTTGGAATCCATGCGAACCAGACACCGGAAGACCTTGGAGCGCATCCACCGGAAGCCGACGCCCTCGGATATCCGGTGGGACGAGGTCCGGGCGATGCTACAGGCGTACAACGTTCAGGTCGTGGAACGGTCGGGGTCGCGCGTTGGACTCCGAAAGGACGATGAGAGGATCGTGATCCATCGACCCCACCCGCGGCCGGTCGTAGGCCGGGAGACGGTCCGAGATATTGCGGCGTTTTTGCGAGCGGCAGGGGTGGAGCCATGATGGAATACAGGGGATACCGGGCCGCGGTGGAGTTCGACGACTCGAGCAACGTCCTCCACGGGCGGGTGATCAACAGCGGTCCGTATCCGATCGCGACGTTCGAGGCGACGGACACGACGCAGCTACGCGAGGAGTTTCACCGCTCCATCGATGAATATCTTGCCTGGTGCGAGGAAGACGGCGTCGAACCGAAGCAGCCCTTCTCCGGCAAGCTGAACGTGCGACTCGGATCGGAGCTTCACGCCGCCATCGCCGCTGCGGCGGCAGCGCGCGGGACGAGCATCAACTCCTGGATCGTGGACGCCGTGCGAGAACGAACCCGCTCCCCCTACCGGACCGACAGCGACTGACTCGGCGGGCGCCCGGAGGCCGCCGGGGTCAGCAGCTGAGGCAGTTGTGGTTGTTCTTTGCGCCCATGCCCTCGAGGAGGGCGATCGTCTCGAAGAACGGCTGCACGCGCTGGATGGGGCCGTTCGCCATGTCGACCGTCGTCTGGCCGCTGCGGGCCACGATGAGCGGGTCGGCGCCCTTGCCGACGAGGTACTCGATCAACTCGTTGTCGCCGCGCGCCGCGGCGTAGTGGAGCGCGCCGAACCCATCCGAGTCGCGGCCGTTCACGTCCGCACCCAGTTCCTCGACGAGATACCTCGCCGTGGCCATCCATTCGTCGGGTCGATGCCGGTGCTGGTTGCCGGTGCGTGAGCGCCCGTAGCCGTAGCCCGCGGCGGCGACGAGCGGCGGGATGCCGGGTCCGCCGACCTCGACGGGCGGCAGTCCGCTCGGATCCTCTTCCTCTTCTTCATCGGCGGGCCGACGGCGGCGGCGCTCGGGCGCCTTCCGAGTCGGCATGTGCGGGTCGGCGCCGGCGGCCACGAGCATTTCCATGGCCGGGATGTCGAGCGCCTTCGCGGCGCGCCAGAAGGGCGTCGCGCCGCTGAAGTTCACGCCCAGCAGGTCGAAGTTGTACGCCGAGTACCAGATGTGCGTGTTCACGCGCGCGTTCGGATCCGCCCCGGCGGCGAGGAGCATCTCCATTAGCTCCATGTAGTCGAGTTCCTGCTGGCGGAACGCGGTGGGCTGCGGGTACAGCGCCTTGGGGGCCCAGCGGTTGGCGACCGTCGCGTAGAGCGGCGCCACGCCGTCCTCGCTGGCCAGGTTCGGGTCGGCCCCCTGTTCGAGCAGCCAGGCCGCGAGGTCATAGTGCCCGTTCACGGTGGCGACGACGAGCGGCGTGCTCAGGTCGCCCTCGGTGGGTCCATCGATATCGGCACCCGCCGCGACGAGGGCCTTCACCGTCTCGAAATGGCCTTCGCGAACCGCGTAGTGGAGCGCGGTCATACCACCCTGCTTGCCGACGATGTCGCTGTAGCTCAGCGGCCGCGGCGCGGGCTCCGCCGGATCCTCGGCCTCTTCAGCCGCTTCAGCTTCCTCGGCCTCTTCGGCTTCTTCGGCCTCTTCGGCTTCTTCGGCCTCCTCTGCGTCTTCAGCCGCCTCGGGGGCCGCTGCGGCCTCGGGGGGATCTTCGCCCTGACCCGGCGGGGGCTCGTCCGCCGGCGTCTCGTCGGGCGCGGCGGCTGCGGGTTCCTGGCCCGGCGTCGCGCCGGCGCCCTGCGTCGCAGGGCCCGTGCCGGCCTGGTCCCGATCCGCTCGATCCGCCGCCTCGCGCCGCGTCGGCTCCTGGCCGGACGGCGTGTCGGTGCGGGTGATACCGACTTCCGCGGTTTCGCCGCGAGCTTCCGCTTCGGCCTTCCGAATCGCGGTGAGAACTTCCCGCCGCCTTCCCCGGGCTTCGCTGTCCGTGCGGGCCTTCTCGACGAAGTCCAACACCCTCGATGGGATCGACACGTCCGCCCCGGCCGCGATGAGCGCTTGCACCGCCTCCAGGCGTCCGGCCGCGGCGGCGAAGATGAGCGGCGTCTGGCCGTTGGCCCCCTCCTGCGCGTCGACCTCGGCTCCGGCCTCGAGCAGGCTCGTGAGGGTCGGCACATCTCCGCCGGCGGCCGCCAGGTGTAGCGGCGTGGCGCCGGTCGCCGTCGCCGCACTCGCGTCGCTTCCGGCTTCGAGCAGGAGGGCGACCGCTTCGGGCCGGCCATCCCGGCTCGCGAGGTGGAGCGGCGTATAGGCGCCCAGGCGCGTGGTCGACGCGACGTTGGCGCCGGCGTAGACGAGCACCGACACCATCTCCGCGTCGCCCCTGAGGGCCGCCCAGTGTAGCGCCGTCATGCCGTCGCCCTGGGCCGCGTTTACATCGGCCCCGTCCCGGAGGAGCGTACGGACCGCCTCGATGTCTCCCTGCGCCGCCGCCTCGGCGACGGGCGCGTCCATCGCCACGGCAGCCCACAGCGTGGTCGCGCAGAGCGCGACGAGGACCCCCGCCCGAAGCCCGGCCCTACCGATTCTCTTCAACATCGATCTTGCCTCCGACCCTCCGACCGGTCCCGTGACTCAGTCCTGCGCGACCGCCGAGAACGAAAAGCCGCCGGTGCTGTCGCCGAAGCTCTCCATGTCCTCCATGCCGAGCTTGTGCATCAGGCTCAGCATCACGTTGGCCATCGGCGTCCCGTCCGGCGCCTTGATGTGCATGTTGCCCTCGAGTTCGCCGCCGGCCTTCCCGACCACGAACAACGGGCAACGCTTGTGGTTGTGCAGGTTCGAATCGCCCATCGGCGAGCCGTACAGGATCATGCTCTTGTCGAGCAGGTTCCCGTCCGGTTCCTCGATGCTGGCCAGCTTCTCGAGCAGGTACGGCACCATGCTCACGTGGTAGCGGTTGATCTTCTCGTAGTCCGTGACGCGGTCCTCGCGGCCGCCATGGTGCGAGGCCGGGTGGAAGCCGGCGTCCACGCCGCTGCCCGGATACACGCGGCCCGATCCGTCCCGGCCCAGCTTGAACGAGAACACGCGCGTCAGATCCGACTGGAACGCCAGCGCCTGCAGGTCGAACATCAGGTGGACGTGCTCGGCGAAGTCATCCGGCACGCCCGGTGGGGCCTCGGGAATCTCGCGCGTCTCGCCGCTCGTGTTGTGCGCCTCGATGCGCTCGATGCGGCGCTCGATCTCGCGGATGTTGTCGAGATACTGGTCCAGCCGCCGCTGGTCCGTGGCCCCGAGATCACGCTTCAGGCCCGCGACCTCGCCCATGATCCAGTCGAGGATGCTGCGGTCGGTGCGCCGGCGCCGGGCCCGGTCCTCCGAAGTCCCACCGGCCCCGAACAACTGGTCGAACGCGGCCCGCGGATCGCGGATCATCGGCAGCGGCGCCGTCGGAGACGCCCAGCTGATCGTGTCGGTGTACACGCACGCGTAGCCGTACGCACACCCGCCGGCCTGGTCCACGTTCTCGATGCAGAGCTGCATGGAGGGGATCGGCGTATCCTGCCCGAAGCGCTGCGCGTAGTACTGGTCCATCGATGTGCCGACGTACACGTCGGAGCCCTCCGTCTGCTTCGCGTGCGCCTGCGTGAGGAAGGTGGCGCTGGAGCGGAAGTGGTCGCCGCCGATCTCCTTCGCCGTCTTCGCCTCGGCGTTCTCGACGTCCGTGTTCGAGATGATCGTCAGGTAGTCGCGCCACGGCTCGAGCGGGCTCAGGCTGCTCGGCGAGAGGTCGAAGTCGCGCCCTACCTTCTCGGGCGACCACATGAACTGCGACGCCCCCCACTCGTTGCAGCCGGCGGCGCCGTGCACCATCTCGATGCCCACGAACCGCTTCACGTCCGTGAGCGACTTCGTGGAGCCCCACAGCCGGCCGGCCGGCAGCATCGCATCCAGGAACGGCAACGCCACCGTCGCCCCCAAGCCCCTCAGGGCCATGCGGCGGGAGATGTGCTTACCCGTGATGAGTTCCATGCTCACTCCTCCTGATCTTTTCCGCGGGGCGGCTCCCTCAGTGCCCGCCTGCGTCGATATCTTCGTCGGCCACCATCTCGACGGCGCTCATCTGGAAGGGCGCGCTCTTCACGACCTCCATGATGAACGATGTCATCCGATAGTCGTCGGCCTTCGCCACGCGTGCGATCTCACGCACCGTGGACATGTCGTAGTACTCGATCCGCCGGCCCAGGGCGTAGGCCATGAGATTCTCGATGAACGTCCGCACGAGCGAGTCCTCGCGATCGAGCAACGCGGCCCTCAGATCCGCCGCGCTCATGATCGGGGTCCCATCGTAGAGTTCGCCCGTCGTGTCCACCGTCCGGCCCTGGTCCTTGATCCGCCACGCGCCGGTGACGTCGAAGTTCTCCAGCGCGAGACCGATCGGGTCGATCACGCGGTGGCACGACCGGCAGGCCGGATTCGAGCGGTGCATCTCGAGCCGCTCGCGCACGGTGAGGAAGCGTCCCTCTCGCGCCTCGTCCGTCACTTCGAGATCGGGCACGTCCGGCGGAGGCGGCGGGGGCGGAGTCCCGAGCAGGACTTCCATCACCCACTTCCCGCGCAGGACCGGCGAGGTGCGATCCGCGTGCGAGGTCAGCGTGAGGATGCTCCCGTGGCCCAGCAGTCCGCGGCGCGCTTCGTCCGGGATCCCGACGCGGTGGAACTCCTCCCCGGTCACGCCCGGAATCCCGTAGTGCTGGGCGAGGCGTTCGTTCACGAACGTGTAGTCCGCCGTGAGCAGTTCGAAGAAAGACGCATCCGAACGCACGAGATGCTCGAAGAAAAGTTGCGTCTCCTGCAGCATCGCCTCGACGAGCCGATGATCCCAGTACGGGTAGAGCAGCGCGTCCGGGTGGATCTTCTCGAGGTCCTGCAGGCGGAACCACTGGTAGGCGAAGCGCGTCGCCATCGCCTCCGACCGCGGGTCGGCGAGCATGCGCCGTGCCTGAGCCTCCAGCACCGCCGGATCCGAGAGGCGGCCCGCGTCGGCCAGCGCCACGAGTTCGTCGTCCGGGTGCGTGCCCCACAGGAAGTAGGAGAGCCGGGTGGCGAGGTCGACGTCGCTCAGGCGGTAGATGTCCCCGGGCGCCACATCCGCCGGCATCTCCTCGAGACGGAAGACGAAGTGCGGGCTCGCGAGCACGGCCTGGAGCGCGGTGCGAACGCCGACCTCGAACCCGCCCTCCTCGACGCCGAGATCGAAGAACACCAGCAGATCTTCGACGTCCTCGGCCTCCAGCGGCCGGCGGTAGGCCGTGGCCGCCAGCGACCTGATGATCTGCCGCGCGCAGGGCCGCTCCTCGTCGGGCGCCGTGGGCCGGCAGGAGAAGATCCGCTTGCGGCTCGGCGTCTCCGAGATGCCGGTGACCGCGAACGGACCGGTGACGAGGAAGTCGCGCAGGTGCGGGAGCGTCGTCACGCCGTAGGCGCTGCCGATGTTCGAGTCGGCGAGCTTGTAGTCGATCGGCTTGATGAGGTCGTTGTCCGGACCCTCGGCGTTGAGGAGGAAGGCCGCCGTGACCCGCTGCGGACCCGCCCGCACGTGGATCGGCTCGGTCTCGATCACCATCCCCTGCGGATCGGACTCCGACATGAACGGGTCGATCTCGAGCAGCGCCACGCGCGCGCCGTCGATCGAAACCTCGATCTTCTCATCCGGCGCCGTCATCCCGTACAGGAATCCCGTCGGGCCGGGGTGCATGTCCATCTTGAACACGTACTCCCCGTCGGCCGGGAAGACGTGGATGACGGAGATCCCGCCCCGCGTCCCGAAGGGCGCGCCGTCGGCCCGGACCGCCTGCGACGCCGTCTTCGGCACCTTGTAGGTGACCTGGCGCGGGCCCGCGTCCGGATCCCCGATCGCCATGCGGCTGATCTCGCTCGCCGCCCGCAGATAGCCCTCCATCAGCGTCGCGGACATCATCTGGACATCGGCGATGTTGTCGAAGTTGTCGCTGATCGTCTCGGTCGGGAGGAACGCCTCCATGTCGACATCGAGGTCGAGCAGGTCCTGAACGGCGCGCCGGTATTCCGCGCGGTTGAGGCGCTGGAAGGTCCGCGTCCCCGGGTTCGGGTTCGCATGCGCCGCGGCGTCCATGCGCGTCTCGAGTTCCTCGACGACGGCGGTCAGCGTGGCCTCGTCCGGACGCCGGACGCCGGGCGGCGGCATCATGCCGGCGCGGAGCCTCCGGATCATCTGCTCGGCGGTCTCGGGGTCGGCCTGCGGCTCGGTCGCGTCGAACTCGAGGAAGGAGCGGTTGCCCGCCCTGCGCGAGTCGTTGTGACAGCGGGTGCACACCGTCTGGATGACGGAGTTCGCCAGCGTGTCCGGCGCGGGGGCGACCGCAAGGGCATGGGGAGGTGCGCCGAGCGGCGCATCTTCGCCCGTGACGGCGAGATACAGCGCCGCCGTTCCCAGAGTCGCGATCGCGAACTTCTTCATGTGGTCCCTCACCGGCTGTCGCCCGAATCCAACTGGGCAAACACCGCGACCCGGCGCGGCGTTTGGACGCAATTTCCCCTCCCCGCATCCAGCCTGTGCAAGATAGGACTTTCCACTGTCGGTTCGCCAGAACAGTGGGTCAGAAGCCGATGGACCTGGACACCTTGGCGGCGAGGACGCGCTCGACCGTCATGCCGGCGGCCAGGTCGCGGCGCTCCGTGTAGACGAGGAAGATGTCGCTGAGCGGCGAATACAGGTAGTTGAAGCGCACGTTCGTGACGAACTGGTCCTCGGCCGCATTGTACTGGACGAAGGCGCTCGCGAAGACCTTCGTCGAGAGGCCGTAGTCGACCCGACCCCCGAAGACGTCCGCCGTGAACGCCCCGTCCGGGAGCGAGATGTCGTTGTGGTTCGCCGAGAGATCGACGGAGAGGTGATGGCTCGGCCGCCACATGAGGCCGCCCGACAGCGACGTCAGCGTCCCATCGAAGAACCCGCCGCGCTCGACGCGAACGAACCCCGTCAGCGCCCGGCCCGGCGCCGACCGGTACTGCACCGAGCCCGAACCGAAGTCGTAGCGGCCGGTCGGAATCGTCGCGTCCCTCGAGACCCGGAAGGGCTCCCGCAGGAGTTCGAACCGGTCCGTGTAGTTCAGCGTGAGCCCGCTCCCGTTCAGGAACGAGATCCCGAATCCCGCCGTCCGCCTCCGCGTCACGAGGACGGATTCGAGATCCCGGATGTAGTCGAGCTCGACCCAGGGATTGACCTCCTGCACGCCGGGCACCGGAGGCCGCGGGTGGAGCCCCACCGTCGCGTAGCTCTGGCGGATGTCGCGCCGGCGCACGAAGCCGACGGTGGGGTTGAAGTCCTCTCCCACGTGGCGCCACAGCGCCGACACGTCCCACAGTTCGTCGCGCCAGCCGGCCCACATCCGGCCCGCAAAAGCGTTCCCGTCGGCATCCGGCGAGTCCGTCCAGGCGAGGAACGGAGCGAGGAGCAGCGACGGGAGCGGCCTCAGGTTCGCATCGAACCCCACGTTGCGGTTGAAGTCGGGGTGTCCTTCGATGTCCGAGCCGGTCGCCTCCCGGTTGATGAAGATCGCCCCCACGTCCGACGTCCCGAACACGCTCCGGCGCGCCCGCATGACGGAGAAGTTCTCAGCCGGGAGGCCGCGGCTGGACCGGGTCTGGAGGTTCATCAGGCCGACCTCGAACCCGGCCGTCCGGCCCGTGAGCCGCGCGCCGCCGAGGATGGGGATCGGCTCCCCCCTCCCCGTGAGCCCGATGCGGCGCGAGTGGAAGAGGGTGAGGTCGCGCAGCGAGACGCCGGTCCGGTAGCTGCGTTCCGACTGGTCGCCGAAGGCGAAGGTGCCGGAGTTCTCGACGAAGAAGTCCCGTTTCTCGGGGAAGAAGAGTGGGAAGCGGGTCAGGTTGACCTGCTCCTGGTCGACCTCCACCTGGGCGAAGTCCGTGTTGTAGGTGAGGTCGAGCGTAAGCCCCGGCGTGACCCCGAACTTGACGTCGAACCCGAGGTCGGCCTGGCTGCCGGCGCGCCCTTCGTCGACGAGCGTCCCCGTCTGATCCTGCGCGAGGGCGTAGGGCTTCACGCGCAGGTTGAGTCCCGGCCCCACGCCGCGGAATCCGGTCAGCGTCCCCGCCTTCGACATCTTGTGGATCTGGTCGCGCCTGTCGAGCGGCGCCCAGAACGTGTCCTCCGCCTTGCGCCGGATGCGGCGCAGGATCTGGAGTCCCCACGTCTGGTCCTCCTCCGAGGGATTGAAGCGGAGGGTGGAGAAGGGGATCTCGATCTCCACCGTCCACCCCTCGTCGTGACGGGTCGTCTCGACGCGAATGGGGCCTTCCCACGCCTGGTTCTCGGAACGGCTGTCGTCGAACAACTGGACGTCCTTGAGCGCCCCGCCGGGATTCACGAGGAACATGAACCCGTTGCGGCGGTCGAGGTACGTGTCGAGCGCCACGCCGAAGACGTCCGAGGATCCGCTGTTGAAGTCCTGCTTCAGGCTGGAGATGAAGTAGCGTTCGGGCTCCGAGTCGTAGCAGATCGCCCCGATGTAGAGGGCCTGGTCGTCGTACACGAAGTAGACGACGGTGTTTTCGGTGGCGGGCGCACCGGTGTCGGGACGGGACTGGACGAATCCGGTGAGGGGTTGAGCCTGCCGCCAGACGGGATCGTCGAGGCGGCCGTCCACGATGGGTGGCGCCTCCGCGCGCAGGGCCGCGGCGGTAGGGCGGGGCGCGGATTCGACCGCGATCCGGGCCGGTCCCTCCTGGCCCGGCTCCTGCGCCGTGGCAGCCGCCGGCACCAGCGAGCCAAGCAGGGAGACCAGCGGGGCGAGGCGGCGACCGCCGTTCAGTTCCAGCTCAGCCCCCTCAACTGTTCGACATCGAGGTTCCCGCCGCTGAGGACGCACGCGACCTTCGTCCCCGGCGGCGCGTCGATGAGGCCGTGGAGGACGGCGGCGACCGGCGCCGCGGCCGCGCCCTCGGTCACGAGCTTCGCCCGCGTCATCAGCCACAGCATGGCGTCGAAGATGTCCTCGTCGGGAAGCGTGACGACGCGCTCCACGAAACGGCTCACGACGGACGCCGTGTTGTCGCCGACCCGCATCACCTTGAGCCCGTCGATCGCGCAGTCCACGGTCTCCAGGGTCACCATCTCTCCGGATTCGACCGTGCGCTTCATGGCGGGCGCCCCCGAAGATTCCACGCCGATCACCCGGATATCGGGGTTCACGCTCTTCAGGGACATCGCGTTACCCGAGATCAAGCCCCCGCCCCCGATCGGGATGACGACGACTTCGACCTCCGGCCAGTCCTCGAGGATCTCGAGACCCAGCGTGCCCTGCCCCGCGATCAGCCGCGGGTGGTCGAAGGGGTGCACGTACGTGAGTCCGCGCTTCTCGACGAGTTCGAGCGCCCGCTCGTTCGCCTCATCCCATATCGACCCGTGGAGGACGACCTCGGCGCCGTACCCTTCCGTGGCCGCGACCTTGGCCGGCGTCGCGTTCTCGGCCATGACCACGACGGCGGGAATCCCGTACAGGCGGGCGGCCAGCGCGACGCCCTGCGCGTGGTTCCCCGCGGAGGAGCAGATGATGCCCCGCGCCTTCTCCTCCCCGCTCATGTGGGCCATCACGTTCAGCGGCCCCCGCACCTTGTAGGAACCGCCCCTCTGAAAGAGCTCGGCCTTCAGCCTGATGTCGAACCCGGAGGCCTCGCCGAGCGAGCGCGAAGTGAGCAGCGGCGTGTGGTAGACGTGCGGCGCGACGTGCTCCCGCGCGCGCTCGAAGTCCTCGCGGGTCAGCGTGAGTCCGGGGATCTCGACATGTGCCGTCACGGGCGCCGTCTCTCTCGGCTGGATGGGGTAGCGGCCGGGCCCGGGTCAGGGTCCGCCGGGGCATCGTCGATAATCCCCCGGCGGAACCCGAACGCGCAACGGCTGGCGGCCCGCGACGGGACCCCGCGTCGGACCGCCGCAGGGCACGCGACCTTGCGGGGGGCGGCGTCCGTCGGCGACACTCTCACGCACCCGCCTGCAAGGACATCCGGTCGAGGACCCGCCACTTGAACCAGGCACACGACACTCCCCCATCCGCCCGCGAACGCTTCGGCAGCCGGGTCGGTTTCGTGCTCGCCGCGGTGGGGTCCGCCGTCGGGTTGGGGAACATGTGGCGCTTCCCCTACCAGACGGCCGAGGGCGGCGGCGCCGCCTTCCTCGTGGCCTACGTCTGCATGGCGTTCCTCATCGGCGTGCCGATGATGCTGGCGGAGTTCGCCGTGGGCCGGCGCGCGCGACGGTCCGCGATCGGCGCCCTGCGCGCGGTCGGCGGCAAGCGCTGGGCGGCGGCCGGGCTCCTCTTCCTCGTGACGTCGACCGTGATCATGGCCTACCTGTCGGTCATCACGGGCTGGGCCCTCCGCTACGCCCTCGACGGGCTCACCACCGGATTCCACGCCGACGCCGCGGGGCGATACGAGTCGGTCGCGTCCGGCCCCTCGGCGGTTGTCTTTCACCTGGCGTCGATCGGCGCGACGGTCGGGATCGTGGCGTTCGGCGTCCGCAGGGGGATCGAGCGGGCGAGCATGCTGCTCATGCCGCTCCTCTTCCTCCTCCTCATCGGCCTCGCGATCTGGGCCGCGACGCTGCCGGGCGCCGCGGAGGGATACCGCTTCTACCTCTCCCCGTCGCTGAACGAACTGCTGGACCCCGTCGTGCTCCAGGGCGCGGCCGCCCACGCCTTCTATTCGCTGAGCGTGGGGATGGGGATCATGGTCACCTACTCCTCCTACCTCTCGAAGCGCACGAACCTCGGACGCGAGAGCACCGTGATCGCGCTCTCGGATTTCTCCGTCGCCTTCGTCGCGGGGCTCGTCGTGTTCCCGATCGTGTTCGGACTCGGGCTGTCGGAGGACGTGGGAGAGAGTACTCTGGGCGTCCTCTTCATCTCGCTTCCGAGCGCGTTCGCGCAGATGGAGGCGATGGGCCGAATCGTCGGCACGCTGTTCTTCAGCGCCGTGATCGTGGCGGCGATCACCTCCGCCGTCTCGCTGCTGGAGGTGGCGGCTTCGATTCTCATCGACGAATGGGGCTGGACGCGCCGCCGGGCGACGCTCGCTTCGGGCCTCCTGATCGCCGCGATCGGGATCGCGCCGGCGCTTTCCCTCGGCGCGCTGGGAATCATGGACCAGGTCGCTGCGGAACTCCTCACCGTGCTGGGCGTACTCGCCATCGCGGTGCTGGTGGGCTGGGTGATGAAGCACCCGGGGGAGGAACTGCGAATCGGAGCCTCACCCCGGTTCGCCCGCCTGATTCCGACGGCGCGCTTCCTGATTCGCTATGTGGCGCCGCCTCTGCTGGCGTACGTGAGCTGGATCGCGCTGCGGCAGACGATCCGCGTGATCGCCGGATAGTCCGGACTCCTGGAGCGAGACGTGTCGAACCTCGATGAACTCAGAGACGAACTCGCGCGCATCGACCGCGAGTTGCTCGAACTCGTCGCCCGGCGGCAGGCGGTCTCGGCGAAGATCGGGGAGCGGAAGCGCGCCTCGCAGACGGCCCCCCGCGACTACCGGCAGGAGAAGGTCGTCATCGAGCGGGCCCGCGCCGCCGCGGACGAGCTCGGGCTCCCGCCGCGGCTGGCCGAGGATCTCGTCCTTTCGTTGATCCGTTCGTCGCTGGCGGTGCAGGAACAGGGCAGCGTGGTGGCCGCCGCGAGAGGAGGCGGGAAGCGCGCCCTCGTCATCGGCGGTTCCGGGAAGATGGGGGGGTGGTTCGTCCGCTTCCTCTCCTCCCAGGGGTTCGAGGTGGAGACCGCCGACCCCGACGGGGGGGATCGCGCGGACTGGACGGCGACGGTGCTGGACCACGATCTGATCGTGGTGGCGACGCCCATGGTCATCGCCAACGAGATCCTCGAACGGTTGGCGGAGACCGCACCGCCGGGCCTGGTGTTCGACATCGGTTCGCTCAAGAGCCCGCTGCGCTCCGGCCTGACGGCGCTGGCGGAGGCCGGCGTCCGCGTCACCTCCGTCCACCCCATGTTCGGTCCCGACACCGAACTCCTTTCCGGGGAACACATCATCTTCGTGGACGTGGGCTGTCCCGGCGCGACGGAAGGCGCGGAGGCGCTCTTCGCCTCGACCATGGCCACGCGCGTACGCATGGATCTGGAAAGCCACGACCGCGTGATGGGGTTCGTGCTCGGGCTCTCCCACGCCCTCAACATCGCCTTCTTCACGGCGCTGGCTCGCTCCGGTGAGACGACGCCGCGCCTCGCGGACGTGTCGAGCACGACGTTCGAGGCCCAGTTGGACGTGGCGCGCGCGCTGGCTGGCGAGAACCCGCACATGTACTTCGAGATTCAGTCGCTGAACGAGTACGGAGACGTCGCCCTGAAGGAACTCGTGGTGGCGGTGGAACGCGTCCGTGACGCGGTCGAAGCGGGGGATGAGGAAGCCTTCGTCGCCCTGATGTCCGCGGGTCGCGACTACCTGGAGTCCCGCGGTCAGGCGGTGATCGACGACCTGAAGGCGTTCCAGGAGACGCACAGTCTCGGCGGGCAGTCCGTTCGGGACATGATCGAGGAGGGTCGCCGGGACTGAACCCGGAGATCCGCTACTCGTGTCGGGCGAGCCAGGCGCGGAGGCGGTCGGCCTCCTCGGTGGCGGACGGGTCGAGTTCCGCCTGGTAGAGCCGGCTGCGGATGACGAAGACGTCCATCTCGTCGGGCGGCGCATCCCGTTCGAGGATTTTCCGCACCTTGTTCAGGAAGAACGTGCCCCAGTCGGGTCGGCGTCCGTCGACGTCGGTGAAGCCGTACTCCTTCGCCAGCGCCCAGCTCGAGAACAGCCCGCTCGCCTTCGACGCGACGTTCGGGTCGGCGGCGAGGGCGGCGATCGCGCGGCCGACGTAGCACGGGGTCTCGGACTCGGCGAAGTACTCGTCCTTCTCGACCGCGTCGCGCCAGTTCGCCTCGGTGACGCCGAAGTGGTCGAGCACCGCCTCGGAGCGCAGGAACCCGGGGGTGATCGCAAGCGCCGTCACGCCGTGCGGGTGGAGATCGGCGGCCATCGCGTAAGCGAGCCGGACGACCGCGTTCTTCGCCAGGTCGTAGAAGAGGTTGCCGCGGTAGCCGAACGTGTCGCCGTCGGTGACCTCGACGATGAGGCCGGCGTTGCGCTCGACCATCAGCGGGGCGCCGTGCCGGCTCGTGATGATGTGGGTGTGGACGGCGCGCTCCAGCAGTTGCGCCCCCTGCGCGACGGAGAGTTCCCAGAAGGGCTTCCCCCACTCGGTCAGCGCGTCGCCGCCCCAGATGTCGTTCACGAGGACGTCGAGGCGGCCCGCCTCGTCGCGGATGCGGGCGAAGAGCCGCTCCACCTCGGACTCGACCGTGTGGTCGGCGCGGACGGCGATGCCCCGGCCGCCCTCCGATGTCACCAGTTCCGCGGTCTCCTCCAGCGTCTCCGGCCGTCCCGGCGTGGCGGGATGGCCCCGGACGCTGCGGCCGGTGCAGTAGACGGTGGCGCCCACCTCGCCGAGCATGCGGGCGATGCCGCGCCCGGCGCCGCGCGTCGCGCCGGCGACGACGGCCACCCGGTCCTTCAGCGGACGGTCCGGCATACGGCTCAGAAGCGCAGACTGACGAGCGGGACGTTCCAGGCGGTGTGCCGCTGCCCGTTCCGCCGCGGGTCGGCGACGGTCGTGGCGAACGGCAGCGGGAGGCCGACCTCGAGCCGCCCTCCGTCCGACCAGTTCAGGAGGGCGGGCGACAACGAACCGGACGCCGCGCCGGCCGCGCTCGACTCGCCCTCCGGAGCGCCGTCGTCCTCCGGGGTCAGCAGGACCCCCAGGCCCAGACCCGCGAGGCTCGTCGCGAGCGGAATCACGAACGCGCCGCTGTCGCTGTCCGGTTTCGTGATGAGCGCAATGCCGACCCCGCCGAAACCGCCGATCAGACCTCCCAGGCTGATGAGGTGCGCGCGACGGGAGGACAGGTCGAATCGGCCCCCGGCCAGCGCTCCGGCGATCAGGCCCGCGTTGCCCACGAGCAGCGTGCTTGCCCACATCGCGTCGTCCTCCAGGTCCAGCGTGACCGCTCCCCCGAGGCCGAACCACGTCCCCCACAGGCTGCCGAGGTACGTCGCCGACGCCGTACCCTCCGAAGTGTCGCGCGCGAGGAGCGCGGCCGTGGCGATCCCGGCCAGTCCGCCGGCCACTGCCGCAGTGAAGGCCTCCTGGTCGTCCGGATCGCAGTACTCGCAGTCCGGATCGGCGCCCAGATTCAGCGCGTGCGCCCAGCCCAGTCCCTGCCAGGTGCCCCACGTGCCGGCCCAGCTGATCGTGCGCGACCGTCCCACCGAGAGGGACGGAGAGAACACGCGGCCGGCCACGTAACCCACCGGCCCGCCGAGCAGAAGTCCGACGCCGTGCGACTCCGAACTGGTCGCATCGGCCAGCGTGGGCACGGCGACGCCCCCCAGCCACAGACCGTATAGCGTCGACCAGACACGGAATTCCGTATCGCCGCGCCGGTCCTGCGCGACGCCGCCCTGCCCCAGCCCTGCCGGCACAGCCCCCGCCGGCGCCCCCAACCCTTCCAGCCGAGCCCGGGCCAGCGCCGCACCCGGGGTGTCGGGGTAGCGGCGGACGACCTCCTCATACAGGGCCCGGGCGACGTCGAGTTCGCCGCGCTCCTCGAAGTCGCCCGCCGTCGCCACGAGCACGGCCGCGGAGTCTGCAGGGGTCACCTGCGCGGCTGCGGGCCGCGGGCCGCCGAGGACACCGGCCAGGAGAGCGATGATCGTCAGGCCCGAGATGCGGACCGACACCTCTCCTCGCGAGGCGGCCAGTGGCGAGTTCACCGGGGACGGCCGGTCAGCGGATGCCGACGATGCCGCGAACCGACTCGATGAGTTTGGGCGCGTCCCAGCCCACACCCCCCTTGAACACGATGCGCGTCTCGCGGATGTGGCCGTCCGCCTCCGGGTCGCCCGCCAGCACGACCAGATCCGCGACCTTGCCGACCTCGATCGTTCCCGTCTCGTCGTCGATCCCCAGCACCGTGGCGCCGTTCGCGCTCATGATCCGGACGACCTCGGCGGGCGTGAAGCCGGCCTCGAGCAGCAGTTCGTAGTTCTTCTGGTCGCCGTAGCCCGGAGGCGCCGCGCCGTACCCGGTCGGGTCGACCCCGGCCGCGAGCGTGCCCCCGGCCTGCACGAAGGCGTATTCGTACTCGAGCGCCTTTTGGTAGACGTCGGGGTGGATGCCGATCCCGGAGTCGAGGGTCGCGTTCCGCCGCAGGTCCGCGATTTCCCTCACTTCCGCGGCGATTTCCGGGGCGAGGATGTCGTAGACGCGCTCGTCGATCGGACCCCGGCCAGGCACGGAGATCTCGTACACGGCCAGCGTGGAGGTCATCGCGACGTCGTTCTCGATCATCATGCGGAACGTCTCCTGCACCTCCTCGGAATCCACATCGAGGTCGGCGTAGCCGTTCCGGAACCCCGACGGGCAGTCGTCCGGCTCCTTCCCGGGGAAGTACTCGCTGTTCGCGAGCAGGCCGTGCTCCAGGTTGTCGATCCCGAGCGCCACCGCCTCCTGGTATCCGACGGAGCAGAGGTGGGCCGTCACCTTCACGCCGTGCCGGTGCGCCTCGTCGATCGCCGCGCCGAGTTCCTCGCGGCTGATCCAGGTGTACGCCTTGAACCAGGGCACGCCCTCCTCGGCCCAGTAGCGGACGAGGCGCCGCGCCTGCTCCGGCCCCTCGAGCTGGGCCATCGACTGCGAACCCTCCTGCCCGGTGAGGTAGGGACCGGTCGTGAACATGTTCGGGCCAATGGTGCGCCCCTCGTCGATGGCCCGCTTGAGGTTGATCTCCTCGTACGGCGCGCGCGCCCCCGTCGTCCGGATCGTCGTCACGCCGGAGGCCAGGTAGAGTCGCGACCCGGAGAAGGAGAGCTGCGCCGCGCGACCGTTCCCGCCCGTGTAGTAGCTGTGGTTGTGCAGCCCGATGAGGCCGGGGATGACGGTATGCCCGGAGAGGTCGAGCACCTGCGCGTTCCGGATCCGGCCAGCCACTTCGTCGGCGGGGCCGATGTCGGCGATGCGGCCGTCCCGGATGACGATGGTCTGACCCTCGCGAGCCGGGCCGCCGGTCCCGTCGATCACCTTCACGTTCGTGAGCGCGACGGTGGGCGCCTGCACCGCGATGAAGTCCTCCATCGCTTCCTGCGCTCGCGCATCGGAGGACAGCAGCGCCGCGGCGACCGGCGCCAAGGCGAGGGCAAAGAGAGAACGGCGTCGGGCGGTCATCATGAGGAGTTCCTTTCTCACGGCGGGGCGTCGGCGACGTTCATCGTCATCTTCATGCCGGCTTCGAGATGCTCCGCGATGTGGCAGTGGATCATCCAGCGGCCGGGGTTCGACAGTTCCAGCAGGATGTCCGTCGTGGATGCGGCGGGCAACAGGACCGTGTCCTTCCACGCCAGGTTCGAGTTCGGCACGCCGTTCTGCGACAGGACGAGGAAGCGCTGGCCGTGGATGTGGAGCGGGTGCTGCATGGCGTGGAAGGCGCCGCGGTCGTTGACGACGCGGATCTTCACCACATCCCCGACGGCGAAGTTCCACTCGATCTCCTCGTTCTCCCGCCCGGTGGCCGTCTCCCTCAGAACCCAGCGGACCTCGCGGCCGGTCGTGGCCCAGTTCATGCGCGGCATCGTTCCGGTCCATTCCACCGGGTTGAAGTAGACCCAGTCGTAGGCCATCGAGCGTTCGATGGGGAGCGGGAGATCCTCCGTCTCGAGCGTCATCACGAGTTCGTGGTCGGGCTCGTCGTCGAAGCGCGGCCGATAGCGGTCGATATCCGCGATGACGTCCGCATGCTCGCGCAGGGTCTCGAAGGAGGGCCCGTGGTCGGAGGCCGCGGCCCGTGGCGCCACGGTGACGGTCCCCAGGGTCCGGAGTTCGGCCCGGAAGACGCCCAGCCGGTGGTTGATCCCCTGTACGTGGTTGACGAGGGCGTGCGTGCCCGGCCGGTCGAAGCGCACGTCGACCACGTAGCGCTCCGCGGGAGCCAGGACCACGCTTCGGACCCGTTCCTCGCGCTCGAAGCGGCCCACGTCGGAGGCGATGACCTTCATCGGAAGACGATGGGGATCATCGACATCGGGGTTCGCGACGCGCTGGTCGGGATCGGGGACTCCGCCGCGTTCGATGTCGACGAAGGAGAGGTTGAAGGTGCGCGTGTTCGAGGCGTTCGTGAGGTGGAAGCGGACGACCTCGCCCCGGTCGACTTCCAGTTCGTAGCTCGGCTCCCCGTTCACCAAAGGACGGTTCCCGAACCGGCCCATGAGCACGTAGTTCGCCGATTCCTCCCCGAAGTCCACGAGTCCGTCCTCGTCGAGGAGGATGTCGTCGAGCATGAGCACTTCCTCGCGGTTCGCGGGCCCGTAGTAGTCCGGGTCGGCGGGGTCGACGAGGAGGTTTCCGTACAGGCCGAGTTCCTGCTGGATGTCCTCGCGGTGGTGCGGGTGGTACCAGTAGATGCCCGCGTCCCGGAAGAAGATCCGGTACTGGAAGGACTCCCCGGGGGCGACGGGATCCTGGGTGAGGCCGGGGACGCCGTCGAACGCGTTTTCGAGCCGGATGCCGTGCCAGTGCACCGCGGTCGGGTACGGCGTGCGGTTCGTGAAGTTCACGAAGATGGTGGACTGCTCGGGGACGCGGATGAGGGGACCGGGGTGCTGGCCGTTGAAGGCGAGCATCGCGAGGCGGCGGCCTTCGATTTCGCGGCGGACGATGGTCGCCTCGAGGTCGAGCGTGCCGCCGTCGGGAAGGTCGACGACCTGGCGCGCGGCTGCCTCGGGGAGCGTCTCCCACGGGGGCAGGTCGGCCGCGCTCCGGAGGCTCGCGGGGCGGGCGCGCGGTTCGAGGTCCATCACGCCAGGCAGCATGGCGATGCCGGGGTACGCCGGCGGCGCGTCCCAGCGCGTCGGGGCCCGGCCGCCCGCCCGCCGCGTCGCCGACGGCGCGAGGGCCAGGAGGTCGTGCGCCTCCATGAGCGCGGACGGCGAGCGCCCGCGCAGCACGAGCGGCCCCTCGCGCTCCTCCACACCGGCCGACGCCTCCGCGCTGACCATCACGAGGAACTTGTTGAACGCGACGCGCCCCAGCGCGTGCTCGCCGTTCCCGACCGGGCCCAGCGGCACCACGGGAGCCAGTTCGAGCGGCGTCGCCCACGCCATGTAGACCGTGTACGGCCCCAGGCTGGAGGGCGGCGGGAGGCCCTCGATGTGCGCGGTCAACGCGCGGACATGGTGGCCGGACGGCGTCACCGTCACGCCGAAGGGCGACGGCACCCGCCCGAGTTCGACGAACCCCTGCGCGACGCCGCCCCGCGCCGTCGAGAAGAGGCTGATGCAATGGAGGTCGGCCGCCACCCGGCCCGTCGGCGTGTCCGTGAGCGCGCCCGCCGCTCCGGCGGCGCGCGTCTCCGCGGTCCGCGCCTCGCACGCGCCGCTGGAGCCCGGAAGCTGGCCGGCCGCTACGCTGGGGGCCGCCATCACGGCGAGAAATCCGGCCACGAACCCCGCCCCCCGGATCAGCGCGCGCACCTCGCCTCGCACGTCCCCGCGCACCGCCGGGCTGCCCGGTTCAGTCCTCGTCAGCCTCGTCCGGGATGAACCGGAGCGCGACGCCGTTGTTGCAGAAGCGCTTGCCCGTGGGCTCGGGGCCGTCGTTGAAGACGTGGCCGTGGTGTCCGCCGCAGCGGGCGCAGTGGTACTCGGTCCGCGGCAGGATGAGTTTGAAGTCGCGCTTAGTCTCGAACGCGTCGGGCAGCGTCTCGAAGAAGCTCGGCCACCCCGTGCCGCTGTCGTACTTCATGTCGGTGGTGAACAGCGCCTCGCCGCACGCCGCGCACGCGAACGTGCCCGGACGCTGCTCATCGTTCAGCGGACTCGTACCCGCGCGTTCGGTCGCTTCCTCGAACAGCACCTTGTAGGCCTGCTCCGGGAGCTTCTCCCGCCACTCCTGCTTCGCCTTCCGGTCTACCTTCCCCATCTTCCCATCTTCCCGTCTACCGGGTCATCCCCCGGGGTTCTCCAGGAGAAAGATCTTGTCGTCGGTCTCATCCACGCCGGTGAGATCGAGATCCCCATCCAGGTCGCGGTCGTGAATGACGACGCACGAGCCGTTCGTGCTCGCCGCGTACGAACGGGGGTTCACGAGCGTTCCGTCGCCCGCGTTCTCGTGCACGGTGAAGCTGTTGCCCTCGAAATCGCTCGTCACCACGTCGAGGTCGCCGTCGCCGTCGATGTCGCCCACGTCGACGGCCAGCGGCGACTCGCCCGTCTCGTACTCGACGGGATCCGCGAAGCCGCCCGCGCCATCGCCGATGAGGACGCCCACGTTGTTTCCTTCACGGTTCGCGGACATCACGTCGACGTTCCCGTCGCCGTTCACGTCGCCCGCCACGATCATCCACGGCTTGCCGCCGGCGCGCACGCGCGTGCCCAGCTCGAGGTTGCCGCGCCCGTCCCCCAGGTAGGTGAGGACCTCGTCGGTGAAGTAGGCTCCGACGAGCAGGTCGGGCAGGCCGTCATTGTTCACGTCCGCCGTCGCGCACGTCTTCTCGCCCTGGCCCGGCGAAGCGATCTCGGAGGCGCGGCGCAGATCGCCCGTCCCGTCCGCGTTGTTGAGCAGCATGGCCACGTTGCCGCGCGATTCCTCGGGTCCGACGGACATGTTCACCGCGGCCACATCCGGCCATCCGTCCTGGTCGAAGTCGCCGATGCACACGCCGCGGACGTTCTGTCCGGACTCGATGTTGCTCCCAAGTTCGAACCAGCCGTCCCCATCGGCGAGGAAGACGGACACGAGGTCGTTCCCCGCGTTCCCGACCACGAAGTCCGTGAGGCCGTCACCGTTGAAGTCCGCCCCTTCGTTCGGGCTCGGCCAGCTCCCGCCCGGGATGTCGAGGACGCGGAACTCGTTGTAGTCCCCCTTGCCATCGTTGAACATCACCCGGACGTCTGCGGAAACCTCGTTGGGGATCGCGATGTCGGGATAGCCGTCGCCGTTGAAGTCGCCGGCGTAGGCCCCGTATGGCTGGACGTGCTTTTCGCCGTCGTCGAGCACGATCCGCGAGCCTCGGTCGATCATGTCGAGCGAGCCCGCCTGCGGCCGGATCCAGAAGTTCCACGCGAAACCCGTTTCCATGGCGCCGCCGGCCGCGAGCTTCTCCCCGGCGCGCAGCGAAGCCGTGACCGATTCGCCGGCGTGGAAGGATTCGCCGGGCTCGAAGCGGATGCGCCGGCCATCGTCCGAGAGCTGCACGGAGCCCGTCATCACACCGCTCCAGCGGCCGAACACGGACAGCGCCGACGGGTCGAACCCACCCGGATCGAGCGGCTGCGCGAGCACCAGTTCGACCGGCGACTCGGGACCGGCTTCGATCGAGTGCGGGGCCGGCGAGACGAGAGACACCGCGGCCGACGAAGATCCGACCGCGGCGGCCGAGGGCGGGGCTTCGGTGGCGGCCGCCTCACTGCGGTCCGTGCCGACCAGAACGAGCACCGCTACCGCGGCGACGACGAGCGCGCCAAGTACTCCGGAGAGGGTCTTCATCTCTCAACCTCCAACAGCTTCAAGCCAACGGGCCCGCCGCGCGCGAACCCGGGTGCAACACCGGACTTCGCAAGCTACCGGCGTGCACGGCCGGTGACGAGCGGCAGATCCTCCCGCCGCCCCCAATCGTTCCACGAGGCGTCGTAGAACTTCGTGTCGTAGCCGAGATACCGTGAAATCATGTAGGTGTAGCTCGCGCGCATGCCGATGAGGCAGTAGCTGACGACGACGCCATCCTCCTTCGCTCCGGCTTCCTCGAAGCGCGCCTCGACTTCGGCGAGGTCGATCAGCGTGGGAATGTCCTCACCCGTGAGGTCCTGCCAGTAGAGGTTGTAGGCGCCGGGGATGTGTCCGCCGCGCAGGAAGTCTCGCCCCGGCCGTTCCCCCGTGTACTCGTTCTCGGGCCGGGCGTCGATGAGCGTGACATCGGGATCGTCGAGACGGTCGCGGATCCATTCCGCCGTCACGATCATGTCTTCCCGGACATCCGCCTCGAAGTCGCCGCGGGTGGGCGCCGCCGGCTCGGCGGCGACTCCGCCTCCCGCCGCCTTCCACGCCGCCAACCCTCCATCCAGCACCGAGGTGCGATCGCCGTGGCCGAGGTAGTCGAGCGTCATGAAGACGCGGGCCGCGTGGAGGCCGGGGTCCCCCACCACGACCACGTGGCTGTCATTGGAGACGCCCGCGGCGCGGAAGGCCTCGACGAGATCCTCGACCGGCGCGAGTTCGGTGATGAGATCGTTCCGCTCGACGGCGATGTCGTGGTACTCGAGAAAGCGCGCCCCCTGCACGTATTCCTCGAGGGGCGCCATGCGGCCCATCCCGACGTGCAGCACGACGACATCCGGGTCGTCCCGGTGTTCGACGAGCCAGTCGCCGCTCACGAGGATGCCCGGATTCGCCTGCGAGGCGGCGCCTTGAACCGACACCGCCAGCGCTGCCAGCCAAATCGTGAGGACCGCCGCCGGTCGCATGAGGACTCGTCGCATGGGGGTATCTCCGGAACTCGGCATTGGTTGTCTCTTCCGTCGCATTCGACTCGCTTTCTGCTCGGAGTGAGCATATCTCAGCCGGATGGAGTTTCGAAACCGGGAAGGGAACGAGGCGTACGCGTTCTCCCTCCCGCGCCGGAATCGCGCGCCGGGGACGAGCGCCTTCGTGCGGGCGAAGGATGAGGCGTCGAAGATCGAGTACTGTCTGCGCTCCATCCTCCCCGCCTTCGACGAGATCCATGTGATCGACAACGGGAGCCGGGACGACACGGGCGAGATCGTGCGGCGCCTGCGTAAGTCCGCCGCGGATGGAAGCAGGATTCGGCTGCACTCGTATCCCTTCCGGGTGGCGCGGTTCGGACCGGAGCACGACGAGACCCCGGCCGACTCGTTGCACTCTCTCGTCTACTTCACGAACTGGGCGCTGTCGCGCTGCACCCGCCGCTATGCCTGCAAGTGGGACGCGGACATGGTGCTTGCGGGCGAGCAGCAGGCTGCCTTCGCGAGGCTGATCGACGGACTCGATCGCGGATGGCCGGCCGCGTGGTCTCTCGCCGGACAGACGGTGTATCGGACGCCGGACGGGTCCTTTCTCTCTCCGCGAGGCGAGGTGAACCGGGAGGTGCGGATCGCCCCCTGCGGCTACGCCGCCAGGTTCCACAAGCGGGAGCACTGGGAGCAGCTCATCCGACCCCGCTGGCTGCGCACGCGCCACTTTGCGCCCGTGTGTTTCCGCGAGTTGAAGTTCCTGGACGAGGAGGAGTTCGATCACTGGTCGACGACGGAGTTTCCCTCGCCCCGCAAGCGACGGGAATGGGCCTCGTTTCAGCGCCTGCGCGGCGGGGGAGCGGACGACGCCGACATGGGCGCGGCTCGTCGCCTGCCCGCGACGTTCCTCCACGACCAGGTCGCCTCGGCGGGGCGCAGCGAATCGAGCGCGGTGTGGCCGGGCAGGTCCCCGCGCGTTCTGCCGCGCTGGCTGCCCCGGTTTCTGGGCATCGGCGCCACGCGCGCGGGCACGAGTTGGGTGGCGGCGCAGCTCTCGGACCACCCGCAGATTCGGATGGGGCGCAAGGAGATCCACTTCTTCGACCGCAAGCTGGGAGCACCGGCTCCGAGCGGATCCGCGCGGGATCGAGTCGACCGGCTCCGTTATCTCGCCCGCTTCGTCCGGGCTCGGGGCGGCGGCCGGCAGGGCGCCGGGGGGCGCGGCCGGATCCGGGGTGAAATCACGCCCGCCTACGCGATTCTCGAACCGGCGGTCATCCGCCGCGTCGCGGAGTGGATGCCCGACGCCAGACTCATCTTCATGATGCGCGACCCGGTCGAGCGCGCCTGGTCGCAGGCGCGGAACGGGTTTCCCGGGTGGCGGGGCAAACCGTTGGAGTCCGTGAGCCGCGACGAACTCATCTCGTTCTTCGACAGCGATCCGGTCCGGCGGCGCAGCGACTACGCGATCTGCCTTCGGGCGTGGTTCGAGCACTTCCCGCGCGAGCATTTCTTCTTCGGCTTCCTGGACGAGATCCGGGAGCGGCCCGAAGACCTGATGCGCGATCTTCTCGGGTTCCTCGAGGCGGAGGTCGTGGTGGCGGACGCCGAGTCGTTGCGGAAGCCGGTGAACGCTGCGGCTCCGGTCCCCATGCCGGACTGGGTGCGCGACCACCTCGAACGGGAGTACGCGTTCGACGCGGACGAAGTCTCGGAGCTCATTGGACGACAGGTTCCGTGGTCCCGGTAAGCGGGCCGCCGACGCTCGGGCCGCCGACGCTCGGACCGCCCAGGCTCGACCCGCCCCGGGTCCGGCGCCGACCCGTCCCGGCGGTCAAGCGATGGTTCGGACGCGCCAAGCGCCGCGCGGGCTACTACCGGCTGCGCGACGGGCTACGGAACCGGGTGCGGGAGCCTCGATTCCTTCGGGCCCTGCGACTGACGGATGTCTTCCTGGTCGGCCATCCCAAGTCGGGGAACACCTGGCTCGCCTACATGCTGGCCGTGTTTCTGTCGGATGATCGACAGGGCCACGTGAACCTCTACAACGTCGGCGACTACGTGCCGTTCGTGCACGGTCGCGACCACGCGATCTCCGCCTGGGACCACCTACCGGACCCGAGGGTGTTCCGGAACGAGTATCCCCGCCATTCGCACCGCTATCCGGGAACCCTTTATCTCGTGCGCGACCCGCGGGCGGTCCTGGTCTCCTTCTGGCACATGTTCGCGACGATGTTCGACGACCGTGGCATGACGCTCTCGAGGTTCGTGGACGGATACCTGTCCGGCGGCGCACCGTTCGACGCCTGGCACCGGCACCTCGTGCGATGGGACCGGCAGGTCGCGGTCGCGCTTCGGCGGACGGAACGCGGTGAGCGGATCTGCATCGTCCGCTACGAGGATCTGGTCGCGGATCGCGATGCGACCCTCCGTCGCGTGACGGATTTCGTCGGATCGGTTTCTGCGGAAGACGTTCCCGCGGGAACGTCCGGGAGGCTTTCCCGGGCGGTGGCGCGCGGGTCGTTCGAGGCCATGCGAGACCTCGAGGGACGCCACGGCGCGGAGGCGTATGCGGGGCGCGCCCGCGGCGAGGGGCGGTTCATTCGCCGGGGACAGGCGGAGGGTTGGAAGGATGAGATGGACCCCGCGGACGCGGCTCGGATCGAAGCCGCCTTCGGCCCCGTCATGGAGCGCGCGGGATACCTGGTGTGAAGGCGCACGGCGGCCCCGGCATCGCGGTCATCGTCTCGACCTACGAGCGGCCCGACGCCCTCGACGCCGTGCTGCGGAGTCTCGCCGAACAGACGTACTCAGGGTTCGAAATCGTCGTGGCGGACGACGGCTCCGGCCCGGACACGCGCGAACTCGTCGAGCGGCATGCGGAGGAATCCGCCCTCGACCTGCGACACGTTTGGCAGGAAGACCGGGGATATCGACTGGCCGCGATCCGGAACCGTGCCGCCGCCGCGACCGAACAGCCGTACCTGATTTTTCTCGACGGCGACTGCCTCGTGCGGCCGGACTACGTGGAGAGGCACGCTTCGCTCGCCGAGCCGGGGCATTTCCTCCACGGCAGCCGAGTGAGACTTGACCCCGGACTTTCGCGGTTCGCGATCGAGCTGGAGCCGGCGGCAATCGAACGCTGGAGCGCCGCGCGCTGGCTCGGCGAGTGGCTCCGCGGGCGCGCGGACCGGTTCACGCCGCTGCTGCGCGTGCCGCTGGGGCCTCTGCGGCGCCTGTCACCGGGGCGGTGGCATGGGGTCAAGGGCTGCAATCTCGCCGTCTGGCGCTCGGACTTCCTGGCGGTGAACGGGTTCGACGAAGGCTTCGAGGGGTGGGGGTTCGAGGACAACGATCTCGTCGTCCGCCTCATCCGGAACGGGGTGCGACGCAAGGAGGGCCGTTACGCGGTCCCGGTGCTGCACCTCTGGCACGAGACGCGCCCGCCCGACCCCGCCAGCCGGAAACGCTTCGAACGGCGGCTCCGCTCCGACACGGTGCGCGCCGAACGGGGAATCGGCGGCTAGCGGTCCGTGGCAGAACTCCGCGGTCTCGGGCCCTTCCGAATCCCGTGCTCCGTCCAGTCGCGCCCGCGCCCGAACCTCCGGAAGATGCGGAGCGGCCGTGGCACGCCGCGGGTTTCGGCACGGAGCCGTTCGTTTTTCGCCTGCGCTGCGGGATCGAGCCAGGGCCGGTCGTGTTCCACATGCGCGCACACCGCCCGATGCCGGGCCTGGAGGGGGCGAATCCCGGCGTTGCGGAGCCGCTCGCCGAGTTCGCGGTCCTCGACCGGGTACGTCATGCGCTCGTCGAAGCCGTTTACGCGCAGAAGGTCGCTCTTCCAGGCCGAGGCGTTGTGCCCGTTCCACGTCGCCCGCGTCGTCGTCAGGCGATCGAACCACGCGGCGCGGCGCGGTGAGCGGGTGAGCTTGCGCCGGTCCCGCCTCCGGCTCAGCGCTCCCGTCCCGTCGAGCCACGGCGGCTCGAACAGCGAACCGTCGAGCACAGCTTCTCTCTCGATCCGCGACCCTGCCGCGTTGGAAAGGCGGACTCTCCCGCCCGAAACGAAAACGCCCGGCCTGGCGAGCCGCGCATGGGTATCCACGAAGTCGTCGCGGGGGATGCAGTCGCCGTCGCTGAGGATGAGGTAGTCTCCGCGAGCCTCGACGATCGCGCGGTTCAGGATCCGGCACTTCCTGAACCCGTCGTCCTCCTGCCACACGTGGGAGATCGCGATACCCGTGGAGGCCCGCAGACGCTCGATCCGGTCGCGGGTCTCCGGCCCCGAACCGTCGTCAGCGACGACCACCTCGAACTCGGGGCACGTCTGTACCGAGTAGCCCCAGAGCGTGCGTTCCAGTTCGTCCGGCGCGTCGTACGTGCTCAGGATGACGGAAAGGGCCGGCGGCTCGCCGCTCATGCGGCCCCTTCCGTCGGGTCCAGTCGCGCTTATGGCCGTTCGGGCTCCGCCGTCGAAAGAGCGATCGCGTTGAAGAGGAACTTGAAGGTGCCGTGCGGCTGCGCCCGCCGCGTGATGAGCGGTCCGAACAGGTACAGGTGCCCATCGCCCACCTTCGCTTCCGCCATCGTCACGCCGCCCTGGAGGTGCTCCTGCCCCCAAGCCCAGCCGCTAATGAGCGGCTCGTCGCGGTCGAACCAGGCGAGCGGCGTCACCCCGCTCGCCCCGTCGTTCCTCGCCGCCAGCGCCGAGGCGCCGAACACGGGGCTGTTGTTGAACGACACCGAGAGCGTCGACGGAACCCCCGTGGCGACGAGCCGCGAGTTGTCCACCGTGACCTCCAGAATCGACCCGGGGACGTAGTAGTCCTCCCGGCCCAGCGGCTCTCCGTCCTTGACCAGATGGTCCTCGAGCGGGAGTCCAAGCTCGTTCCCGAGGGCCGTCGAACCGCCGATGGTGACGATCGAGCCACCGTCCTCGAGGAACTCGATCAGCGCAGGCAGCGTCGCATCGGAGGTAACCCGACCGAGCCGGTCCCGGTACTCTTCGGGAATCGTCTCCGGATCGGGCGAACCGCCCCCCCCGAACTGGAAGCGCGAACCGATGGCGCCCTGCGGGAAGATGATGACGTCGTAGTCGTCGCTCAGATCGCCCGCGTCGAGCCGCTGAGGGAAGACGAGTTCGAAGTCCTCGTACTCGAACTGCTCGAGGATCCACCGGATCCAGCCGGACGGCATGGAGCCGCCGTAGGTGTCCCAGAGCGCGACCCGGGGCGCCCGCAGGCGCAGGGCATCCGCGTCCGGATCGTTCGCCAGACCCCGGAAGTCGATCCCCAGGTCAGCGGCCAGCGATGCGACCGCCTCCGTCGTTCCGCGGCGGCTCTTCACGTAGAACGTGCCGGCCGGATGCATCCGGCCGCCCTCCCGAAGCGGGGAGGTGAGCCAGTAGACCTCGTGTCCCGACGCCTGCAACCGGTTGATGGCCGTGAACGCGTCGTTCGCCTCGTGGCCGAACAGAAAGCCGTCCGCCCCGTCCGCGTCCGCGACCGTCCCCGGCATGGGGCTCGCGTTCCACTCGCCGATCTCCTCGAACGGCCCGTCAAAGCCCTCCAGGATGCGGTCGAACTCCACCCCCATCTGGACCGCCAGCGTCCACCCCGCGTTGTCGTACGGCGGGGTCGGGGACGCCCCGGGATAGAGGAAGTCGTCCGGGTGGTCCTGCGGCTCGAACATGTCGAGGACGTGCGGCCGGAAGGCCTGCGCGGCCCGCACCACGTAGGAGCCCGCGGGATACTCCTTCCCTTCGACGCTGAAGTCGGAAGTCGCCCGCTCCACGATCACGCCGCCCTCGAGCAGCGCGTTGACGAACTTCGTCGCGGTCGGGAAGTCGGCCTGGTCCGATGGGAGGATGTACCCCCGGGGATCGCGCAGATCGGGCTCGAACAGCCTGTCGTATTCCGCGCGCGTGCCGCGACTGCCGCCGAACCCGCCCACGTTGCGGGCGAAGTCGGTCTCCGCCGCCCCGGCCCTCATTTCCTCGCGCAGCCATTCCACTCGCCTGGGGTGGATCGTCCAGCTGTCCTTGCCGCCACGCTCGATCGAGTTCATCCCCATGCGCCAGATGCGGTACAGGAACGTCTCGCGGTAGCGGGAGGCGACGTCGAGCACCGCCTTGTTCGCGGTCACCGAATAGTCGACCGACTGCCGGAAGTGCCAAGGCTGCGGCTCGATCGGGGCCGGCAGGTTGTCGTTGGGCAGCACCCGCTCGAGAATCAGCGGGATCTCCATCGGGGTCGGGTTCCCGATCGTTTCCGTGAGGAGCCCGATCATGTTCTTGAAGTAGGGTGTCGTGCGCAGGCCGCCGTTCCACCACGTGGAGTAGTTCGCCCCGCGCCGCCGCGTCGCCCCGGGCTTCCCCTCCTCCGTGAAGCGCGAGTGCATGGCGGACCCCACGAGATCGATCCCGGTGATGACCATCGGGTCGATGTTGTAGTTGAAGGGATCGCGGAACGGGGGTGCGAAGAGCACGGTCCCGGTGGGTCCCGTCTGGTGGTGGTTGTAGACGATCTGCGGATACCACGTCCGGTACATCTGCCGGTTCATGTTCTCGGATTCCGGCTGGAAGGACGTGTAGAAGTCCCGGTTGTTGTCGTGTCCCACGTACTTCTGGTAGAGGACGGGAATCCCGCGCGTGGAGCGCTCCGTCTTCTCCTCGTTCCGCGTGTACCAGTTCGAGACGAGGTCCATCCCGTCGGGGTTCGCGTGGACGAAGAGGATGATGACGTCGTCGAGGATGCGCATCGTCTCGGCGTCGGTCCCGCTCACGAACTGCCACAGCGTCTCCATGAGCTGCTGCGCGCCCAGCACCTCCGTGGCGTGGAGGCCGCCATCGATCCACACGATGGCCTTGCCGCGCCGGGCGAGTGCTCGCGCTTCCTCCTCGGTCACGCCCCTGGCGAGCGCGAGGCGGGCGGAAATCTCCCGGTATTCGTCGAGGTTCGCGTGGTTCTCGGGCGAGGTTACGATCGCCATGAGCTGGTCGCGGCCCTCGGCCGTCGTCCCGATCGACTGCAGCGCCATGCGCGGCGACTCGGCGGCCAGTGTCTCCCAGTAGCTGGAGAGGTCGCCGTAGTCCGGCAGCTCGTAGTCAGCACCGATCTCATGCCCGAAGAAGGCCTCCGGGGTCGTCAGCTCCTGCGCGAAGGCCGGCCGCGCGGCCAGGAGGCCGAGTACGATCGCGGCGGCGGGCAGGATGCCGCGGGCCGAAGCCGTGGCTGCGCTGTGGGGGGCGAAGAACGACATGTGCGGACTCCTTACGCGGATCGTGTGCAGAGTTTCGGCGCCCATTATGGCGATGGCGTGCCCGGGAAGCCAAAGCACACCGGCCCGGAAGCGCCGCCGCCCGCCGGCGCGCCCGAACTTCCGGGCGCGCGGCGGGCGGCTCGGACTGGAGCCGGGTCAACTCCCGACTCTTACGGTCCGTGAGCTTCGTCAGCGCATCGGCGGCATCGGGACCCGTACCGGATCGCCGAGGTCGGGGCCGACCCCGGCCGCCTGCACGGCCGAGAAGAGCGCCGGCATGCGGTCCTCGATGAGGGCGTTCAGCCGGTCGATGGCGCCTGGCAGCGCGCCCCAGCCGCGCTCGAGCTGGTAGAGCATGTCCGCCGTCGGCGCCGTGTGGTAGCCCGACAGACCGCCGGAGACGCCGGCGCCCGCTCGGGCCGTGTCGAGTTCGTCGCCGATCTCGTCCAGCTCCTCGCCGATGGCCTCGACTTCCGCCGTCAGCGACTCGGCCACGTCATGGCCCTCGAGCTGCTCCTCGATGTCGGACAGGTGGCCGCGCAGCCGGGCCGCGGCCTGCAGCCCCTCGTTCGTCGGCTTCGCGAGCGCGTAGGCGCTCATGAGTGCCTCCTGGCGCGCCATGAGGTCGCCCTGGCTGATGTTCACGCGCGGGTCGAGCCGCACCGTGACCGCCGTCTCGAGCGTCTGTCCCGCCGCGTCCAGCCGTGCCGTGTAAGACCCCGGGAGGACCTTCGGCGCTACGCTGCCGGCCCGGAAGAAGAATCCGCCCCCGCCCGGCGGCGCCGGTGGGGGCTCGTAGCGCAGATCCCAGATCACCTCGTTCAGGCCGCGGTCGCCGCCGCCTTCCAGTTCGCGGATTACGGAACCGTCGGAGTCGAGGATCGCGATCGCCGCCTTGCCCGCCATCTCGGACATCGGCACCGGATCATCGCCGTTCGCGGAGGGACCGCCGGTGACGATCCGCTCGCCGCTCTCGCCACCCTCCTCATCGGCCGTCGCGGCTTCCGGCAGGTCGCTGCCCAGCCAGTAGCGGATCCGCGCGCCCTGCGGCGGGTTGTCCGCCTCCCATACGCCCGGCGTCCAGCCCTGCGGCGTGTAGGGGTTGTAGGCGACGGCCGACTGGGTCGAGAAGAGGTGCGCCTCGGAGGCGAGCACGGCCTGGCTCAGCTCCTCCAGCGGCGTGATATCCTCCATGATCCAGATGCCGCGCCCGTGCGTGCCGATCACGAGGTCGTTCTCGCGCTCCTGGATCTTGATGTCGTCCACCGGCGCCGGCGGCATGTTCCGCAGCAACGGATGCCACGAATTCCCCGCGTCGATCGAGAAGTACGTCCCGATCTCGTTCCCGGCGAAGAGGAGGTTCGCGGCGCGGTGGTGCTGCGCCAGCGCGTTCAGCGACCAGCCGTCCGGGATCCCGTCCCTCACCGCCCGCCACGACTCGCCGAAGTCGTTCGAGACGTACAGGTAGGGGTCCATGTCGTCTTTGCGGTGGTTGTCCCCCGCCACCCACACGGTCCCCGCGTCGGCATGCGAGGCCACGATCCGGGTCATGTACAACTGGTCGGGCACGCCCGGCATGTTCGGCGCCACGTTCGTCCACGTCCCGCCGCCGTCCCGCGTGACCTGCAGGTTTCCATCGTCGGTGCCCGCATACACGACCATCGGGTCGAGCGGCGACTCCTCGATCGAGATCATGTTGCCGAAGCTCGATGTCCCGTCGTTGGCCGACATCATCGGCTCGGAGCCGAGGACGCCCATGATCTCCAGCGTCGTCCGGTCGATGGCCTTCGTCAGGTCCGGCGAGATCTGCTCCCACGTCTGGCCGTAGTCGGGCGTCTTGAACACGACGTTGGACCCGTAGTAGACCGTGTTCGGATCACTCGGCGACACCTCGACCGGCGTGTCCCAGTTCCAGCGGAACTCGGGCAGATCCTCGTCGTCCCCCTCCGGGCGTCCCAGGGGGCGCATCCGCAGCCGTTCGCCCGTCTTGAGGTTCACGCGCATGGGGTTCCCGTTCTGGGACTCCGCGATCATCTCCTCGCCGTTGGGGTGGAGGACGGTGAAGTAGCCGTCGCCGCTCCCCACGTTGTACCAGTCGCGGGTCCGGATCCCCTGGTTGGACCAGGTGTCCGAGGGCCCGCACCAGGAGCCGTTGTCCTGGAGGCCGCCGCACACGTGGTAGGGATCGCGGTTGTCGACGCCGATCTCGTAGAACTGCGCGAGCGGCAGGTTCGTCAGCTGCCGCCAGTTGTCGGAGCGGTCCCAGCTGATCGAGACGCCGCCATCGCCACCGAGGATGAGGTGGTCGGAGTTCGCCGGGTTGATCCAGAGCGCGTGGTGGTCGGAGTGGACCTCGGAGGCCGCGTCCGGCGTGAAGTTGTACCCCCCGTCCGAGGTGCGGTACAGACTCGAACCGCCCAGGTAAAGCCGCTCCGGATCGTTCGGGTCGATGCGGATCTGGCTGTAGTACATGGGACGGTTGTTCGTCGTGCTCGTCTGCACCCACGTCTCGCCGCGGTCGGTCGACTTCCAGGTGCCCGTCTTGCGGTCGGCGTCTTCCTGGGCACCGAAGCCCTGTCCCGGGGCGCGCGCGTCGGCTTCGACGATCGCCCAGACGAGGTTCCCGTCCCGGCGGTAGATGTCGAGCCCGATGCGGCCCACGTCACCCTCCGGCAGGCCGCCGGCGAGCTTCGTCCAGTTGTCGCCGCCGTCCATCGTCCGGTAGATGCCGCCCCCGGGTCCGCCTCCGTTGAAGCCCCACAGCGTCCGCTGCCGCTGGTACATGGCCGCGAACAGCGTCATCGGATCGCCGGGATCCATGGCGAGGTCGATCGCGCCCGTGTGCTCGTCGACGTAGAGAACAAGTTCCCACGTCTCGCCCCCGTCCATCGTCCGGTACACGCCGCGCTCCGGGTTCGCGCCCCAAAGGCGGCCCATCGCCGCCACGTAGGCCACGTCCGGATTCCGCGGATGGACCTGGATGCGCGAGATGTGGTGCGTGGCCTCGAGCCCGAGGTGGGTCCAGGTCCGGCCGGCATCCGTCGAGCGGAACACGCCCATCCCCCACGGGGAGGACTGGCGGTTCTGCGGCTCGCCCGAGCCGACCCAGACCACGTTCGGGTTCGACGGCGCGAGCGTGATATCCCCGACGGAGAGCATCGTCTGGTCGTCGAAGACCGACTCGAACGTGCTTCCGCCATTGATCGTCTTCCACACGCCGCCCGTCGCGACGCCGACGTAGAAGGTGGACGGATCGGCCTCGTCGACGGCGAGGTCGGCGACCCGGCCGCCCATGATCGTGGGTCCGATTTCGCGCCATTCGAGCGCTTGGACCGCCGCCTGCAGATCGGCGTCCTGGGCCAGCGCGGGAAGGGGGGCTGCGGCGAGGGCAAGCACCGCGAAGAGAGACAGAGACACCGGGAGCCCTGAGCGCGTACGCATCTCAATTACCTCGTTCCGGGAGGAGTACCGCGGGAGGGAGCGGTCCGGGCAAGGAACCGGTACCGGCCACCCCACCCGACCACACAGCCTGTATAGAATAGATGAACCCACCGGAATCTGAAACGGGGTGCCCCGGAATCCGGCTCCTCGACCCCGCCTCCGCCTTGTCTTCGCTCCTGCCGCGTGCCTCCGCGTTGATGGAGGAGCGGAAGCTCGAACCCGAGGAGATCGAGCGCCTGCGGGAGATACTGGAGGAAGGATGACCGACCCAGGGTAGCGCGCCCGCCGGGGTCGGGGGATCTTCGGCTGGCGACAGGCCGCGGGATCCACTGTCTCCGCCGCCTTCAAGGCCCAGCGAGCCGGAGCGTCACCCGAATGGCTGCCGAAATACGGATGGAGCGGATGACCTCGCCCGAGATCGGGGCGGCGATCGAGGCGGGAATCACGACGGTCGTGGTCGCGGCGGGGGCGGTGGAGCAGCACGGGCCGCACCTGCCGCTGTTCGTGGACGCCGAGCACGGGGACCGGCTCGCCGTCGAGATCGCCCGGCGGCTCGGGCGCGCGCTCGTGGCGCCTACGATCCGGGTCGGCTGGTCCGCGCACCACATGGCGTTCCCGGGCACCGTCTCCCTCGAGAAGGAGACCTTCCTCGCTGTGTGCAGGGACTACGCCGTCAGCCTCGCGCACCACGGCTTCCGGCGGGTCTGCTTCGTCCCCTCGCATGGCGGGAACTTCGCTCCGCTCGCCGAGGCGCGTGACGCGTTCAACGAAGCGGCGGGGCCCGACTGTTCCGTGGACGTATACGCGGACCTGGCCGAGGTCATCGGCGTCTGGCGCGACGTCGCGGAGGCGGAGGCGGGGCTCGGGGGCCGCGTAGGCGGCCACGCGGACGTCGCCGAGACGTCGATCATGATGGCCATGCACGACGGGATCGTCCGCGAGGAACTGGCCGAGTGCGGACGCCTTACGACGCCCGAAGAGGAGCCGGAACTCATCCGGCGCGTGCTCAGCGAGGAGTTCGCGAGCGTGACGCCGAACGGGATCCTCGGCGACGCGCGCGGGGCGAGCGCCGAACTCGGCGAGAAGATGATCGCGGCGCTGGCGGATCGCATGGCCGCGCACTTTGAGGCGTAGGTTCGCTTCGGACGCTGCGGACCCAGGTTCGGACCTGACGATGGAGACGAGGGGATGAGGGACGCGCGGACGGGGCTGACGATCATGATGGTGCTGGCGACGGCGACGCCGGCCGCGGCTCAGGTGCGGCGCGGCCCGCCGCCCGCCCCTCCGGATACCTCGCCGCCGATGACCGTCGAGGCGTACGACCCCCGCTCGACGCTGGTTGTGCCCGAGAACCCGGTCTCGCGCGCCGCCTTCCCGTTCGTGGATGTTCACCTGCACCTCAACGGCACGATGCCGCGGGAGCAGCTCGACCAGCTCGTGCGCGACATGGACGCGCTCAACCTCGCCGTCGGCGTCAACCTGAGCGGCGGCACGGGCCCCCGCCTCGCGCACCAGATCGAGGCCTTCGAGGCCGCGTATCCCGGCCGTTTCGTGGTGTTCGCGAACGTCGACTTCAGCGACATCGGGGATCCCGAGTTCGGGGCGCTCGCCGCGGCCCGGCTGGAGGCCGACGTGGCAGCCGGCGCGCGCGGGCTCAAGATCTTCAAGAACCTCGGGCTGTGGCTCACCGATGCCGCCGACCGGCGTGTCCCGGTGGACGACCCCCGCCTCGACCCGATCTGGGCCAAGGCGGGGGAACTCGGCATTCCCGTCCTCATCCACTCGGGGGACCCGGCGTCGTTCTGGGAGCCGATGGACGAGCGCAACGAGCGCTGGCTCGAGCTTCGCGTGCGGCCCGGCCGCCGGCAGACCGGCCCGCCCTCCTTCGAGCTGGTGCTGGAGGAGCAGTTGAACATGTTCCGCCGGCACCCGGGGACGACGTTCATCGCCGCGCACCTCGCGTGGCTCGGCCACGACCTCGGCCGCCTCGGGCAACTCCTGGACGAGATCCCCAACATGAACGTCGGACTCGGCGCCGTGATCTACGAGCCGGGCCGGCAACCCCGCTTCGCCCGCGAGTTCTTCATCGAGTACCAGGACCGGATCCTGATGGGGAAGGATTCCTGGGCGCCGGACGAGTATCCCACGTACTTCCGGGTGCTGGAGACCGCCGACGAGTACTTCCCCTACTACCGGAGGTACCACGCCTTCTGGCGCATGTACGGCCTCGACCTGCCGGACGAGGTCCTGCGGAAGGTCTACTTCGAGAACGCGCTCCGGATCATCCCCGACATCGACCGAAGCCGCTTCAGCACCGCTAGAGGGGGCGCGAGATGAAGGACCCCGCGAAGCGAGCCCTCGACGCCTACAGGACGGCGATGTCGAAGGAAGAGGCGTACGACGCGGCGTACCGGGCGCTGGCCAACGCCACGCTCGCGGTGAAGAGGGCGGAGGATCGGCTGGAGACAGCCCGTGAGTCGAAGACGGACGCCGCAGCCCTGGTCCACCGTGCAGCCGGCGACTTCGTGGATGCCCTCAGAAACGCGGAGGAGGCGTACACCGCGGCGGAGGAAGCGGGGACGATTCACGACCGGGGTCCCACCGAGTTGAACGACGTGAACCGCGAATCGATCAGCCGCCAGGCCGACAAGGCGAGCGAACTGCGGAGCTGGCTGAAGCTGCTGGACTGACCGCCGCCCCGCCCCCTCCCGTCACATGTCGGGATAGTCCGCCGTGGGCCCGAACGTCTGGGGCACCGGCACGTCGAGGAGCCGCAGGTAGACGCCCAGTTGCGCGCGGTGGTGGATCAGGTGGTCGAGGACGAAGCTCCGCAACACGACCGCCTTGGGCATCGAGAAGCGATCTTCGCCCGCCACCTTGAGCGTCCACGTACCGGCGAAGACCTCGTCCGGGGTCGCCTCGATCGTCTCCCGCGCCGCGGCCGCGCTCTCGTCGAGCGCCGCGACGAGCTCGGCCGAAGACTTGAGTTCGGGATTCTGCGGCGGGCCGTCGCCGTCCGGCGCGACGTCGAATTCGGACATGGTCAGCGTCGCCACGGTCCAGTTGGGGAGCATCGCGACGTGGGTCGCCAACGCGCCGAGCGTCCACGACTTCTCGTGCGGGCGCCAGTCGAGGCGGTCGTCGGGCACGGCTTCCAGCGTGGCGCGGCAGCCCGTCACGATATGGTCGAACTGCATGAGAACCTGTTGAGCGATCATCGGAAACTCCGTTGTGGGTGCGCGGTCGCCGCCTTCCGGGCGGTGACGGTCCAGCGGGCGCGGTAACCTGCACTGCCCGCCCGGTGGAGGGAACCATGCGGACCGACGCGGTGCCGACGCTTCGCCCGGTCCTTCCGGAACGCCGGCGTCTTGTTCGCCATCGCAACTTGACTAGATTTCTAGCTAGATATTGAGTTCCGGAGGAGAGATGTCGCACGTCGTGAACGTTCATGAAGCCAAGACACAGCTCTCTCGCCTTCTGGCACAGGTGGAGGCTGGAGAGGACATCGTCATCGCTCGCCGCGGCGAGCCGGTGGCACGGCTGGTGGCCTGCAAGCCGGCCGGAAAGCGCCAACCGGATGTTCTAAAGGACCGGATCGTGATCGCCGACAGCTTCTTCGACCCGCTGCCGGAGGAGGAGCTGGCCGCCTGGGAAGGCAGATAGCGGTGCGCGCGTTGCTGGACACGCATGCGTTTCTCTGGTGGATCGCGGACAGCGGGCGGCTGTCCCGGAAGGCTCGCCGTCTTATTGCGGATGATACGAACAACATCGCCGTCAGCGCGGCTTCCGCCTGGGAAATCGCGACGAAGCACCGGATCGGCAGACTGCCGGGTGGCGAGGCAGTGGCCCTGGACGTGGCCGGCTGCATATCCGACCAGGGGTTCAGCGAACTTCCGATCACCGTCAGCGACGGGGAACGCGCCGGGGGCCTGCCCGGCCCGCATCGGGACCCGTTCGACCGAATGCTCGCGGCGCAGGCTCTCGCGCGCGGCCTTCCGATCATCTCGATCGACGTAGTCTTCGACCGCTACGGTCTGAACCGTCTCTGGTAGCTACTCACGCTTGCTCGTGTCGTCAGGTCCTTGCGAAGGCCGCGAATCGCTGCGCTGCGCAATGCCCCGGAGCATGCCGCGGAAGATCAGCCGGTGGATGGGGTAGAGGAGGTACCAGTACAGCAGACCGCCCAGGCCCAGGGGGTCGAAGATGGCGGTCTGCGTGATCCGGCTGCCAACCCCCCGCGGTTCGACTTCGAACTGCAGCCAGGCGCGTCCCGGGACCTTCATCTCGGCTCGCAGGCGGAGCAGGCGGCCGGGTTCGACGGCCTCTACGCGCCAGAAGTCGAGCGGGTCGCCGGCGCGTAGCTCCGTCGGATGCCGGCGCCCGCGCCGCATGCCGACTCCGCCCAGGAGGAGATCCGCGGATCCGCGGAGCACCCACAGCCAGTTGGCGCAGTACCAGCCGTTCGTGCCGCCGATGCGCTCGATCGGCGCGAAGGCGCGCTCGGCACTGACTTCCACCTCCGCCTGCTGCCGGTCGACGATCCGGGAGCCGAAGCGCTGCCCGCCCCAGAGCGGCTGCCCGCCGCTTGACGAGACGGCGTCGCTCCACCGCGTCCGGGCCATGGCGCCGTCTTCCTCACTCAACGCCCGCTCGATCGCCTCGCGCACATCGAGTGCACGGATCGGGAAGCGATCGATGGCCGCGGCATCGCGCACGACCGTCTGGGTCCGCAGGCTGGTCACGAGCTTCCGGCCCACCCGCGCATACACGGGCGTGACGAGACCGAGCCACAGGCTCGAGAGTCGCGGACTGAGGAGGGGGATGGGGACCATTACGCGCCGCACGCCGGCTTGGCGGGCGTACTCGTGCATCAATTCGCCGTAGGTGACCCGTCCTGGCCCGCCGATCTCGAACACCGCGCTGCGCTCCAGATCGAGATCGAGCCCGTGGATCAGGTAGGCGATGACGTCGTCGATCGCGATCGGCTGGGCCGGCGTACGAACCCAGCGCGGCGTAACCATGAACGGCAGTTTGTTGACCAGGCTCCGCAGGAGTTCGAAGGAGAGCGACCCCGATCCGATGATGATGGAGGCGCGGAACTCCAGCGTGGGCGGCCCTTCGGCCGCGAGGATGCGACCGACTTCCCGCCGGCTCGCGAGGTGGGGCGACAATCCGCCGTCTCCGACCAGACCGCCCAGATAGATGACTCGCCGGACGCCCTGCCTGCGCGCTGCGCGGGCGAAGTTCGACGCTCCGATCCGGTCCTGTTCCTCGAAGTCGGCTTTCGAGCCCATCGAATGGACGAGGTAGTAGGCGGTATCCACTCCCCGGAGCGCTTCAACGAGCGAGTCGGGATCCAGCACGTCGCCCGCCAGGACCACGGTCCGGGTCGAGAATCGGTTGGCGAGATACCGGGGGTTACGAGCGAGACAGCGGACCCGTTCTCCGCGCGCCTCGAGGGCCGGGATGAGCCGGCCACCGACGTATCCGCTCGCTCCGGTGACGAGAACGCGACGCGGCCGCCGATCCGGACTCCGTGTTGGGGGCATTGGTGGCGCCAGCCGCGGGTCAGTCGTCGCGCTTACCGGTGTCGCCGCGGCGGATCTCGAAGTCGCGGCGATCCCGGTACAGGAGCGCGCGGTTGAGGACGTAGTCGCCGCCCTCCACGTCCATGTCCGGACACTCCGTCATCGTCCAGTACTTGTAGTCGCCGAGGAACAGATACTCGCGCGTCTGGTGAAAGAAGCGGCAGGTGACGCTCTCTCCGCGCCGGATGCGTTCGCAGAAGGCGGCGAGGAGTTCCTGCTGCTCGTCTTTCCCGCTCACGACGTACTCGTGGGGCCACGTCTCGCGGTACGTCACGGCCTCGCGCCAGGGGGCGCGGGCGATCAACTCCATGATGTCGGACCGCCGCCCTTCGTCCGTCATCTGTCGACGCCTGTGCCGATCCGGCGGAATTCCAGCGTGCCGGGTGACACCTGCTCGGACACGCCTCCATCGATGAGCGGCACGGCACCGATCCAGCTCCCTTCCAGCGGCCTCTCGCCCGGATCCGTCGCGTATCCGCACCCCGCGGCCGTCGCCCACACCCCGACCGCAACCGCCGACATCGCGGCCCCGCGCCTCAACATCGCGTCAGTTCGACCAGGGCGGGACGATGCCGTTCATGCGGGCGTAGGAGACGGACTGGCCCACGTGCTCGTTCATGTGGGAGACGAGCTGCAGGAGAACGGCCCAGCCCTGCACCGTGCGGCCGTACAGTTCCGTCTCGCCATCGAGCTTCGCCGCGGTGAGCGCGCCCACCTGCTCCAGCACGTGGCGGACGGACATCTCGTGGATCTCTCGCACCTTCTCCTTGTCACGGATCGATTCGATGTCCGCGTAGCCAAACCCGTTCGGAGGCGCGATCCCCAGGTTCTCGTCGAGGTACATGAAGTTGTAGCGCGCGATGTGCATGTAGACTTCGCCGACCTGCATCACGCCTTCGCCCGGCGCCCACGAGTACTTCTCCGCGGGCATCACGCGCGCGAGTTCGGAGATCTTGTAGCTCGATCGCTGGAAGTGGTCGAGGATTTCGTCCCGGATCGTGATCGGATCCGTCACCGCGGAGACAGGCGACGCGGCGGAGAGCCCGCCGCGACCGGGGACGACGCCGTCCTGGGCCGACAAACCTGCGGGGGCCAGGGCCCCGGCGACGACGAGCGCGGCGATGAATCTCGGCTTCATGTGACTTCCTCCTCCCCCGCCTCGGGGGAACGTGGGTACGCATTCCCGCGACATTGGCAGGTGATATGATACAGCCCGCTCGCTCGTTGTGTCTCGTGTACGGAGCGAGTCGATCCCGAACCCTCGCGAGGCGCATGCCCCAGTTTCATCAGGACGCCCGGCCCTTCGTCCGCGTCACGCTGCTGGCGGCGGCCGCCCTCTGCGGCGGGTGTGGGCCGGGAGCGCCGGACTGGGTCGAGGAGGACGGGTACCGCTGGGCCGAGCTTCGGGTGTCGGGGGACGACGAGCCGGGATTCGAGCGACTCGACCCTGCGGAGACCGGCGTCTCGTTCGAGAATGTGGTCACGGAAGAGCAGTACGTCGACAACAGCCACTACCTGAACGGATCCGGTGTCGCGGCGGGGGACGTGGACGGCGATGGCCGCGTCGACCTCTACTTCACGGGGATGGACGGGCCGAACCGGCTCTACCGGAACCTGGGCGGCTGGCGCTTCGAGGATGTCGCCGACGAGGCGGGGGTCGCGGCGGCGGACCGCTTCTCGACGGGCGCCGTGTTCGCGGATGTGGACGGGGACGGAGACCTCGACCTGCTCGTCACCGCGCTCGGCGGACCGAACGCCCTCTACCTGAATGACGGCACCGGCCACTTCACGGACGGGACCGAGGAAGCGGGACTCTCGTCAACGCTCGGGAGCATGTCGATGGCGCTCGCCGACATCGACGGAGACGGGGACCTCGACCTCTACGTGGTGAACAACAAGGTCGCGACGGTGCAGGACCTCTTCCCGCCCGAAGTCCTTCAGCCGAGCAACATCTACCGTCAAACGGAGGACGGGTTCGAGATCCTCCCCGAATGGCGGGAGCACTTCACGCTCGGCGAGGTCCGGGAGGGGATGGTCCCCCGGCTCGAACTCGCGGAACCCGACCGGCTCTACCTGAACGACGGGGCGGGACGGTTCACCCCAGTGCCGTGGACGGAGGGCGCGTTCCTCGACGAGGAGGGGCAGCCCCTGGCGACGGATCCACTGGAATGGGGACTCGCGGCCCGCTTCCAGGACATGGACGGGGACGGGGATCCCGACATGTACGTCTGCAACGACTTCCACAGCCCCGATCACATCTGGATCAACGACGGGACGGGGCGCTTCCGGATGCTGGCGCCGCTTGCCATGCGGAACACGAGCTTCGCGTCCATGGGCGTGGATTTCTCCGACGTGGACCGGGACGGGTTCACGGACTTCTTCGTGGTGGAGATGCTGAGCCGGGAGCAGCGGCTGCGCATGAAGCAGATGGTGGGGGGCGAACCCGACCGGCCGTTCGCGGGACGGATCCTGAACCGGCCGCAGAAGCCTCGCAACACGCTCTACCTGAGCCGGGGGGACGGGACCTGGACGGAAGCCGCGCAGTTCGCGGGACTGGACGCGTCCGGCTGGTCGTGGGGAAGCACGTTCGTGGACGTCGATCTCGACGGGTTCGAGGATCTGCTCGTGGGGACCGGCCACTTCTACGACGCGATGGACAAGGACGCGGCGCAGAGGGTGGGGTCGATGGACTGGCGACAGCGGATTCTCGGCTTCCCGCCGCTGCGCCTCTCCAACGTCGCCTTCCGCAATCGCGGAGACCTGACCTTCGAGGAGGTGGGCGAGGCGTGGGGCTTCGCGGGGGACGAGGACATCACGCACGGGATGGCGGCGGCGGATCTCGACGGGGACGGGGACCTGGACATCGTCACGAACCGGCTGCTCGCGCCCGCGGGCGTTTACCGGAACGTGGGGAGGGCGCCGCGGGTGGCCGTGCGGCTCGTCGGTCGGGGGCTCAACACCGAGGGCGTCGGCGCGCAGATCCGTCTTTCGGGGAGCGGGTTGCCGGTGCAGACGAAGGAGATCGTCGCGGGAGGCCTGTATCTCTCCAGTTCGGAGACGATGGCCAGCTTCGCCGCGGCCGGCGGAGAGATGACGATCGAGGTCGTGTGGCGGGGCGGGCTGGTGAGCCGGGTGGAGGGCGTCAGCGCGAACCGCATCTACGAGATCCGGGAGCCCGCGGGCGGCGGCGCGGCTACGGCTTCGGGCGACGCGTCGGCGGGGGCGACGGAATCGGAGGCGCCCCTGTTCGACGATGTGTCCGAGCTGC
>VXMQ01000088.1 GCA_009841015.1 Candidatus Palauibacter denitrificans | reverse complement strand
GGCCGGAGCTGGGCGTCTCCGGCGGGGGCCGGCGTCTATCTCAGCATGGCGTTCCGCCCCCGTGAACCCACCGTCCCGCCGCTCGTCACGGTCGTGGCCGGCGTCGACCTCGCGCGCGAACTGAACCGCCGCTTCCCGGGCCTCGGCTCGGCCGTGAAGTGGCCCAACGACCTCATGGCGCGCGAGCGGAAACTCGGCGGCATCCTGGCCGAGACGGCCCGGGCCGATGGCAAGGGGGTGTTCCTCGTGGTCGGCGTCGGCATCAACGTCGAGTCCGGCCGCCTGCCGGATGACGTGGGCGGGTCGGTGGCGCTCGCCGACTGCGTGGGCCCGGCGCGCCTCGTCGACGTCGCGGACGCGGTGGTGGCGGGACTCGAGCGCCGGCTCCCCCGCGCGCCGACGTCACTGGACGCCGCGTCGCTCGATGAGCTCGACCGTCTCGACTGGCTGAAGAACCGCTGGGTGGAGCACCGGCTTTCGGACCGCGAACCTGCCGTGGGCCTCGCGGCCGGGATTGCTCCGGACGGCGCCCTCCTCCTGCGGTCGCGGGGGGGCGCCCTGCGCCGCGTCGTCGCGGGCTCCATCGCTCTTGGCGGAAGCTGATCACGTGCTTCTCACCGTAGACATCGGGAACACCGAATCCGTCCTCGGGTGGTTCGAGGATCTCACCCCCGTGCACACGTGGCGGATCGCGACCGACCGCCGCCGAACGGCGGATGAGATCGGACTCCAGATCCGGGGACTCCTCGGGGCCCGGGAACTGCCGGCTCCGGAGCGGATCGTCGTCGCTTCCGTCGTCCCCGTGCTGCACCGGGTCTGGCTCGCGGTGGGGAGGACCCTCGACGCCCCGCTGCGCTTCCTCAACGGCGGCTCCCCCATCCCCGTGCGGCTGGACGTCGACCACCCCCTCGAAGTCGGCGCCGACCGCATCGCGAACACGCTCGCTGCGGCGGAACTCTACCGTCGCGACACCGTCGTCGTGGATCTCGGTACGGCGACGACCTTCGACTGCATTACCGCCGAGGGCGTCTTCGTCGGCGGCGTCATCGCCCCCGGGCCCACGGCCGGCACGGACCAGCTCGCCCGCGCGACGGCGCAACTCCCGCAGATCCACGTGGAGGAACCGGCCCGGGTCATCGGCCGCAACACGAAGGACTGTCTGCGAAGCGGCGGGTTCTACTCGGTTGTGGAGGGAATCGACGGCATCGTGCGGCGGATCGTCGAGGAATGGGAGTGCGAGCCGCTCATCGTGGCGACAGGCGGGCTCGCGCGGGTCGTGGGGCCGCACTGCCGCACCGTTGACCGCATCGAACCGGCGTTGACGATCACCGGCCTCGCGATCGCGGACCGGTACCTGTTCGAACCGCCGGCCGGCTCGGACGGCTAGCCGGCTTCAGGACCCGCGGAAGAAAGCGGCACTTCCGCAGCACTTCTCCTTCATCTTGTTCGCGAACTCCGGGTTGATCATCCGCACGATCAGGTAGAAGATCGTGACGAAGATCGCGACCTTCACGACCATCCACACGAGGGGCAGGACGAAGGAGAAGAGGATCCCCGTCACCCACAGACCCACCGCGCCCGCGGCCACCAGCACTACGGCTGCACGAAACATGTCGACCTCCCTTTCTGGCCCGCTCGTACGATAGGTGCACCGGGCGGGTTTCATAACCCCCGCATACGCGACCCACGCGCCGACCGGACCCGCCGGCCCACGCGCCGGCCGTTCCCGCCGACTGCGCGGCGGCCCTTGATCGGAACCGTGTACCCGCATATCTTCGGCTCGCCTTAGCACTCGCCGTGCCGGAGTGCTAACAGCCGCGGGGTCCCTCGCGGCTTTCATCGGAAGGATCACCCAACACCGAAGGTCCAAGGAGGGACAGGCAAGATGGCAACCGCCTCGAACACGAAACTGAACATCTCCCCCATGGCCGACCGCATCGTCGTCGCGCCGCTCGAAGAGACCGAGGAGATGCGCGGTGGTCTGTACATTCCGGACACCGCGAAGGAGAAGCCGCAGCAGGGCACCGTCGTCGCCGTGGGCCCCGGCCGCATGAACGACGACGGCGACCGCATCCCGATGGAAGTCAACACCGGAGACCGGGTGCTCTACGGCAAGTACGCCGGGACCGAGGTTTCGCTGGATGGCGACGACTACCTGATCGTGAAGGAAAGCGACGTTCTGGCCGTCCTCTAACCGCTGAAGCGGAAGACGGCGGGTCAAACCCGTTGACTGGTGCGCCCGAATAACCGGGCGAAGGAGACGAAATGGCGAAGGATCTTGAATTCGATACCGCGGCACGGCAGCGCCTGAAGGCGGGCGTGGACAAGCTCGCGCGCGCGGTCAAGGTCACGCTCGGCCCCAAGGGGAGGAACGTGGTCCTTGAGAAGAAGTTCGGCAGTCCGACGATCACGAAGGACGGCGTGACGGTCGCGAAGGAAGTCGAACTGGACGACCCGGTCGAGGATCTCGGCGCGAAGATGGTGAAGGAAGTCGCGACGAAGACGTCCGACGCGGCGGGCGACGGCACGACGACGGCGACGGTGCTCGCGCAGTCGATCTTCACCGAGGGGCTCAAGAGCGTGACGGCGGGTGCGAACCCGATGGCGCTCAAGCGCGGCATCGACAAGTCTGTCGAGGCGATCGTCGCGAACCTGCATTCGATCTCCGTCGAGACCTCCGGGAAGACGGAAATCGCCCAGGTCGCCGCCATTTCGGCGAACAGCGACCAGGAGATCGGCGAACTGATCGCCGACGCGATGGAGAAGGTCGGGAAGGACGGCGTCATAACGGTCGAGGAGGCCCGCGGCCTCGAGACCGAGCTGGAGACCGTGGACGGGATGCAGTTCGACCGCGGCTACCTCTCGCCGTACTTCGTCACGGATCCGGACAAGATGGAGGTCGTCCTCGACGAGCCGATCATCCTGATCCACGACAAGAAGATCTCGGCCATGAAGGACCTGCTTCCGGTCCTCGAGAAGGTCGCCCAGATGGGCAAGCCTCTCCTGATCGTGGCGGAGGATGTCGAGGGCGAGGCGCTTGCCACGCTCGTCGTCAACAAGCTGCGCGGAACGCTCAAGGTCGCGGCCGTCAAGGCTCCGGGCTTTGGCGATCGCCGCAAGCAGATGCTGCAGGACATCGCGATCCTCACGGGCGGCCAGGTGATCTCCGAGGAACTCGGCTTCAAGCTCGAGAACACGGTGGTCGGCGACCTCGGCCAGGCGAAGCGGATCGTCATCGACAAGGACAACACGACGGTCGTCGACGGCGCGGGTGACGCGGACCGGATCCAGGGCCGCATCAGCGAGATCAAGGTCGCGATCGACAAGTCCACGTCCGACTACGACCGCGAGAAGCTGCAGGAGCGGCTGGCGAAGCTGGCCGGCGGCGTGGCGGTCATCAACGTCGGCGCGGCGACCGAGACCGAGATGAAGGAGAAGAAGGCTCGGGTCGAGGACGCGCTGCACGCGACGCGCGCAGCCGTCGAAGAGGGTATCGTGCCCGGCGGCGGCGTGGCCCTGCTGCGCAGCCAGGGGTCGCTGGAGGGCGTCGAGGGTTCCGATGCCGACGAGACGATCGGAATCCGGATCGTGCGCCGCGCGGTCGAGGAGCCGGTTCGCACGATCGCTTCGAACGCCGGGGCCGAGGGCTCGATCATCGTCGAGAAGGTGCGCGAGGCCGAGGGCCGGAACACCGGCTACAACGCGGCCACGGGCGAGTACGAGGACATGGTGAAGGCGGGCGTCATCGACCCGACCAAGGTCACGCGTACGGCGCTCCAGAACGCCGCCTCGATCGCGGGTCTGCTGCTCACGACGGAGGCGGTCGTGGTGGAGAGGCCTGAGGCGGAGGATCCCGCGGCGGCCGCCGGCGGCATGCCGGGCGGCGGCATGGGCGGGATGTACTAGCCGTCCGTAGCAAACCCGGCGGCGGGGGTGGAGAGCCGTCCCCCGCCGTCAGCTGTTTCGGGAAGCGAGAAAGGCCCGGCTTCGGCCGGGCCTTCGCGCATCTGCCCCCCGGGGCTAATGTCGTCCGATGCGGCACCCCGGATCCCGCCTCGCCCATCCCGGAGCTTCAACGGCTCGCGCGCGCGTCGCGCGGTCGACGCTGTGGCTCGCTGCCGCGACGCTGCTGGCCTGTGCGGACGCGACGGGCCCCTCCGACGAGCTCTGTCCCGCCGTGGCGGGGCGGGGCGCCACGCGCGTTACGCTGTCGCTCGTGGCCGGGGAGATGTGCGTGCTGCCGGCGGAAGGTGTCCAGGTCCTGGAGATCGTGGCGGGCAACGCTGCGTCCCGGTATCTGCTGGTGGTGCAGAGCGCGCTTGGGCGGCCGGGAGCGATGACGCGGCTCCGGCTCGATGCGCGGGCGAGAGGGGCGGCGGCGGCGCGGGTCCCTCCGCTCGTCGCTCCGGCGCGCGCGCTGCCGGCCGACGCGTTCGGCTTCGAGGACGACAGACGCCGCCTCGAGGACGCGTCGCGGGCCGACCTCACGTTTCGGACGAATGCCCGCCGCGCCGTGCGGGGCGCGCGTCCGCTCCGCCCGGTGCCCGCCGCGCCGCCGGGCCCAGGGATCGTGCGCGCAAGCCAGGCCCCCGCCTTTCCGACGCCCCCCTCCGTCGGCGACACGGTGACCTTCAGCAACGCGGTGCATCCGAATCTCGACGTGGACTGCGACGGGATCCACGACGTGACCGCCGTGGTCCGTGCGGTGGGTCCGAACTTCGCGATCGCGGAGGACCGTGACGGGGCCGGCGTCGTGACCGGCGGCGGCTACGAGGCCGTCCTCGGATCGCTTGAGAGATCCGTTCTCCCCGTGCTCTCGGCGTATTTCGGCGAGCCTGCGGACATCGACGCGAACGGCGTCGTATGGGTCCTGTTCACGCCCGTCGTGAACCGGACCACGCCCCGCGGCAGCAACACGAGGATCCTGGGCTTCTTCAATCCATCCGATCTGGCCGATCCGGAACACTGCCCGGCGTCCAACGGTGGGGAGATCCTCTACCTCCTCGCGGCCGATCCCGACGGTCGGTTCTCCAAACCCGTACCTGCGGAATTCGCGACGACCGGGGCCATCGGCGTGGCCGCGCACGAACTGGCGCACCTCATTTCGGCCGAGCGCCGAACCGTGCTTGCCGCGGGTTCGTTCGCCTCCCTCGAGGAAACCTGGCTGAGCGAGGCGCTGGCGCATTCGGCGGAAACGTTCGTCGGGATGTCGCGTGCGTCCCTGAGCCCCGGCGGCAACTACGGCTTCGCCGAACTCGTTTCCAATCCCGGCAACTTCGGAACCTATCTTTTTCCGAACTTCCGCCGTTCCGCCTTCTACATGCTCGGCCCGCACCGGACTCCCGCGCTGGGCGACGCCTACGCGCGGGACCCCGAAGGAATCTCCTCGCTGGCGATGCGAGGCTTCGGGTGGCTCTTCCTGCGCTGGTTCGCGGACCAGTACGCGACGCGGGGGGGCGAGCGGCTCGACCGCGCCGCCGAGCAGGCCATCTTCTACGATCTGGCGGGAGGTGGGGCGGCTCGCGCGCGGGGTGTGGAGAACGTCGAGCGGGTCGCGTCGGCGCACGGCGCGCCGGGCACATGGGACGACCTGCTCGCGGCGTGGGCGCTGGCCCCGATCGCGGACGACCTGCCCGGCGCTCCTTCGTCGACGCAGCTGAAGACACTGCACCTTCGCGATGTGTTCGCCGCCCTGCACCGGGAGCTGGAGGGAAGGGTTCCCTTCGCGCGCGCCTTCCCGCTGGAGGCGATGGACATTCCGCTCGCCGCCGGTACCGATGCCCGAATCGACTTCGAACTCGCGGCCTCGACAGGCTACTATTTTCAGCTTGAGAGCGAGGGGCCGCACCCGGAGGTCCGTCTGAGGCTCACGACACAGGCCGGGCTGGGCGTCCCCTCTTCCGAGGCCGTCCGCATGGTCGTGCTCCGGACTCGTTGACCGTGCCCACCCTCGCGGGCACGGATCGCGAATGGCGGGTATCTTGGCCGCCGGAAGGTGCCGGCCGGGGACCAGGGCCTGCCAGGGAGCCGGGCGGTCGTCATGGATCGTGCCAGGGAGATCAACTGTGAGTCACGCATGCTGAGACCGTGCGGCAAAACGGCCCGCCCGGCAGGCCGCGGCCAGACGCCGCTGGGCATCGCGATCTCCGGTCT
>VXMQ01000122.1 GCA_009841015.1 Candidatus Palauibacter denitrificans | reverse complement strand
GACGCATACGAGATTTAATGTCCGCAATCATCGTCGCACCGTATGCCATCGTTACAACGGCACCGCTACAACGGTGACGCGTGGCTGTCCCCTGCGTCGACTGGGAGTGTGCCCGCTCTCGTGTGACGCTGGCCGTGGTAACCGGAGGTCGGGAAGATGGACCTACCTCGTGTACGGGACACCGGATTCGGGCCGAGCCCGCCGTGCAGCGCTGGTACGAAGCTCGAGGCCGCAATTTCAAGAGGCTAGGTTGTAAGTTGTAAAATGCGTCGTGTCAAGGGGGAGTCTTGTCCAACGGCACGTGAGCCTGAAGGAGGCGAGGGTTTTCCACTGGGGAGTGAGCCTGAAGCGCGGGGCGATGAGATCATGGAGGCATGTTCGTGACGCTTCGCACCAAACGGATCCGCACCCCGGAGCAGGTTCGCGCCTTCCTCGGCGGCAGCGAGCCGGTGGACTTCGACCTCGATGACCGGGACTCGGCCTACCTCTTCGTCAGACGCTCGCTGGAGAGGCTCCGCTACCACCGCCTCGGCAAGCCGGACAAGGGTCTGGTCAGGGCGTACCTCGCCAAGGTGACCGGGCTCTCAAGGGCGCAACTCACCCGGCTGATCGCCCGGCACCGAAGGACCGGCGACATCCGCGACCGCCGCAAGAAGCCCCCGGCCAACGCCTTCCGGCGCCGCTACACACCGCGCGACGCCGCCCTCCTGGCCGAGGTCGACGACGCCTGCGGCCGCCTCTCCGGACCCGCCACCAAGGAGATCCTCCGCCGCCAGTACGAAGTCCACGGCGACGGGCGCTTCGAGCGACTCGCGCGCATCTCCAACGGCCACACCTACAACCTCCGCAAGCCCCGCGACTACCGCATCGGGGCCCTCCGCCTCGCCAAGACCCGGCCCGTACACACCCCCATCGGCGTCCGCCGCAAGCCCGACCCCGATGGCCGTCCCGGCTTCGTCCGCGTCGACACCGTCCACCAGGGCGACCTCAACGGCGAGAAGGGGCTCTACGTCCTCAACGTCGTCGACCAGGTCACCCAGTTCGAGCACATCGGCGCCGTCGTCCGCATCACCGAGATCTTCATGCTCCCCGTACTCGAAGACCTCCTCACCGCCTTCCCCTTCCGCGTCCGGGCCTTCCACGCCGACAACGGCTCCGAGTACGTCAACCACCGCGTCGCCCGGCTCCTCAACAAGCTCCACATCGGAGAGTTCACCAAGTCCCGGCCCCGGCACTCTAACGACAACGCCCTCGTCGAGTCCAAGAACGGAGCCATCGTCCGCAAGTGGATCGGCCGCGCCCACATCCCCGCCGAGCGCGCCCCGGACGTCAACGACTTCCTCCGCAACCGACTCTGCCCCTTCCTCAACTTCCACCGCCCCTGCCTCTTCCCCTCAGAAGTCGAAGGCCCCCGCGGACGCATCAAGAAGCGCTACCGCCAGCGCGACGCCGCCACTCCCTATGAGAACTCAAGTCGCTCGACGACGCCGAGAGCTTCCTCCGCGACGGCATCACCTTCGAACAGCTCGACAAGATCGCCCGGGCCGCCTCCGGCCTCGAAGCCGCCAAGGCCGTCCGCGAGGCGCGCCGCCGACGGTCCGGGACGGGCTCTCGGTCCGCGGACGTTCTTCCGCGGCACACGTTCCGCAGCAAGTCACCTCATCGAGATCACGACGGAACTCGACGTCGTACCCGTCGCCTGAACTAGGTCAACGGGTCGGCGAGGCGGCCGTAGAGGTCGGCGAGGGCCGCGATCCCCTTTCGGTAAACGCCGAGATCGATCCACTCGTCCGGCGCATGCATGTTGCAGCCGGGAAGCGCGAAGCCGACGAGGAGCGCGGGGGCGCCGAAAGTCTCCTCGAATTCCTGCACGATGGGGATCGAGCCGCCCTCGCGGATGTACGCGGGCGGGGCGCCGAACCCCGACTCCAGCGCGGCGGAGGCGGCGTCGAAGATGGGGTGCTCGGTGTCGGCCACCCAGGGCGCGCCGCCGTGCGAGCGCTTGATCGCGACGGTCACGCCTTCCGGCGCGAGTTCGCGGACGCGGGCCTCGAAGGCCTCGATCACCCGCGTCGGGTCTTGATCCGGAACCAGCCGCATCGACACCTTCGCCATCGCCTGCGAGGGCAGGACGGTCTTGGAACCCTCGCCGGTGTACCCGCTGAGCAGCCCGTTCACGTCGAGCGTGGGACGATACCACAGGCGCTCCAGCGCCGAAAATCCGGTTTCCCCGCCGAGGGCCGGCGCTCCGACTCCCGTCCGGAGGGTCTCTTCGTCCATGGGCAGGCGCTCGAGGTCCGCCCGCTCACGGACGCTGATTGGCCGGACGGCGTCGTAGTACCCAGGCACCGTCGCCCGGCCGTGCTCGTCGCGGAGGCCGGCGAGGATGGCGGCCAGGGCGTTGGCGGGGTTCACGACCGCGCCGCCGTAGGTGCCGGAGTGAAGGTCGGACCGCGGGCCATGGACGTTGATCTCGGTGTAGACGATGCCCCGCAGCCCGGTCGTGATGCATGGCAGCTCGGGCGAGAACATCCCGGTGTCACTGACGAGGATCGCGTCGCAGGCGAGCCGCTCGGCATGCTCGTGGAGGAACGCCGCGAGGTGGCGGCTTCCCACCTCCTCTTCCCCTTCGATCACGAGCTTCAGATTGACGGGGACATCGGCCCCCGACGCGAGGCGCGTTTCGAGCGCCTTGATGTGCATGTGGACCTGCCCCTTGTCGTCGATCGAGCCGCGGGCGTAGAGGCGGCCGTCGCGGACCGCCGGTTCGAACGGCGGGCTCGTCCACAACTCGTCGGGCTCCGAGGGCTGCACATCGTAGTGCCCGTACACGAGTACGGTCGGGGCCTCTTCGGCGTGGGTGCGTTCGCCCACGACGATGGGATGCCCGCCGGTTTCGATGACCTCGGCCTCGTGCATCCCCGCCGCGAGGAGGTGTTCGGCGACCCAGTCGGCGCAGGCGCGGACGTCGCCCGCATGCGCGGGATCCGTACTGATGCTGGGGATGCGGAGAAAGGTCTCCAGTTCGTCCTGGAACCTCGCGAGTTCGCGGTCGATATGGGCGGCGAAATCGAACATGTGACTCCCGGGCGGGTTGAGGGCGGTCAGGACGCCGTGGCGGCTCGTGCGCGCGATTCGATGAGCGGCGGTGATCGACTATACGGAGGAGTGGGGCGGCGGCAAGCGGCCGGGCCGTCAGTCGAAGCGTTGTTCGGTGACGATCGCGCCGACCCGCGCGGAGGCGTCGAGGCCGAGGAGCCGGCGCAGGGCGGGCAGGCGGGCCAGGGCGAGGAGCGCCCCTGTGCCGGCGGCGCCGGACGGGCCCGCGATGATGCGGGCGCCCAGCCGACCGGACTCGAGCGCCTCGGCGCCGGCGGTCCACACGGTCTCGGGGAGCGCGACCGCCGCGTCGAGCAGCGGCGCCAGGTATTCCCAGGCGATCGTCGACGCGACGCCGGCGGCGAGACCGCCCATCGCGGTGTGGAACGGCGGTTCCGCGATGCTCGCCCGGCCGAGTCGCAGGCTCCGGCCGAAGCAGTCGGCCCACCACGGCTCGACGGCGATGAAACGCGGCCGCCCCTCGCCGCACACCTGTGCGAAATGGCCGCACACCCCGGTCGCGAGGCCGCCGACGCCGGCTTGCACGAAGAGGTGCGTGAGCGGCGCCGCGCCGGCATCCGCGAGGTCGTCCAGCATCTCCGCGGCGAGGAGCGTGTAGCCCGCCATGATGCGGCGGGGCGTCTCCTCGTAGCCTTCGTACGCCGTGTCGGAGACGACGATCCAGCCGTTCCGCGCGGCCTCGCGGTCGGCGTGCCCGACGACGCCGTCGTACTCGCCGGGTACGCGGACCACCCGCGCTCCGTGACCCTCGATGGCGCGGGCGCGAGCCGGTATCGCGTCGTCCGGGAGGAAAATCACGCAGCGGCAGCCGAATTCGGCGCTTCCCCACGCGACGGACCGGCCGTGGTTCCCCGCCGAGGCCGTCGTGACCGTGATCCCCCCCGCGAGCGGATGCCCGGCCCGCAGCTCCGCCGCCGTCGGCCGGGTGCCGGTCCGGCGTTCGATCTCGTCCTGCAGCGCGCGCAGCACCGCGAACGCCCCGCCGAGCGCCTTGAAGGAACCAAGCCCGAAGCGCGGCGATTCATCCTTTACGTGGACGGATTCCACTCCCAGCAACGCGGCGAGCCCCGGCAGTGTTACCATCGGCGTCGCGTCGTACCCATGCCAGCCTCGGATCACGTCTCGAGCGGTCGCGGCCGCGGAGGCGTCGAGGATCTCGTCGCCGGCCCCGCGCCGCAGTTGTGGTGAGCGGAGTGAAAGCCGGAGCGCGCTCATCGCGTGAGGGGTCGGAGCCGGAGGGTCGGGGGGTCTCGGCGCACACCATTGGCGGCGCGGCCCTCGGGCGTCAGTTGCCCGGGGACCTTCGCCACGGAACCCTCAACCCGGAGCGATCCCTTGGATCTCGGCCTCTTCTCGGTCAGTCTCACGGTAAAGGACCTCGGCGCCTCGAGGGCGTTCTATGAAAAGCTCGGTTTCGTGCAAACGGGAGGCGATCCCGAGGCAAACTACCTGATCATGAAGAACGGCGAGACGGTCATCGGCCTCTTTCACGGCATGTTCGAGAAGAACATCCTCACCTTCAATCCGGGGCTCACGCTCAAGGGCAAGCCGATGGATTCGTGGACGGATGTCCGGGAGCTCGAACGGACGATGCGGGAACGCGGCGTGGAGATCACACAGGGAACGGAGGAGGCGGGCGACTCCGGACCCGCGCACGTCGTCCTCGAAGATCCCGACGGCAACCCGATCCTCATCGACCAGTTCTTCTAGCCACCGGACCTTCGCGTGAAACGCCTCCCGACCCCGATCCGGCCTGAGTTGCGCGTTCCCGCGGGAACGTCGCCGTTCTTGAACCGTCTCTGGATTCTTCGCATCGGTCGCCTCGCGTTCGTGGCGGGGCTCGTATTCGCCAGCCTGGCGCCCGTCCCCCTGGCGGCGCAGGAGGTGACGCCCATTGCCAACGGCAACGGCGCGCTTCGCGTCTTCTTCGACTGCGACGGCGGCCGCGGGATGTGCGACTTCGACTTCTACCGGCGCGAGATCCCGTACGTGAACTACACGCGCGACCGCGAGGACGCGCAGGTCCACGTCCTCATGACCTCGGAAGACACCGGCAGCGGAGGCCGGCGCTTCACGCTCGACTTCATCGGGCGGGAGGAGTTCGCCGAGGTCACGGACCGGCTCGAAGTCGTGACGCGGCCCAACCTCGCGTTGGAGCAGCGGCTGACGGGCGGACGTTGATGGATTTACATCTTGTTGCGGTCGTTGATGTTACGAGATTAGCCGGGCGGATTCCAGCCGTTTGAGTCCCGCCGATTGCGGATCTGGCCGCGAGACCTTCCGCGGGCTTCCAGAGCCTTCCGAAGCTGTCCCTCGTCGGCGTGCTGGTAGCATTGCAGTACCGTTCGGGACTCCTTCCAGCCTCCGAGTTCGCAGAGCACCTTGAGCGGCTGATCCATCAGGTCGCTGGCAAACTTCCGCCGCAGCGAGTGCCAGCCCCTTCCGCGCTTGGGCTCCAGCCCCGCCAGCCTCTCGGCCCTGACCCACCACCCCTGGGCCACCGCGGGTCCCATGCACTTCGAGGGATTGCGGGCCGCGGGCAGCACCGGAGCTTCCCCAAGTCCGGGATTGATCCGGCGCGCCTCCTTGAGAACTTCGATCGCCTCAGCGGTGGCGGGCGTGACGTGCTCGTGACCCGACTTGTCGTGCTCGGCCCGCCAAAGGATCGCCCGGCCCTCGAAGTCGATGTCTTCCCACCTGAGGTTGCGAATCGCGCCGATCCGGTGCCCCGTCTCGTGCGCGAGCACGAGGGCGACATGGAACCGCCACCCGACCCGCCGCGACACCTTCAGCATCGCTTGGTATTCGTCCTCGGTGAGGACGACCCGGTTCGGGTTCCTTTCCGTGGGCTTCTTGAGGCCCTTCAGCGGGTTCCTGTCGAGGAGCAGGCGGCCCCGGTCGTCCCTCGACCTCGCGGCCCAGTTCAGAACCGCGATCAGGAATTTCAGATCGTGTTCGACCATGCGATCGCCCACGGGCTTGCCGCTCGCCCCGATTCTGCCCGCGCGCCGTGCCCGGATGAAGCGGTCCCAGTCCCTTTGGGACAGGGTGGCCGGGTTGCGGTTCCTTCCGAATAGCCGGAGGAACATGTGCGTGGCGGCCCGGTCGTGCCGCCGCGCCCGTGCGCCTTTGGTGGGCGTCACCTCCTCACCGTAGATGTCAAAGAGCGTCCCAA
>VXMQ01000184.1 GCA_009841015.1 Candidatus Palauibacter denitrificans | reverse complement strand
CCCCCCCCCCCCCCCCTCTTTTTTTTTCCACGCCATCCCGGCAAACGCCCTTGGCTCTTGGCTCGGGGGGGAGGTGATGTTGATTATTTCACAGCTCTTCCACCGGGCCGTCCGCCGCCGTCCGCAGCGCCTCGCGCACGTGCTCCGGGTGGATCGGGCGGACGCGGATGTCGCTCAGGTATCCGTCGTTCGTCTCGCCGACGACCGGATTCATCGAGCGCACGTCGGCGTTCGCGGGGAGCGACAGGAGTGTATCGAGGAGCGCGTCGGCGGCGCGGAACACACTCAGCGTCCCGGTGAGGAGGATCGGCGTCTCGAGTTCGCCGAGTTCGTTGACCTGGCTCAGCCCCACCAGCTTCCCGAACCCGTTACCGACGGCGATCGCCGCCCGCACCCGCCGCTCGAACACGTTGTCCCCGTGCGGGAGAATCGCCGTGACCCCCGTGCGGATCGAGTCGCCCACCCACACCGTGCGGTGGCCCACGCGCACCCCGGGCACGTCCGTGATCGCATTCAGCGGCCCGGTAGGCAGCCGCCCGATAAGGACGCCGGCCTCCCGCGCCCGCGGCCGCTCCTCGCCGGCGGGCCGCGCCTCCTGGCCCGTGGCGTCCGCGGGCGGCAACACCGCCAGCGCCGCAAGCGCCAGCGCCGCCGTCGACCCTGCTCGCCCGGCGGTCCTCCTAGTTTTCACTGCTGATGGTCGCCCGCTCGACGTAGTCGAGTTCGGCGAACTCCGCCTCCAGGTAGACGTTCCCCTCCTCCTGGATACGCCCCTGGCTCGGTCCGCTCCCGCCGGGCGCCCCTTCCCCGTACGCGGAGTAGAGCGCGTCCACGACGTCCATCCCTTCGATGACCTCGCCGATGGCGGCGAAACCCATCCCATCGAGCCGCGAGTTGTCGCCGAAGTTGATGAAGAGCTGCGTGCTCCGGCTGTTCGGCATCGACGTCTGCGCGAAGCTTATTCGCCCGCGCGTATTGCCGACGACCACCGGATCGTCCTGGATGTTCGCGTCCCGCCACGCGCTCTGGATCTCCGGATTCCCGTTGATCCCGAACTGCGCCATGAAACCGGCGATCACGCGGAAGAACCGCACGTCGTCGAAGAACCCGTTCTCCACCAGGTTGTAGAAGCGGTCCACGCCGTTGGGAGCCCACTCCCGGTGCGCCTCCACCACGAACGTGCCCTTCGAAGTCTCGAAGCGAGCCTGGAAAGTCTCCGGTGCCGTCATGTTCACCTCTGCCGAACTCGGGTCCCCAAGAAACTCGCTCGGTCCTCCGCCCGGTTCACAGGCGGTCCCCGCCAGCAGACACCCGAGGAGCAGCCAGCCCGGCCTGAAACCGGACCTGGACAGACGCGACCGTGCCATTCTCGACCCCCGTCAGCTTTCGTGTTTCCGTGCGCCCCACCGAGCCATGCCACGGCTTGCCGGCGAGCGTGCCGTCAGATACGGCGTGCCACGATGTAACGATATGCGACCGGAATTGCGACGAGCACGAACAACGTACTCGAAATCAACCCGCCGATGGTCGCCAGCGCGAGCGCGTTCCAGATGTTCTGATCCTGGGACGGGGCGAAGAGGACGAGCGGCAGGAGTCCGAACACCGTCGTGAGCGTCGTCATGAGGATGGGGCGCACGCGTTCGAGCGTCCCCTGCACGATCGCCGCCGCCGTCGGCATGCGTTTGCGCACTTCGCCGATGTGGTAGACCACAAGGATGGCGTTGTTCACGACGATGCCGCCCATCATGATCGTGCCGATGAACGCGGTGCGGGTGAAGGTCGCGTCGGTGTAGAAGAAGATGAGGAAGACGCCGATGAGGGCGAAGGGCAGCGAGAAGAGCACGACGAACGGCGCCAGGAGCGACTCGAACAGGCCGGCCGTCACCATGTAGATGAGGAGGATGGAAAAGGCGAGGACGACCCACATCTGCGTCGTCTCCTCCGTCGTCCAGCCCCCGTAGCGCGATTTTTCGATCCGGTAGCCCGGCGGGAGTTCCATCGCGTCCACGACCGCGTCGCGAACGACATCGCCGAACCGCACCGGCCCCCGGAACTCCCAGGCCACGGTCCGCTCGTACTGCTGGTCTTCCCGCCGGATGCTGGCCAGGACCTGTCGCTGCCCCACCTCCGCGACGTTGGCGAGCCGGAGTTCCTCGCGGGAGGAGATCGGCACGCGCAGATCGCTCAGATCGTGGAAGTCGAACTCGCGGTATCCGTCCACCTTGACGGCGTACCGCACCTCCTCGCCGCCCACCCGGATCCGGCTCCCCGACGGCCGGCCCTGAACGTTGCGCGACACGTAGTCGAGCAACTGCTGAACCGGGAGGTTGTAGGCGGCCAGCGCCTCCCGGTCCGGCTCCACGTAGTACTCGAACTCCCTGTCGCGCTGATACCAGGTGCTGTTCGCGTTCGGGTCCACGTCGCGGATGCGTGAGAACCGCGTCAGGCGCGACGCGATCTCCTCGGCGATTTCCTGCACCGTCAGGTAATTGTACCCGAGCACCTGGAGACTGTAGTTGGGCGGACTGGAGCCGCCGCCGTAGAAGCTGGGACCGTATCCCCGCACGAAGACGTCGACGCCCGAAAATCCATAGCTGTACGCCGTCATCCGGTCCTTTATGGCCACCGGGATCGACGTATGTTCGAGTTCGTCGGGGAATTCCGCGCGCATGCGGGCGTAGTTCGGCTGGACCTGTGCCTCGAAGCGTTCCACCTCATCGATCGTGGCGAGCTTCGCCTCGAAGGAGCGCACGAGTTCGTCCGTGCGCTCCAGCCCCGCGCCGCGCGGGAAGCTGATCGTGATCGTGATGCCGCTTCCGCCCCCTCCGAATCCGCTCCAGTAGCTCCCCCTGCTCACGTGTTCGTCGAACAGGTACCAGCTCCCGCCGAGGCTCCCGAGGCAGACGAGCGCGACGAGGACGGGGTGCCGAAGCGCGAACCCCAGGAGCGACCGGTATCCCATGATGTAGAAGGGTTCGGACGGCCGGACCGGCGCTGAACCGGCCGCCCCCGTCGTGAGGCCCGGATCGACCACGGCCCCGGCGGAATCCCGCATGCGGGCGACACGCGACGCGAGCGCCGGGACGAAGGTGAACGCCACGAAGAGGCTCGCGATGATCGAGAAGCCCACCGCGAAGGTGAGCGGCAGGTAGTAGACCCGCAGCTCTCCTTGGAGGAAGAGGAAGGGGACGAGCACGATCGCGGTCGTCAGCGTCGCGGCGAGCACGGGGAGGACGACCTGGCGCGCCCCGCGGCTCGCGGCATCGGCTGGGCCCGCACCCGCCCGGCGGTGACGCTCCACGTTCTCGAGCACGACGATGCCATTGTCGACGACGAGCCCGAACCCCCATGCGAGTCCCCATAGCGTGAGCAGGTTCAGCGAAAATCCGCCGATGTAGAGGAAGTTCACCGCGGTCAGGACGCTGAATCCGATCGTGGCGAACACGACGAGGACGGCGCCGAGCGAGCGCAGGAAGAGCGTGAGGACGATGAAGATCACGATGGCGGCCGCGATGGCGCGGAGCCGAAGCTCCGTGAGCTGCTCGCGGATGTTCTCGCTCTGATCGCCCGTCAGCTCAAGGCCCACCCCCGCCGGGAGGGTCGCGCCCAGTTCGGTCATCGCGGCCTTCACGGCGTCCGCGACCTGGATCACGTTCGTGCCCGACTGGCGGTACACGCTGATCGAGATCGTGGGCTGCGAGTCGATGCGCCAGAGGAACGTCGGGTCCTCCGTCTGGTCGCGCACCTGCCCCAAGTCGCCCACGCGGACGGGCCCATCCGGCCGCGTGAGGACGATCATGTCCGCGATGTCGGACACCTCGAGAGCCCGCGTGCGCACGGCGATGGCGAACTGCCGCCCATCGAGTTCGACCGATCCGGGGGCCCGCGGCGCGGAAAGCTCGGAGATCCGCCGGCTGACCTCCTCCGGCCGCAGCCCGAGCGCCTCCAACCGGCCCCGGTCGAGCTCGACGGCGATCTCGCGGCGCTCCGCCCCCCAAACGCTCACCTCGGACACGCCCGGCAGCCCGCGAACGAAGGGCTCGATCTCCTCCTCGGCGATCTCTCCGAGGCGCGCGAACGTGTAGGGGCCGGTAAGGGAGAAGCTGAGCAGCCGCTCCTCTTCCTCGGCGAATTCCGCCGGGACGTACTCGGAGAGGTCGGGCGCCACCCCCTCGGGCAACTCGTCCCGGATGGAGTTGATCCGCTCGCTCAGCTCGAGACGGGCGAACTCCATGCGTGTCTCGCGCTCGAAGTCCACGTCGATCCGGGCATTGGAGCCCGTCCCGCGCGGATCGGCCTCGGACACCGAGACGACCTTCTCCACGCCACCGACCTGCTGGATTACGGTTTCGAGCGGCGCCGTCACGAACGCTTCCAGCGCCTCGGGCGAGGCTCCGGTCCAGGTGGCGGTGACCGTGAGACGGGGGAATTCGACCTCGGGCAGGTCCTCGACCGGGATAAGCCGGAAGCTCGTCACGCCGAGCGCGAAGAGGGCGATGTAGATCGCGGCGGTCGCCACCGGCCGGCGGATGGCCAGATCGATCATGGTTCCACACTCCCTCGCGCCATGCCCGGAGCGGCCGGCCCTGAGCCGCCGCCGAGGCCGAACCCGGGCGTCGGCCGGAGCGCGGACGCGTCGCGGCGCCCGGGCTGCGGGCCCGGATCGGTCCCCACGGACACGGATGGCTCGACCAGGACCGAATATACGACGGGCACGACGATCAGCGTGAGGAAGGTCGCGGAGATGAGGCCGCCGATCACCACGACGGCGAGCGGCGCGCGGAGGTCGGCCCCGGCCCCCAGCCCGGCGGCGAGCGGGAGGAGTCCGACCACGGTCGTAATCGTCGTCATCACGATGGGGCGGAGCCGCAGCCGACCCGCTTCAAGGATCGCCGCCCGCTTCGCCAGCCCCGCCCGTCTCCGCTGGTTGATGAAGTCGACCTTCACGATCGCGTCGTTCACGACGATGCCGATGAGGATCACGAACCCGATGCCGCTCATCGCGTTCAGGCCGCCCCCGGCGATCCAGAGCGCGGTCACCGCCCCGATCGCCGCCAGCGGCACCGCGGTGAGGACGACGATCGGCTGCACGAGCGACTCGAACTGGGCGGCCATGATGAGGAACACGAGGGCCAGCGCGAGGCCGAACGCGAAGGTGAGCGAGCGGAAGCTGTCCTGCATCTCCTCGTTCTCGCCGCCGACGCGCACGGTCGTGAGCGCCGGCCGCGGGATGTCCGCGATCGCCGCCTCCACCTGCCGGACGGCCATCCGGAGGCCGCCCTCGGCCACGTCCGCCAGCACCTGGATCGTGCGGTTCTGATCCTCGCGCCGGATTTCGACCGGACCGAACCCCTGCCGGACCGTCACGAGTTCCCCGATCGGCACGCCCTGCAGCCGAAGCCCGAGCACCCGGTCGAGTTCCCGCCGGGCCGTCTCCGGAATCGTGACCCGGATGTCGACCTTGTCGGCGAACACCGAGTACGCGTTCCGTGTCTCCGATCCCCGCAAGTAGTCCTCGATCGCGGTCGCTACCGACGTCACGGTGATCTGGTGCCGGGCCGCCACCTCCCGGTTGACCTCGATGACGAGTTCCGGCTGCGTGCGAAGGAAATCCAGCCGCACGTCCGCCAGCGCCGGCACGCCCTCGAGCCGGGTCTCGATCGCTTCGGCGACCGGCACGAGTTCATCCAGTTCCCCGCTCTGCACCTTCACAGCGAGGTCGGCCTCCCCGATCGCCAGCGCCCTGCCGAGCGACGTGGCCCGCCCGGTCTCGATCGTCACGAAGGCCGGATCCACCCCGCTCCCCGCGAGCCGCGCCCGCAGTTCGGCGATCGCTTCGCTCGTCGGCCGGGACGACCCGGCGAGCTGTACGTCGAGTGCCGCGTTGTTGAGTCCGGTCAGATCGCGCGCCGCGAGTTCGCTGCCCCGGCTGCGGCCCACCCTCGTGAAGATGCCCGAGACATCCGCCATGTCGAGGAGAAGCCGCTCCACCTCCGCGGCGGTCTCGTCCGTCGTGCGGATCGGCGTCCCCTGCGGGAGGTTGAGCTCCACCCAGAACTGCTGCTCGTCCACGCGCGGCATGAGTCCCCGCGGGAGGGATCCGGCGAGCATGACCGCGCCGGCCAGCGCGACGACGGCGATGGAGAGGACCTCCAGCCGGTGCGCCAGGGCCCACTCGAGTGTCCGCTCGTACCGGCCCGCAAAGCGCAGGAACGCACGCTCGAAGGCTCGCAGGAAAGGACCGAAGAGCCGGCCCAGGATCCTGCCGCCGCCGGTCGCGACATCGACGCCCGTGAGCTTGACCGAGCGCCCCACGT
>VXMQ01000213.1 GCA_009841015.1 Candidatus Palauibacter denitrificans | reverse complement strand
CCGAGATCATGGACGCGCTCACGACGATCGGCCCGCGCAAGGGCGGCGGCAACGTGCTCGCCATGGACGACCCGGACCTCTTCAAGTTCCCCGTCGCGTACCTCTCGGAACCCGGCGGCTGGACGATGAACCAGGTGGAGGCCGACAACCTGAGCAACTACCTGCGCAAGGGCGGGTTCCTCATCATCGACGACATGGGGGGCCGGCGGGACCTGGAGAGGACGAGGCAGGGGCTCCAGATCCTGCTCCCGGGACTCCGGCTTGAACGGCTCGACGAAAACCACCCGATCTTCGACTCGTTCTTCCACCTGGAGCAGGAGAACATCGAGATGCCGCATCCCTACCGGGGCGGCGTGGCGAGCTACTGGGGCGTCTTCGAGGACAATGACCCCGAGGGCCGCCTTATGGTCATCGTGAATCACGACAACGACATTGGCGACTACATGGAGTGGTCGGACCGGGGGTTCGTCCCCATCGCCCTCTCCAACGAAGCGTACAAGCTGGGCGTCAACTACGTGGTATACGCCCTCACACACTGAACCGACGCACAGAGCCGACGCACAGGAACCACTGAACCCATCACCGAACCCGGAAGGAGCCGGCATGGAAGCCGACCCCCGCTGGATCGACGCCACGGACGCGACAACGGAGCAGGTGCCGGACCCGGCCGCCGACGCCGCGCCCGAAGCGGTCCCCGACGACGCCGAACTCGCCGACCGCCTGCGCGAGAGCGCCGAAGCCGTCCGCGCGGAACTCAAGAAGGTCATCATCGGCCAGGACGATGTCGTCGAGCAGGTCCTGATCTCGCTCTTCGCCGGCGGCAACAGCCTCATCGTCGGCGTCCCCGGGCTCGCGAAGACGCTCCTCATCCAGACGCTCTCGGACGTTCTGCACCTGAGCTTCAACCGGATCCAGTTCACGCCGGACCTCATGCCGTCGGACATCACCGGGACGGACATCATCCAGGAGGACCCGGAGACGGGACAGCGCAAGCTCGTCTTCATGCAGGGGCCGCTGTTCGCGCACGTCGTGCTGGCCGACGAGATCAACCGCACGCCGCCCAAGACGCAGGCCGCCCTCCTCGAGGCGATGGAGGAGAAGCAGGTGACGATCCAGGGCCGGACCTACCGCCTGCCCGAGCCCTTCTTCGTCCTCGCCACGCAGAACCCGATCGAGCTGGAGGGGACGTATCCGCTGCCCGAGGCGCAGCTCGACCGCTTCATGTTCCAGATCAACATCGGCTACCTGCCCGAGGACGAGGAACTGGAGGTCATCCTCCAGACGACGACGACGGCGGGCGAGCCTCCCGGCGCGGTGCTGTCGGCGGAGGCGATCGCGGGCTTCCAGCACCTGGTGCGGAAGGTGCCGATCTCCGAGCCCGTCGCGCGCTACGCGGTCCGGTTGGCGCGGCGCACCCGCCCCGGACGCGACGACGCTCCCGACTACGTGAAGCAGTACGTGGCCTACGGGGGAAGCGTGCGCGCGGCGCAGTATCTCGTGCTCGGCGGCAAGGCGCGTGCCCTCTTGCGGGGCGAGATCAACGTGTCGTTCGATGACGTGCGCGCCCTCTGTGCCCCCGTCTTCCGCCATCGCGTCCTGACGAACTTCCACGCGGAGTCCGAGCGCGTCTCGACGGACGATCTCGTCGAGCGGCTCCTCGACGACGTGAAGCCGCCGAAGTCGGGGATGTAGGGGGCGGGCCGGATCATGCGCGCGCGAATCGCCTCGCGGACGGTGCCGGGGACGCAGTTCCTCGATCCGGCGGTGCTCACCCGGATCGGGAACCTCGAACTCGTCGCGCGTTCGGTGGTCGAGGGCTTCATCGCCGGGGCGCACGGATCGCCCTTCGTCGGGCTGTCGCTCGACTTCGCGGCACACCGCCAGTACCTGCCCGGCGATGACATCCGCAAGATCGACTGGAAGGTGTACGGTCGCACCGACCGCCACTACATCAAGGAATACGAGGCCGAGACCAACGCGAACATCTTCTTCGCGGTGGACGCCTCCCGTTCCATGGACTACGGCTCGCGCGGGATCACGAAGCTCGACTACGCCCGCTACCTGACGGCCTGTCTGGCCTATCTCTCCGCGAGCCAGCGCGACCGCGTGGGCGCGGCGATCTTCGATGAGAAGCTGCTCGAGTACATCCCCCCCTCCGTCCGGCACCGGCGCCTGATCCTGGCGGCGCTCGACCGCGTCCGCGCCGAGACGGCGGGCGATCTCGCGCGGCCCCTCACGCAGGTGGCCGAGAGCCTGACCCGGAAGGGGATCGTCGTTCTCGTCTCCGATCTGTACACGGAACCGAAGACGGTCCTCGACTCGGTGGGGGCGCTCCGCAGCAAGGGGCAGGACGTGATCGTGTTCCATATCCTGGATCCCGCCGAGGTCGACTTCCCGTTCGAGGCGGCGCGGTCGTTTGAGGACCTGGAGACGGGGGAGCGGCTCCCGGTGACGCCCGACGTGATGCGCGAGGAGTACCTCTCCCTGGTGAAAGGGCACGTGGGCGAGATCTCGAAGCTCATGATAGAGCGCGCGATCGACCATGAACTCATCGTCACCTCGACGCCGCTCGACGCCGTGCTCTTCCGCTACCTGTCGCACCGGTCGCGGCGCCTGAAGGGCAAGGACCGATGAGTCTCCTGGCCCCGTGGTTCCTGGCCGGGTTCGGACTCCTCTCGATCCCGATCATCATCCACCTCACCCATCGGCAGCGCAGCCGGGTGACGGTGTTCCCGTCGCTGATGTTCCTCCGGAAGCTGCCCTTCAAGACGATGAACCGGCGCCGGATCCGACATCCGCTGCTCTTCGCGCTGCGCTGCATCGCGGTCATCCTCCTCGCGCTCGCCTTCTCCCGGCCGTTCTTCGACTCGGTGGCGGAAGTGGAGGCCGGTTCGGCCCGCGACGTCGTCGTCCTGCTGGACGTGTCGGCGAGCCTGGGCTACGAGGGGCGCTGGGAGGCGGCGCTCGATTCGGCGCGCGCCGTCATCGACGGTCTCGGTGAGGGGGATCGTGTGGCGGTGGCGACGTTCGACGAGCGGGCGCGGGAGCGGGTGCCGCTGACGCTCGACCTCGTGGCCGCGCGGGAGGCGCTCGCGGATCTGTCACCGACCGACCTCGGCACGCGGCTCGAAGCGGGAATCCAGCTGGCGGGGCGGATCCTCGCGGAGTCCGAGGACCGGACGCGCGAGGTGGCGCTCGTCTCGGACTTCCAGCGCACGGGGTGGGAAGACGGTGGTCGGGTGCGGCTTCCCGACGGAGTCGCATTGCGGGCGGCGAGCGTCGCGCCGGAGGAGGCCGCGAACGTGGCGCTGGCTGAGGCGGCGGTGCGAGCGGCGTCCGACGGGCGTGTCCGGCTCCTGGCCCGGCTCGCGAACATGGGCGACGCGCCGGTGGAGCGGCTCCCGGTGTCGCTGGAGATCGCCGGGCGGACGGTGGCGACGGTCTCGGTGGACATGCCGCCGCGCGGCGTGGGCACGGCGGTGTTCGACGACCTCGCCCTGCCGGAAGGCCGGAGCCGCGGGCGCCTCACCGTTCCGGAGGACGGGCTGGCCATCGACAACGAGTTCCGCTTCATGGCGGCGCCCGAGGCGGGTTTGCGCACGCTGATCCTGGAGAACAACCGCAGGGCGTCCGACGGGAGCCTCTTTCTCGAGCGCGCCCTCCGCATCGGCGACGCGCCCCGCATCGAGACGTCGCGGGCGCCGGCCGCGGGTCTCGACGCCGGCACGCTCTCGTCGGCGGACTTCGCGATCCTCAACGACGCGGACCTCGCCGACGCGGGCCGGGCCGGCCGGCTGCGCGAGTGGGTGAGCGACGGCGGGGGCCTGCTCATCGTCCTCGGGCGGGATGCGAGCATGAATCGATGGTCCGACGCCGGACTGGAACTGCTCGGCGCCGGACCGGGCTCCCTCGTGGATGCCGCGGACGGCCGCCGGCTGTCGTGGCTCGACTACGACCACCCGGTGTTCGAGGTGTTCTCGGGTCCCCGCAGCGGGGACTTCTCGGGCGCGCGCTTCGACCGGCTCTGGAGCCTCGAGCCCGCCGGGGGCACGGCGGTGGTGGCCCGCTTCGACAGCGGGGAACCCGCCCTGCTCGAACATTCGTTGGGCGAGGGGCGCGTGCTGGTGTGGACGTCGACCCTCGACCGCTACTGGAACGACCTCGCGCTGCAGCCCGTCTTCCTGCCCTTCGTGCACCGGCTGGCGCTGCACGCCACGGGATACCGCGAGCCGGACCGCTGGATCGAAGCCGGGGGCGTACTCGAACTCACGGCTCTTGTCGGACCGGGCGGACCGGGCGGGACCGGCGCCGCGGGGCTCGCCGGGGACGAGGCCGAGTGGGTCCTCGTGGATCCGGACGGCGACCGGCAGCCGGTGGAGGTCAGCGAAGGGCCGACGTGGATCGAGTTTCCGCGCGCGGGTTTCTACCAGGTGGCGCTCCGGGACGACGCCGGCCGCGCCACGACCGTGGCGGTGAACCCCCGGATCACCGAATCTGACCTGGCGCCGGTGGCGACGGAGCGCGTGGTGGAAGCCGTGGCGGGCGTCGCGCCGGCGGCGGGAGAGGCCGGAGAGAGCGGTGCGACCGCTGGCGGGGAAACAGTCCCGCGGCGCGCCGAACTCTGGTGGGTGCTCCTGCTGCTCGCGGCGCTCGTGCTGGGGGTGGAGAGCGTGCTCGCGAACCGCTGGACGCGCCAACGTCCCGTGTCCGGGCTGGCAGGCGCCTGACGAGTTGAGACCGGGGCCGGGCCGGAGCCTGGCATGAAGCCGGAAGTAAGGGAGGATGACGATGCAGCGATGGGCGAAGACGCGGAACACGGAGCACCAGTTGCTCGGCATCGTCCGCGACGTGAGGCGCCGCTGGCGCATGCGCCAGCTCATCCAGGGCGTCGCCGTGACGCTGGGGATCGGCTTCGCCGTCTTCTTCGTCGCGACCTTCGGGATCGACCGGCTGCGCTTCGACGACGGCGCGGTGCTCGTCTTCCGCATCCTGCTCTGGGCCGCCGCCGCGGGCCTCGTCGCCTGGTTCGTCGTGCGCCCGCTCCTGCGCCGGGTCTCCGACGCGCAGGTCGCGCTTTACCTGGAGGAGCATGAACCGTCGCTCAAGGCGGCGTTCCTCGCGGCCATCGAGCGCGCCGGGTCGCCGGGCGCCCCCTCCGGCCTCGATGCGCGCCTGCTGGAGGTCGCGGCCCGGCGCGCCCGCCGCGTGGATCGGGGGCGCCGCGTCGAGCGCGACCGGCTGCGCCGTTCGACCGCCTGGTTCGCGGGCGTCGCCTCGGCCGTGCTGCTCGTCGCCCTCTTCGGTCCCGCCTTCCAGGGCACGGCGGGCTCGCTCCTCCTTAGCCCCTGGCAGACGGCCGACGCCGCGAATCCCTATGCGATCACGGTGGAGCCCGGCGACGCGCTCATCGCCCGCGGCTCGGATCAACTCGTGCGCGCGTTCCCGCAGGGGTTCGAGACGGACGAAGTGGAGGTCGCCGTCCGGCGCGGCGAGTCGGAGGTGTGGGAACGCTACTTCATGACGCCGGCCGCGGAGGACGCCGCATTCGAGATCCTCCTCTTCGACCTCGACGAGCCCACCGACTACACGGTGACCTCCGAGGGCGTCCGGTCGCCCGTCTTCACCATCGAGGTCGCGGACCTCCCCTACGTGGACCGGATCGACCTCGAGTACCGCTTCCCCGCCTACACCGGATTGAGCCCGCGCACGGTCGAGGATGGAGGCGACATCGCGGTGCTGCGCGGAACGGAGGTCCGTCTTCGCGTGACGCCGACGATGGCGACGGAGGCGGCGCGGCTCGCGTTCGACGGCGAGGAGGAGGGGACGGCGCTCGAACCCGTGGACGGCGCGTTCGAGACGAGCTTCACGGTGACCGGCGAGACCTTCTACCGCCTCGAGTTCATGGGTCCGGGCAACCGCTTCGTCATCGGCTCCCCCGACTACCTCGTCGAACCGCTCGACGACCAGCCGCCGGGGGTCCGGATCGCCGAGCCCGGACGGGACACGCGCCTTTCGCCGATCGAGGAACTCTACGTGGAGGTCGAAGCCGAGGACGACTTCGGTCTCGGGCAGGTCGAACTCCTCTACTCGGTGAACGGCGGGGAGGAGTCGTCCCGCGTGCTCCACGGCACGGCCCGCGGCGGCACCACGCAGCTCTCCGGCGGACACACCTTCTTTCTCGAGGAGTTCGGCCTCGAGCCGGGCGACGTCCTCTCCTACTACGCCCGCGCGACCGACCTGCGTGCCGGCGGCCCCGGCGGCGGGGTCGAAAGCTCCGACATCTACTTCGTCGAGATCCGTCCCTTCGACCGGAACTTCCGCCAGGCCGAGC
>VXMQ01000168.1 GCA_009841015.1 Candidatus Palauibacter denitrificans | reverse complement strand
GCGCTGGACTCCATCCGGGTCCCGTCCAGGAGATAGAGGTTGCTCGCGCCGTCGAAGGCGACGCCGGAGATGGACGTGAACTCCTCCCACTCGGCGGCCGCGGCGGCGGATCCGATGGCGTACACGAGCTCGAGGTCGGGCGAGAGGGAACGATCCTCGCCGGGAAGGTCGACCGTCTCCTGGGCGTGCAGGCCGGCAGCGTCGAGGGCTGCTCCGAGCACCGCCCCAATCACCGCCCCAAGCACCGCCATCAACCCGGCGGCGAACCGGGCTGCGAACCCGGCCGCGACCCCCACCGCGCCCTGCGGTGCACGGCCGGCCTTACATCTTGACGTCCGCCTCATCCCGGCAGCCCTCTGCAGCATCTTGGCAGCCCCCCGTCGCGGCTTAGGTTTGTTCGAGTGTGGGCGCGGCGCCCGGTCCCGTCTCCGCCGGGGTATTCCGCGCCAGCTACTATGGAGGTAGTAGATATGATTCGCAAGCTCGCTCCCGACCCGATCTCCGGCACATCGATTCCCTGGATCCCTCGGATCTCCCCGCTCTCGCTCGTCGCGCTCGGCGCTTCGCTGTCGTGGGTTGCCTGCGGAGGAGGAGAGGCGCCGTCCGATGAACCCGCCGGGGGCGCAGAGGCCGCGGCCGCCGACGCGCCGCCGCAGTTCGAGACGACCGAGGTCGCGGAGGGCGTGTACCAGTTCCGCTGGATCGGACACAACGCCCTGTTCGCCGTCACTTCAGAGGGCGTGTTCGCCTTCGATCCGATCTCCGTCGAGGCGGCCGCCACCTACGCGGAGGAGATCCGCCGGGTCGCGCCGGGAGCCGAACTCGCGGCCATCGTCTACAGCCACAACCACGCGGACCACGCGACGGGCGCCGAGGTGCTGCGCGAAGCGTTCGGGGCGGACGTTCCCATCTACGCCCACCGGAACGCGGACGCGCCGCTCAGGGAGGCCGCGAACCCCGACCTTCCCCCGCCCACGGACACCTTCGACGAGACCATGACGCTCGCGGGCGGCGAGATCGAACTCCACTACCTGGGCCGCAGCCACAGCGACGACATCGCGGTGGGCTTCCTGCCGGCGCACAGCCTCGCCTTCGCGGTGGACTTCGTGGCGCGCGACCGGTTCGGGTACCAGGACCTCGGCAGCTTCCACTTCCCCGACCAGTTCGACGCGATCGAAGGCCTGCTCGAGATCCCGTTCGAGACGATCGTGTTCGGGCACGGCCCGCCGGGCGACCGGGCCGCGATCGAGCGGCAACTCACCTACTACCGGGATCTGGACGCGGCCGTGCGGGCCGCCGTCGAGGCGGGACTGGGCGAGGACGAAACCGCCGAGACGGTCCTAATGGAGGACTACAGCCACTGGGACCGCTACGACGACTGGCGCGAACTCAACGTGCGCGGCATGCACCGCAAGCTCCTGGCCGCGGGCGCGCCATAGGCGTTCCCGCGGGAACGTCTCGCGACCGCATCTTCGGTGCTTCCCAGTGGGTGCCCAGCCCGCTGGAGCGGACCTTCGCGTTCTTCTCCGACGCCCACAACCTGGAGCGGATCACACCGCCCTTCATGGGGTTTCGGGTCCTCACGCCGGCCCCGTTAGAAATGCGCGTGGGTACGTTGATCGACTACCGGCTGCGGCTGCGCGGCATCCCCCTCCGCTGGCGGAGCGAGATCACGCGCTGGGATCCGCCGCACGGCTTCATCGACGAGCAGCGCCGCGGCCCGTATCGGAAGTGGATCCACGAACACCGCTTCCGTGAGGAGGACGGGGGCACGCGGGTGGAGGACCACGTCACGTACGCGGTCCCGGGCGGCGCGCTGATCGACCGGTGGTTCGTGCGCCCCGACCTCGAGCGCATCTTCGAATACCGCCACGGCGCTATCGCGGAAGTGCTGGGGCGGTAGCGCGACGTTCCCGCGGGAACGTCTCCAGGTCGATTCCGGGGCTCAGCGAATCTCGGGCGGCAGGCGCCGTACGGTGATGACGGGGACGTCGAATTCATCGGGCTCGACGAAGGCGACCAGGCCGCCCGGGCCGAAGGCGCGCGGCATGCGGAGGGCATCCGGCGCGAGCGTGCCCACGTAGCGGCCGTCCGGCGCGAGCACGTCGACGGGGCCCGGCTCTTCGACGCCCGGCTCGGCGCTCCGCTGGATCCACAGCGCACCGTCCCACGTCGTGCGGACGGCCGCGAGCACGGGCACCTCCGGATGGAACCGCATGTTTTCAACCGCTTGCCTCCGCCCCCCCATGAGGAAATCCATCGCCGCCATCGCCTCGGGCGATCTGGAGCCCGTCATGATCGGATTTCGCACCCGCTCCAGACGGCGTTCGCGCTCCTCTCGCCGCATGGACTCCGTGACCGGGAGCGGCCGGATGGGCCGGCGCAGGATACGCGACACCGCGCCGGAAGGATCGGTGAGCTTGATCGCGTAGGCCGACGAGTCCGAGAACGCGACCCCACCCGAGGGCAGCACGTCGAACAGCAGCCCCGGCTCGAACCCCCACTCGGGGCGCGACCCCATCGCCTCCGGGTCGTCAGCTTCGTGGTCTCGCTCCTCCAACGCGCGGGGCGCCCAGGCCTCCACCAGCGGTTGCTCCGACACCTCGCCCGATGACAGGTCGAAGCGCCGGATGGCCCGTGCCTCCTCGCCGGTCGGCCTGTCCCGGGCGCCGCCGACGGCGCTTCGGACTCCGGTGCGCTCCGGACGCATATCGCTGCCCAGTTCCATCCCGAGCATATGCTCGAACTCGCCGCCCGGGGCGAAGACGTGATACCCCATGTGCATGATGTCCTGGACCAGCGTGCTCCCGTCGGCCCACACAACCATCTGCCTCGGGGCCCGGAACTCGCCGGGACCATCGCCGGCGCGCCCGAACTCGGTCACGAGCCCGCCCGCGGGATCCACGACGACGATGCGTGTCCGGCCCGAGAGCGCTGCCGTCTGGTCCATGAGGTGGAGGTTCCCCGAGCCATCGAACCACAGGCTCGGGATGGACGAGAACTCCGCCCACGCGGCCTCCGCCGCGGCGGACCCGACGCTGTACACGAGTTCGAGATCGGGGGAGAGCATGCGATCCTCGGCGGGGAGATCCACGACCTCCTGCGCGATTGCCGTCCGTGCGTGGAAACCGAACGCGGCGAGAACCGCCACGAATCCGGCCCCAAGGCGTCGCCGCGCGCCGGCTGTCATCGGGTCGCCCTCTGCAGTTCGTCGAGCACATCCCGAAGCGAACGCTCCGCCTCCTCCAGCCGCTGCTCCAAACCCGGGCTTTCGGCATCGCGCTTGATCAGTTTCGAGACCTCGAGGAGTTCGCGTTCGAGGTCGGACGCCTCGACCTCTGTCATCAGACCGGCCACGCCGAAGTCGATGTTCGCGATCCGTTCCGCGATGTCCGTGAGTGAGGGGTCGAGATCGGAGCGCCGGATCCTCTCCGTGATGCGGCGGAGCCCCATCTCCCATGCCACGAGATCCTGCGCCAGTTCGCGGAGCGCTTCCTCCGGCTGCGCGTCGCGCAGGGCGGACCGCAGGTTCGAGAGTTCGTCGCGGTATCCGGAAATCCGGCCGTACAGCAGGACTCCGCCCGTCGTGGAGAACCACACGTCCTGATAGTGGTTCATGAGGGTGAACATCAGGTCGCGCCATCGGCGGGCCTCCGCGTTGAAGGGTTGGTGGACGCCGTCGACGCTCCATTCGTGCGCGATGCCTTCCGGCCCGCCGGTGATCGCGAGGCGGTGCGTCCGCTCGCCCGTCGATTCGATGACGAGCCAACTGTCGTCGCCCAGCGAGCGGACCTCGGTGCCCGCGTCGTTCAGCGTGACATCGCCGGCACCGCGCATGCAGAGCAACAGTCCCTCGACGCGTCTCGCCATCGTGAATCGCCCATCCGTCCACTTCCAGTTCGGCGCCACCCTGCCGCCACCCCGAAAGGCGAACGACCGAATCGAATCGGAGGACGCGATGCACTCCACGTCGCGCGGGGCGCCGGATGAAGGCGTGCCGGCGGCGGGGGGCGTCGCGGCGCGAACGGCGGCGGCCCGGGCGGCGGCGAACGCGGCCTCGCGGGCAGATCGCTCGCGCGCAGGCTCCCGCCGGGCGTCGGCGGCGATTGAGAAGGCCTGGGGGGCGGGCTCCGAGATGGCGGCGGCTTCCTCGCCGACCGGGACCGGGCGCGCGGCGGCGACGGACACGCCCGCCATACCGAGAACCGCGAGCGTCAGGACCGCGCGCACGAGGCTGGGACGGGGACGCCGGCGCGCGAGAATGGACGTGATCCTTCGCTCGAGCTGCGAAGGGTGGACGATGGGGTGCGCCAGGGGGAGCGCCAGCGCCCTCGGGCCGCGGGGAAAACCGGCGGCCAGAAAGAGGAGGTGCCGGGCGTAGTCCGAGGGCCGGGCGCCGAGGGCGAGCACCTCTTCGTCGCAGGCCTTCTCGCTCGCGAGCCCGGCGCGGCGCGAGGCGATCCACGCGAAGGGATGGAACCAATACAGGGCGAGGACGACCCGGCGGATCAGTTGGCGGAACGCGTCCCGCCGGCGCACATGGATGAGTTCGTGCGTGAGGACCACGGCCCGCCGCTCCGGGCTCCACGTCGCGGCCGAAGCCGGAAGCAGGATCACCGGACGCCACAGCCCGCCCGTCATCGGCGTCGCCACCGCCTCGCCGGACAGCAGCCGAACGTCGCGGCGGAGGCCGATCCGGCGTTGCAGCGTCGCGGCCGCGCTCACCCATTCGGGGTCGCGGCCGCGCCGGGCCGTCCGCACCAGTTGCCGGAGCCGGAGCGCGGCGAAGGCTAGCGAGATCAGGGAGAAGACGCAGCCGACCAGCCACACGATCCACGCGACCCGGACGATGGAGCGCCGCGTAGCCGCGCCCGTGGCGCTCCCCGCCGCATCCCCGCGCGCGGCCAGCCGGGCCCGCTCGGCCTGGACGAGGGCCTCCCGCATTCCGGCGACCTCCAGCGTCGCGATCAGGCCGGAGGGGCCAAGGGCGGGGTCGAAGGTCGCGGAAGTGGCACCCTCGATCGCGGCCGCCGACTCGCCGCCGCGGACCGGCAGGAGCGGTATCTCCCACGCGGGACCCACGAAGCCGAGGACGGGGAGCACGAGGACGAGAGCGAACGTCGCCGTCCACAGCAGATGCAGTGTCCTCGGTGATCCCCGCCGCATGAACCACGCCAGCGCGAGCGCCAGCAGGAGCAGGAGCGTGACCTGGGCGATCAGCACGACCGGGCTCAACGTCCCTCCTCCGTCGCTTTCTCGATCATCTCCTGGAGGCGGGCGTGCTCTTCCGGTGAGAGGCCGCCCTCGCGCAGTTCGAGCAGCGTGGCCACGGCTCCCTCCACCGAGTCGCCGAAGAAGGTCTTCAGCACGCGGCGCATGGCCGAGCGGCGGGCGCGCAGGGCCGGCATGGTGGGCGAATAGAGGTAGCGGGGACCGTCGGATTCACTCACCAGGTGTCCCTTGTTCACCAGCCCCCGGAGGATCGAGCGCACGGCGGAGTACGTCGGAGGATCCGCCATGTGCTCCCGGATCTGCGCCGCCGTCGGGTGCCCCAGTTCGTACACGAGGTCCATGACCTCGCGCTCTCGTCTGCTCAGCTCCGCAAGTGGGCTCACAGCGATCGTCCTCCGTCCCCTGCGACGTCTCCCAAAACCTCTCCGAGGGCCAAATCCCCGCCGGCGAGTCGAACCTGGCGCATGTGTGCTGAAAAATCAACACATCTCACAGACAACTGCTCTCCCTGGAGGGTTGCATCCGGGATCCCGCGCGCTCGCGAAACGTTCCAGCGGGAACGCGCGGGGGGGCACCGAGGGAACCGCTGGCGTGCTGACGTAGCGGCACGACCGCCCTGCGCCGATCGCTGTCACGCCCGGCTCGCCGAGTCTACTATGAGCGTAACGGGACCCATCCGCGCGGGAGCTTGCACCATGTCGATCCGTCGCTTCGCCGCCCCCATCTTTGCACGCGTCGCACTCGTCGCACTCGCCACCCTGCTTTTGCCGCCATCCGACCGGTTGGCCGCGCAGGAAGCCTACCGTACACCACCTCCGGACGTCGTCGACATCCTGGAGGCTCCCCCGTTCCCGCAGGCGGTGATGAGTCCGTCCGGTGACCGGATGATCCTCGCATACAGCGAGAGCATGCCCGGGATCGCGGATCTGGCCGCGCCGATGCTGCGGCTGGCCGGACGCCGGATCAGTCCGGTCACCAACGGCATGCACGCCGCGCCGCCATTCGTGCGTTTCTCGGTCGTCGACCTGGACGGCGGCGACACGCGCGACGTAAGCGGCGCCGAGGACGGCCTGGGACCACCGCTCTGGTCACCTGCGGGCGACGGCTTCGCCTTCACGCGAACGACCTCGGACGGCGTCGCCCTCTGGCTGG
>VXMQ01000194.1 GCA_009841015.1 Candidatus Palauibacter denitrificans | reverse complement strand
TCTCCGTCTTCTGGTCGTTCATGACCGACATCTTCCGGGAACGCCAGAGCCGCCGCCTGTTCGGCCTCATCGGCGTCGGCGGCACCGTGGGGGGGATCGTGGGGTCCGCGATCACGGCCTTCCTGGTCGGGTTCCTGTCGCCCGCGACGCTCCTCCTGTTCTCGGTGCTCCTGCTCGAGGGCGCGGTCGTCTGCCTCAAGGCGCTCGATTCGCGCTGCGCGGCCTCCCCGGTGGCGGCCGGGGGTTCGGCGGCCGGGAGTGCGACGGACGAGGTGATCGGGGGCTCGGCGCTGGAGGGGATCCGGCGGGTGCTGGCGTCTCCCTACCTGCTCGGGATCGGCGCCTTCATGCTGCTGTTCACGATCGGTTCCACCTTCCTCTACAACATCCAGGCGGACATCATCTCGCGCACCTTCGCGACCGGGGCGGAGCGGACCTCGGTCTTCGCGCGCATCGACCTCTCGGTGAACATCCTCACGCTCTGCACGCAGCTCTTCCTGACGGGCCGCATCCTGAAGTGGCTCGGCGTGCGCCTCGCGCTCGGGATCCTGCCCGTGCTCAGCGTCCTCGGCTTCCTGGCGCTGGGAGCGGTGCCGGCGTTCGCGGTGTTCGTCGTGTTCCAGGTGCTGCGGAGGGCCGGGAACTTCGCGCTCGCGGTGCCGACGCGGGAGGTGCTCTACACGGTCCTTCCGCGCCGGGACAAGTACAAGGCGAAGAACTTCAACGACCTCTTCGTCTACCGGGCGGGCGACCAGATCGGGGTGTGGTCATTCGCCGGACTGCGCGCGCTGGGGCTGGGAAGCTCCGCGCTCGCGCTGACCATGGTCCCGCTGGCCGGACTGTGGCTGCTGATCGCGCTGTGGCTGGGACGGAAGCAGGCGGTCCTGGCCCGGAGGCCCGACGCCGGTCAGGCGGAGGTGCCCGCGGCCGGCTAGCAGTCCGTCAGATGGCGCACAGCTCCACGGCTTCGCGCAGCGAGCGCAGGGCGTCGCCGCTCCGCGGGATGAACTCGTGGGCCATGAAGCCCTCGAAGCCCGTGTCCGCGATCGCCTGGACGATCGGGGGATAGTTCAGTTCCTGCGTGTCATCGATCTCGGCCCGCCCCGGAACCCCGCCGGTGTGGTAATGGCCGATCCAGGGGCTCGCGTCCGTCAGCGTGCGGATGATGTCCCCTTCCATAATCTGCATGTGATAGATGTCGTAGAGGATCTTCACGCGGGGCGAGTCGACGGCCCGGATGACCTCGAGCGCGTAGTCCATGCGGTCGCCGATGTAGTCGACGTGCCCTCCGGGCTTCGAGTTGAGGACCTCGACGAGGATCGTCACCTCCTCGGACTCGGCGATGGGGGCGCACGCCTCGAGGCAGCGGATGGAGTTCTCGATCCCGACGCCGTTCTCCATGCCGCGGCGGTTGCCGAAGAAGCAGATCACGTTGGGGACCGCGACGCGCGCGGCGTGCGGGATGTGGCGCTCGAAGGCCTCGATGATGCCGGCGTGGTTCTTCGTCTCGTTGAGGCCGTCCTCTATCGTCCCGGCCGCCACATCGCCGCACGAGACCGTGAGACCGTGGTCGTGCGCGACAGGCCATTCCTCGACCGTGAGCAGATCCATCGCGGTGAGGCCCATGTCGGCCACGCCCCGGCAGAAGGGGACGAGAGGAATCTCCTCGAAGCACCAGCGCGCCACGGACTGCGTGATGGCGTTGACGGACCGGCGCGCGCCGGGGGCGCCGGCACCTGACCCTCGGGACGCGTGGGCGAGCGCCGATGCCGAGTTCGCCGTGCCGCCGACGAGCAGGCCGAGCGAGGCGGCGCCGGTCGCGCGCAGGGCGTCCCGGCGGCTGACCGGCTTCCGGCGCCGGGGCGTGGCCGGATCAGGCATCGAGCGCGTCGAGGTGCTCGAAGCTCGCGCGCACCGACCCCATCGGATCGCCGGGCTGGTCGTGCTCGACGAAGTAGTGGATGAGCCCCGCCTCCTCCGAGCGCCCGAAGATCGCCGCGAAGTCGATGACGCCCGCGCCCACGTCGGCCATCTCGCCATCCTCCGTGCGGTCCTTCACGTGGCAGAGTTCAAAGCGGCCGGAGTAACGGCTGAAGTAGTCGAACGGGTCGGCGCCGCCGTGCACGAGCCAGTAGAAGTCTACCTCGTAGGTGACGAGTTCGGGGTCGGTGTTCTCGATCATGACGTCGAGGAGACGGAGGCCGTCCACCTCCTCGAGTTCGAAGTCGTGGTTGTGGTAGCCGAACATGAGCCCGGCCTCGCGGCAGCGCGCCCCGAGCCCGTTGAACTCGTCCGCGAGCCGCCGGTATCCGTCCACGAGGGCCGATCCCGTGGCGCCGTCGTTTCCTGGGCGCTCGGAACCCCCGAGGTAGGGGACGACGAGGTAACGGTGTCCGATCTCGGCCGCGGCCGCGGCGGCCTCGTCGAAGCCCGACCGGAGTTCCTCGAGCGACAGGTGGGCGGCGGGGGCCGTGAGGCCTTCCGCTTCCAGCGCGGTCCGGATCTCGACGGGCGAGCGGCCGAAATAGCCGGCGAACTCCACCTCGCCGTAGCCGATGCGGGCGACCGACGCGAGCGTCCGCTCGACATCGCGCGCCATCAGCGAGCGCACCGTGTAGAGTTGGAGCCCCCACGCGTCGGGGAGCGTGCGGGCCCCGGTGAGGGTCCGGGCCGCGGCGGGCACCGCGCGTCCGGCGCCGGCGAGGAGGAGTCCGGCGCCGAGCGAGTGCTGCACGAATCTTCGTCTGTCCATGCGCGCAATATGTCGCGCGCCCCGGCCGGCGTCGAACGTAGCGGGGCTTTTGCCGCGGGCCGCCGGGCCTATTATGCGGGGCGCGGCGGCGCCTCCGCCGTCCGCGCGCGTCGATGCGGGCTGGGAGGACCGACTGTGAGACGGCGCAGGGCTCTCGAAATCATCGGTGTGGCCGCGGGCGCGCCGCTGCTGGCGCCGGGGAGCGCGGTGGCGGAGGCCCTGGCGCTCGGGCAGCGCATCCGGTCGGTGGCCGGCCCGGTCGGCGGCGCGCCGCCCGCGACGCTCACGACCGCGCAGGCGCGGACGGTGACGGCGCTCGCCGAGGTCATTATCCCCCGGACCGACACGCCCGGCGCGAGCGAGGCGGGCGTTACCGCATTCGTCGATGCCCTCCTGACCGGTTGGCTGGACGCGTCGGACCGCGACCGTTTCCTCGCCGGCCTGGACGAGGTGGACCCCCTTGCCCGGGCGGCCCACGGCGCCGACTTCGCCGACTGCACCCCGGCTCAGCAGACCGCACTCGTGGCGCGGCTGGACGAGGACCTCGACCGCCGCCGCCGGGATCCCGCCTTCGACGAGACGCAGACTTTCTTCTACGACATGAAGCGCTTCACGCTCGCCGGCTACTTCACCTCGCAGCCCGGCCTGCGCTCGCTGGGATACCGGATCATCCCCGGCGCCTTCGAGGGGTGCGTCATCCTCGACCAGTATGGCACCGGCGAAGGCCGGCCGGGCGCACGGCGCAGCCGGCAGAGCCGCTCCGGAGAGCAGCAGTGAGTCGCCAGGAGGTCTGGGACGCGATCGTCGTCGGATCGGGGATCACCGGCGGCTGGGCCGCCAAGGAACTCACCGAACTCGGCCTCCGCACGCTCGTGCTCGAGGCGGGGCCCATGATCGTCCCCGAGCGGGACTACACCGAGCACGTGCCCCCATACCGCATGCCGTACCGCGGCTGGAACGACCGCAAGGCGCTCGCCGCCGAGCAGCCCGTGCAGCGCGAGTGCTACGCTTGCGACGAGATGGGCCGGAAGTTCTTCGTCAACGACGTCGAGAACCCATACACGACCCCCGACGAGAAACCCTTTCTGTGGATCCGGGGCCGCCACGTCGGCGGGCGCTCGATCATGTGGGCGCGCCAGTCCTACCGCCTCAGCGATCTCGATTTCGAGGCCAACGCCCGCGACGGGATCGGAGTCGACTGGCCGATCCGCTACGCGGACCTCGCGCCGTGGTATTCGTACGTTGAGGAGTTCGTCGGCATCAGCGGCCGGGTGGAGGGCGTTCCGCAGCTGCCGGACGGCGTCTTCCTGCCGCCCATGCAGATGACCTGCGTCGAGAACGCGGTGAAGGAGGCGATCGCGCGCGACTTCGGCGACACCCGGATGATGACGATCGGGCGCACGGCCGTCCTCACCCGCGATCACCGGGGGCGGAGCGCCTGCCACTACTGCGGTCCCTGCCACCGCGGCTGCCGCACCAGGAGCTACTTCAGTTCGCTCAGCGCCACCCTCCCCGCCGCCCAAGCCACCGGGCGCATGACCCTGCGGCCGGACAGCGTGGTGCACAGCGTGATCTGGGACCCCGCCCGCGGGCGCGTCACCGGGGTGCGGGTCATCGACCGGCAGACGGGAGAGGATCTGGAGTTCTTCGGGGAGATCGTCATGCTCGGCGCCTCGGCCCTGGAGTCGACCCGCATCCTCCTTCACTCGACGTCCGCCGATTTCCCGAACGGGCTCGCGAACTCCAGCGGCGCCCTCGGCCGCTATCTCATGGACCACACCATGAGCACCGGGGCAAAGGCGAAGTTCCCCGGCTGGGAGAACCACGGCTACACCGGCGAGCGTCCGAACGGGATCTACATCCCCCGCTTCCGGAACGTGACGGAGCCCTCGCCCGACTTCGTCCGGGGCTACGGCTACCAGGGCTGGTCCACCCGGCAGGGCTGGAGTCGCGGCCTCGACATGCCGGGCTTCGGGGCCGACTACAAGCGCCAGCTCACCGAACCCGGCGTCTGGGAGTTCGAACTCGGCGCCTTCGGCGAGTGCCTCCCGCGCGAGGAGAACTACATTGAACTCGATCCGGAACGGGTCGATGCGTGGGGGATCCCTGCCCTCCGCATCCACTGCGAGTGGAGCGACAACGAGCGCCGGATGATGCGGGACAGCGCGGACCGCGCCGCGGAAATGCTGGAAGCCGGTGGCGGAACGGACGTTGAGTTGCTCACGGATCTCACCGCGCCGGGGCTCACGATCCACGAAATGGGGACGGCTCGCATGGGGCGGGATCCGGCGACCTCCGTCCTCAACGGTCACAACCAGGCATGGGACGCGCCGAACCTGTTCGTCATCGATGGCGCGGCCATGTCCTCATCCGCCTGCCAGAACCCATCCCTCACCTACATGGCCCTCACCGCCCGCGCCTGCCACTACGCGGTCTGGGCGAAGAACCGCGGCGAACTCTAGCAGCCTTCTCCCATCTCCTTGACGTCCGACAGGGTATGGCCATACCATGCACGCATGGCCACCACTACGATCAAGTCCACGTATTCGCTCGATGTAGCCTCAGTGCGAACTCTCGAAGCGCTCGCGCGTCGCTGGAAGGTCTCCAAGTCGGAAGTTCTGAGACGGGCGATCAAAGCGGCGGCGGACGAGGATGCGACACGGGAGGACGGTCCTCTCGCGGCGCTCGACCGACTGCAGACGGCCGTCCGTGAACGCAGCCTCGATCTCGCCGCATGGGAGCGCGAAGTCGGGGAGGAGCGACGCGCTCAGCGCGCCGGTATCACGGCCGGCGAAGGGTGATCCATCTGGACACCAGTTTCCTGATCCGCGCCCTCGTAGCGGGATCGGCGCAGGATCAGGAGTTGAGAAGCTGGATCTCCGACGGCGAGGTGCTGGGAATGAGCGCCGTGGCCTGGGCGGAGTTCCTCTGCGGGCCGCTGCGCTCCTCCGCGCTTGAACTCGCGGCTGACCTGATCGGTCCGCCCACCGAATTCACGCCTGGAGAAGCCGCCCTGGCCGCTCGTCTGTTCAACGATTCCGGGCGGCGACGGGGGTCGCTGCTCGACTGCATGATCGCGGCCACCGCGCTCGGGGAAGGAGCGCAGATCGCCACAGTGAACGTAAAGGACTTTCGACGCTTTGAGCCTTTTGGGCTCCGGTTGGCCTGCTAGGCGGATCGGGCGAGGGCATCGGCGATCTGCTCCATCTCCGCCATCGTGTTGTACATGTGCGGGCAGAGACGGATGCCCGGGAACACGCCCCGGCGGAGTGCGCCTGCGACGCCGTGCTCCTCGTAGATCCGGTTGTAGATCTCCGTGTGGTCGTCGACCCCCAGTTCGGCGATGACCACGCCCCCGCCGAGGCCCGGTACGTCGGACGTGTGGAACTTCACGCCGGGGATCCGCTCGCGGATCGCCGCCTTGAGCCCGGTCGCGAGGGCGCGCATGCGGGCCTCGATCGCCGCCGGCCCGATCGCCTCGTGGAACTCCACCGTCGTCCCCACGCCCGCCACCGCGGCGTCGTCCCGCTGGCCGTACGTGCCGAACTTGTCGGCTCCGCCTCCCGCGACCGCGCCCTCCCATCCCACGCCGACGTCGCTCGGCCACAACTCCGCGACCCGGTCGGCCCGGACGTAGAGGACCCCGGCTTCCTTGGGTCCGCAGAACCACTTGTGGGCGCTCCCGGTGTACGAGTCGCAGCCCATGGCGTGGAGGTCGACTCCCACCGCGCCGAAGCTCTGCGCCCCGTCCATGTGCACGTAGATGCCGCGGTCGCGTGCGATGCTGCACAGACGCCGCGCCGGCAGCTCGACCCCCGAGATGTTCGAGATCTGCGTGACCGCGAGCACCCGCGTCCGGTCGGTGAAGACGCTCACGAAGGCGTCGATCAGTTCGTCCTCCGTCTCGGGCGCCGGCGGCGTCGCCACGCGGATCACCTTGTAGCCCCAGCGGTCCGCCCGGACGTCCCACGCCACGTTGTTCGTGGGATGGTTCTGATCCCACAGCACGACCTCGTCTCCCGCGCCCAGCGTGAGCCCGTTGATGACGGTGTTGTTGCTCTCGGAGGTGTTGCGGGTGATCACGATCTCCTCGGACGAGGCGCCCAGCAGCCGCGCGAGCGCCTCCACGGACTTCTCCGCGAGCGCGTTGAACTTGGCCCGGTTGTGGAACGAGGCGTCCCGGTCGATGTCGCGCGTGTACCCGAACACGGCCTCCTGCACCGGCCACGGCGAGGGGCAGAGATTCGCCGCGTTCACGAGAACGAGTCCGGGACGGAGTGGGAACTGGGACTTCACCATCTCCCAGAAGGACTCGTCCTCCGTCCCCATGAAGTCCCGCCGTGCCGACAGTTCCTCGAGGCGGAGACCGGGCTTCGACGGCGCCCGCGTCCAGGCCGGGGTTGCCGCAAGGGCGGCGCCAGCGGCGGCACGCTTGAGGAATCGGCGGCGGTCGGGCATGCGGGTCGCATCGGTGGGCGGGCGAGTCGTCACGGAAACCTCCCGTGTTATGGGTCGCCGCATCGCGCGCGGCGGTCGTTCACTGGCAGCCCGCAGCTAATGCCCTCCACGGGCTGCTCTGCAACATAAGACGCGGGACTTCGGGGGGCATGGGGGCGCGCGCGCCGACGCCCGCTCTATGCACGCGGCGAGGTGCGTCCCATGTTCCGAAAGGCCCTGCGCCCATCACACCAGGAGGTACCCATGGACACGCGCGCCCCCCTTTCCCGCCGCGCCCTCTTCCGCATTCCCGCCACCCTTGCAGCGTTCTGTGCATTTGGCGTCCTCTGCAGCCTCGCGATCCCCGGCTCGGCGCTGGTCGCGCAGGAAGCGAACGGCCCGCTCGCGCTCGAGTCCTGGCTCGACTGGGAGCGCGTCCAGGACCCGCGGATTTCGCCGGATGGCGGCGCCGTCGTTTATGAGCGTCTGTGGGTCGACAAGATGAACGATGCGTGGGAGTCGTCGATCTGGATCGTGAATGCGGACGGGAGCCGCCCGCGCCACCTCGTGGACGGGTCCTCGCCGCGCTGGTCTCCCGATGGCAGCCGGCTCGCGTTCCTCGCGCCCGATGATGAGGGGAACACGCAGATCTTCGTGCGCTGGATGGATGCCGAGGGCGCCGTCTCCCAGGTGACGCGGCTCACGGACAGTCCTTCGAACATCGCATGGTCTCCCGACGGGACGCGCTTCTCGTTCACGATGCGCGTGGGGGCGGAGCAGCCCACGGCGCGCCACTGGTCCATCTCGCTCCCCGAGCCGGAAGGGGCGACGTGGACGCCGGGCCCCCGGATCATCGAGCGCCTCGTCTATCGGCAGGACCGCATCGGATTCCTGGGCGACAAGTACCAGCACATCTTCGTCGTCCCCGCCGAGGGCGGTACGGCGCGCCAGCTCACGGAGGGCGACTTCAACTACGGCATCCCCGTCTGGGAGCCTGACGGACAGTCACTCCTCTTCAGCAGTCTCGTCGCGGAAGACGCGGTGTACCGGTGGCAGGAGACCGAGATCTACCGGCTTGACGCGGCATCCGGCGAACTGAGCCAGGTCACGACGCGCAAGGGCCCGGACAACCGGCCTGTGCCATCCCCGGACGGGCGCATGATCGCCTACGTGGGGCACGACACGACGACGTTCGACTACATCGAGTCCGCCGTCTATGTGATGAACGCGGACGGATCGAACCCGCGCGCCCTGACGGCCGAGATGGACCGCAGTCCCGGGACGTTGCACTGGGCCCCGGACGGTGACGGCGTCTACTTCGACGCCTCGGCGGACGGCTATCGCAACGTCCACTACGCCTCGGTGGACGGAACTGTGCGGGCGATGACCGAGGGTCCGCAGATGTTCGGCCTCAACGACGTGAGCGGCGGCGGGATGGCCGTCGGGATGTGGGGCGATGCGCACGAACCCGGCGACATCTACGTCTTCCACGTGGACCGGCCCGACCGTCGCACGAGGCTGACCGATGTGAACGCCGACGTGCTCGCGGGCGTGACGCTGGGCGAAGTCGAACAGGTCTGGAGCGAATCATCCCACGACGGACTCCCGATTCACGGCTGGGTCATCAAGCCCCCGGACTTCGACGCCTCGCGGCAGTATCCGCTCATCCTCGTGATCCACGGCGGCCCGCACGGCATGTACAACGGCGGGTTCAACTTCTCGTGGCAGGAGCACGCGGCGAACGGCTACGTCGTCCTCTACACGAACCCCCGCGGCAGTTCCGGCTACGGCACGGAGTTCGGGAACGCGATCCAGTACGACTACCCGAACCACGATTTCGACGACCTCATGTCGAGCGTGGACGAGGTCATCTCCCGCGGCTACGTGGACGACGGCAACCTGTTCGTCTACGGGTGCTCGGGCGGCGGCGTCCTGACATCGTGGGTGGTGGGGCACACAGACCGCTTCCGGGCCGCGTCGGCGAACTGTCCGGTCGTGAACTGGTTCAACTTCCCGAATGAGGTCGACGGCAACTACCTGCGCTGGTACGCGGACTTCCAGGAGTTCCCGTGGGTGGACCCGAGCGAGCACATCCGCCGCTCGCCGATCACCTACGTGGGCAACGTCACCACGCCGACGATGCTGATGACGGGCGTCCTCGACCTGCGGACCCCGATGTCGCAGACCGAGCAGTTCTACCAGGCGCTCAAGGCGCAGAACAAGCCGACGGCGATGGTTCAGTTCCAGGGCGAGTGGCACGGAACGTCGCGCCTGCCGTCCAACTTCCTGCGCACGCAACTCATCCTCAGGAAGTGGTTCGAGCGCTGGGGCACCCACGACGACGACCGCACCGCCGCAACCCAGGCCGGATCGTAGCCGACGCGGGTCAGGGCTGGAAGGAGGTTTCGCCGAGGATCTCGTCGAGGTTGGAGACCAGCAGGTCGGCGTCGGCTTCGGAAAAGACGAGCGGGGGCTTCATCTTGATCACGTTGTGGTCGGGGCCGTCCGTGCTCAGCAGGATGCCGCGGTCGCGCATCCGCTGGACGGCGGCGTCGGCGAGGTCGGCGGCCGGCTCGAGATCGTCGCCCTCGCGCACGAACTCGATGCCCGTGAAGAGGCCGCGGCCGCGGGCGTCCCCGATCGGAGCGTGACGGTCGCGGAGACGGTCCAGGCCGGCCAACAGGCGCCGGCCGACGATGGCGGCGTTGTCCCGCAGTCCCTCTTCCTCGATCACCTCCAGGACGGCGAGGCCGATGGCGCAGGAGACGGGGTTCCCGCCGTAGGTGTTGAAGTACTCCATCCCGTTGGCGAAGGACTCGGCGATCTCGCGCGTGGTGATGACCGCGGCGAGCGGGTGGCCGTTCCCGATCGGCTTGCCCAGGGTGACAATGTCAGGGATGACGCCGTGCTCCTCGAACGCCCAGAAGTGCGATCCCACGCGACCGAAGCCGACCTGCACCTCGTCGGCCACGCACAGGGCGCCGTGCTCGCGGGCCGCCGCGTAGGAAGCCGCGAGGTATCCGGCCGGGAGCGGGATCTGGCCGCCGCAACTGAGGATCGACTCGTGGAAGAAGGCGGCCGCGCCGGGTGGGCGGTCCCCGAACCAGGTGGGCTCCGTCTCGAGCGCCCGCGCCGCCTCGCCGACACAGGCCGCGTACAGGGGCGCCGCCTCTCGTGCCGGCCCGCGGTGGATCCCCCGAAACAGGTCCGGCATGGGCGCCATGCGGACCCACGGCCGGAGTCCTTTCCCGCCGGGGCCGTTGAACTTGTAGGGGCTCAAGTTGACGACCGAACTCGAGTTCCCGTGGTACGCCCCGTCGAGGACGACCGCGCCCACCTTGCCGGTGTGCGTGCGCGCCATGCGCAGGGCGAGTTCGTTGGCCTCGGTGCCGGAGCAGACGAGGAAGCACACGTCGAGCGGGGCCGGGAAGAGGGCCGTCAGCCGCTCCGTGTATTCGAGGATGGTCTCGTGCAGGTAGCGCGTGTTCGTGTTGAGCGCGGCCATCTGGCGGCGCGCCGCCTCGTTCACGCGCGGGTGCGAGTGCCCGACGTGGGCGACGTTGTTCACGCAGTCGAGGAAGGGCTGGCCGTCGATGTCGTAGAGCCATGCGCCCCGGCCCCGGACGATGTGGAGCGGTCGCCGGTAGGAGAGGCTCAGCGAGGGGCCGAGCTGCCGGTTCCGGTCCTCGAGGAGGGCGGCGTGGCTGCGGGGTCGCGGCGCCGTCGCCTCGCCCGGGAGCCGAAGCAGGTGGTTCGGGTCGGGGCTCACCGCCGTCCAGACGCCACGGGCGCTCGGGGCGGCGACGCCCGGGAAGGTCCCCTCGTAGCCCAGGGGGTCGATAAGGATCTGGAAGTGAAGGTGCGGGGCCCAGTCGCCGTTGCCCGGCGGGGCGCCGATCCAGCCGATGGTCCGGCCCGCCTCCACGACCTCGCCGGGCGCGACGTTCGGCAGGGATTCGGGCGACAGGTGCCCGAACAGCGTCCGAAATCGGACGGGTGTCCCCGCCCCGCCGGCCGGATCCTCCGCTCCGCCGGCCGGATCCTCCAGTTCGTGCTCCAGGATGATGGTCGGACCGTAATCCAGGCGGTCGGCGTTGTCCTGCACGGATACGACGCGACCCGCGAGCGGCGCGAGGACGGGCGTCCCCGGCTCCGCGAACAGGTCGACTCCGAGGTGGACAGTCCGCCACTCGTCCATCTCGTTTCCCGGCGCGCGGAAGGCCTCGCCCGTGTACCACCAGCGCACCTCGTCGTAGCGGCCGATGCCGACCGCCGCGCCCGCGTCCCGCATCCGGTCGAACAGCCGCTGCGAAAACACCGTGTGGTCCGTGGGATCGAAGGTTTCGCCGTCGTCCCCCGACTCCACGCTCAGGTCCAGCGTAACCGTGGGCGCGGTGCGGGGGTCCGGATCGAGCACCGGCGCGGCGTCCGGGGCGGCGCGTTCGAGCGCCCCGATGATCCGAGCCGTAGAGGGACACGGCGCATGTCCGCAGGCCTCCCGCAGCCGGTAGCGCCCCAGGTTCGCGGGCGTCGCGTCCAGCCGCTCGAGCACCTCCCACGCGGGTGCCTGGCTCACGAGCAGGTACTCGTTGTCGGGCTCCTGGCCGCCCCGGACGGACGAGATGGTCACGCTCAGCGCGAGCCGCAGCCGCGCCAGTTCGTAGAGGACATCCGCTTCCGCCCCCACGACCTCGTGTTCCGCGACGTACCCCCGCGCCACGTCGCAGAAGGCGGCCACCGGATCGCGCGTCGCGAACCCGGCGTAGGCGCAGGCCACGGCGAGGTTCGCCACCGTCCACGAGCGGATCGTGTCGCCGAAGTCGACGATGCCCAAGAGGTGGGGTGCTCCGTCCTTCATCCGCCCCGGATCGACATGGATATTGGCCGGGTTCGCGTCGTTGTAGATCAGGCTCTGGCGCAACTCGCCCGCCCGCGGCCGCACGACCGCCGCGTGCCGCTCGAGAACGCGGGCGAGGACTTCGCGCCGGCCCGGTTCACCGATCGCGTCCAGATTCTCCGCGATGAGAGAGGCGGCGCGGCGAAGGTCCCAGATCATCGGGCGGTCCGCGCCCGCCAGCCGCGATGAAGAACGATCGAGGACCCCGGCGAGGCGGCCGATCTGCCGGCGCAGTTCGGGTCCGTGCGGCCGGAAACCGTCGAGCGGAATGCCGGGCACCGGCTCCAGGAAGCGGGCGAAGTGGGTGCGCCCGCCGATCGCGTGTTCGATGAGACCCGCACCCGCCGACGTGTCCGCGGAGGCCTTCGCCTCGTCGCTCTTCGCCTCCTCGCTCGCAGCGGGGCGCCAGTTCGGAAGCGCGAAGCAGGCCTGGGACTCCGAAAGAGCCGCCAGCAGGGCCGCTTCCTCCTCCAGGACCGCGCGGTCTTCGAGCAGGTTCGAAACTTTCAGGTATCCGCGGACGCCGGGCCCGCCGACAGTCTCGCGAGGGGTCGCGTCCGAAATCTCGAACACCCGGTCGCGCTCGCTCGCGCACTCACGGGCCTGCCCGCGCACGCCCCAGAAGTCCCGGACGAGTCCGGCCGCTTCTCCCTCCGAGAGCGAAGGCCTCCCGGCCGCATATCCGGCGTCGAGCGTTTCCATGATGGGCGAAGCTCCCACCCGGCAAACGTCCGGTCAACCAGGCCGGCGATCGCCGCTTATTGCCGCCCGCGCCGGTCGAAACGAGCTTTCGATCCCGGTTCGATCGCCTGGTCGCATGATCGCTTAGTCACATGGAGGAGAATCATGTCGCTCCGCTCAGGGCTTCTCGCTTCCATCTTCGCCGCGGGTGTCGCGACCGCCGGCCCGCCGGCCCTCGGCGCGCAGGAGCGGGTGTACGCGGTCGCTTCGCCGGCCGAACTGGAACTCGAAGTGGGGGCGTCCTTCCAGCTCACCGCGGAGATCCAGGGAACCGCGGACGAAGGCGCCGCCTCGGAGGTGCGCTGGTTCGCGGCGGACGACGGCGTGACGGTGACGGACGAGGGCGTGGTGACGGCGGTGCGGCCGGGCGAGTCACGCGTGGCGGCGATGTTCCGCGGCCAGCCGAGTTGGGTGACGATCCGCGTGCCCCGGCTCGAGCCCGCCCGCATCGAAGCCCGCCTCGCCGGGCCCGTCTACGCGGGCGTGACCGCGGCTCTGAATCTCGCGGCCTACACGGAACCGGGGACCGCGGTGGACGATGTCGAGTTCGCGTTCGCCTCCGCCGACCCGGCTGTCGCGACGGTGGATGGCTCCGGACGCGTGCTCGGCCACGAACCGGGACAGACGGTCGTCACCGTCTCCGCGGGAGATGCCTCGACCCGGATCGACGTGACCGTCGCGCCAAACACGGCGGAGGAATACGAACTGGCGGCTTCCGGGGATGTCGGCTCGCTTTCGACGGGAGATGTCGCGGCCTTCCGGCTGGTGGGCCGCGACGGCGGCCGCGAGATCCCTCTGGCGCCGCTCTGGAGCGTGACGCCGAGCGGGGCCAGCGTCGAACCCGTCGACGGACGCGGGCTGTTCGTGGCGGAGGAGCCGGGTACGTACCACGTGACCGCGATCGCGGGCCCGGCCATCGCCCGGACGGTTTCCGTGCGGGTGGGCCCCCGCCGCCACACGGCGCGGCTCGAACTCGTGGGAAGCGGGATCACCTCCACGCACCGGGCCGGCGACACCTGGGTGTTCGAGGGCGTGGACGGACGCGACTACGCCTACCTTGGCACGTTCTACCATGACTGGATGAAGGTGTGGGATGTGACGGACGCCACGCGGCCCGTCCTCACCGACTCGATTCAGCTCGATGCCCGCCGCATCAACGATGTGAAGATCCACCCGAACAATCGCCTCGGGATCGTCACCCGCGAGGGGGCCTCCAGCCGCAGGAACGGAATCGTCCTCCTTGACCTCTCGAATCCCGCCCACCCGGAAATCCTCTCCGAGTACACGGACACGGTGACGGGAGGCGTGCACAACGTCTGGATCCTGGGGGACGAAGACCTCGTCTACGCCTGCCACAACGGGACGAGCGAGATCGTCATCATCGACATCTCCGATCCGTCGAACCCGCGCGAGATCAACCGCTGGGCGCACGACGAACCGGTCCGCAGCCTGCACGACGTCATCGTCCAGGACGGCTACGCGTACGCGTCGTTCTGGAACGAGGGCATCTACATCCTCGACGCCGGGGCGGGCACGCACGGTGGCACGGCCCGCGATCCGAAGCTCGTGTCGCGGTGGGTGTCGGGGCAGGGGAACACGCACGTCGCCTGGCGTCACGGCAAGTACCTGTTCGTGGCGGCCGAGATCTACCCGTCCGACTGGGATCCGAACGCGTTCGGCCCCATCGAGGCGCGGGGCTACGTGGAAGTGCTCGACATGACGGACATGGAAGACCCGGTAAAGGTCGCCCACTACACCGTGCCGGAAGCTGGAGCGCACAACCTGTGGAGCGACGACCGCGACCGGCTCTACGTCGGCTACTACCAGGCGGGGCTGCGGGTGCTGGACATCTCGGGCGAACTGCGCGGCGACCTCTACCGCCAGGGCCGCGAGATCGGCGCCATCAAGACGTCCTCGCCGGACGCCGCGGTGCCGAACTGGTCGATGACGTGGGGCGCCCAGCTGTTCAAGGGCCGGATATTTACCTCCGACCTCCACTCCGGCCTGTGGATCGCCCGCCTCGTCGAGGAGGAACTCGTCCCATGAAAACGAAAGAGAGCACCATGAATCGCGCTGCCGCGACGGTCGCCGCCGTCGTCATGTCCGTCTGGCCGGCTTCCGTCGCCGAGGCCATGGTCCAGGAGGGCCCTGTCCCGGCCGCCGGACAGAATGTGACCCTGGTCACCGGAGCCACCTCCGGCCTCGGCCGCGAACTCGCTCTGCGGCTGGGCGCGCGGGGTGACCACGTCATCGTCCACGGGCGCAACGAGGAACGCGGCGCCGAGGTGGTCGATGCGATCAACGCGGCCGGACCCGGGAGCGCGCGCTTCTACCGCGCCGATTTCGCGTCGCTGGCGGAGGTCCGCACCTTCGCCGAGACGCTGCTGGCCGATTACGGCCGCCTGGACATCCTGATCAACAATGCGGGTTTCGGGTCGGCGCCGGACGAGCGGTGGGTCACCGAGGATGGGCACGAGTACCGCTTCCAGGTGAACTACCTCTCCACCTTCCTGCTCACGCACATGCTGATGCCGCGCCTGCTCGACAGCACGCCGTCGCGCATCGTAAACGTGTCGTCGGGCGCGCAGACGCCGATCGATTTCGACGACGTGATGATCGAGAAGGACTTCAGCGGGCGTCGCGCCTACGCCCAGAGCAAGCTCGCCCAGATCATGTTCACGCACGATCTGGCCGCTGACCTGGCCGGAACGGGCATCGTGGTCGGCTCGCTCCACCCGGCGACCTACATGCCGACGGGCATGGTGCGGCGGCTGGGCGCGACCCCGCGCTCCACCATCGCCGAGGGGGCCGACGCCGTGATGCAGGTCGTCGACTCGGATGAGTTCGAGAGCGGGCAGTACTTCAGCGGCCTCCGTCCGACCCGTGCGAACGACCAGGCCTACGACGCCGGGGCGCGCGCCCGCCTCCGGGAGTTGAGTCAGGAACTGACCGGCCTCACCTGCAGCATGGGCCGCTGCCGGCTGGATCGCTGACCGGCGGGCGGCTCCCCCAGAGCCGCTCCGCCGGAAACGCTAGCGCTCCAGGGCTTCGAGCGCGGCGAGGATGTCGGCGTGCTCCGGGCGGACGGTGTAGTCCACCTCCGTGAAGCTCCAGCGCACCGTGCCGTCCATGTCGATGACGTAGGTCGTGGGGTGCGGGAGCTGGCGCCCGCGCCCGGAGTCCTCGTTCAGGAGGCCGTAGCGATACGTGATCGCGGAGCCGTCATCGGACAGGAGCGGGAAGTCGAGCGCGTAATCGTAGTCCTCGAGGACCCGGTCGACCATGAGACCGATGTCCTCGGGGCTGTCCGGCGCGATCGCCAGGAGCTGGGTCCGTTCGCGCTGTTCGGGCGTCATGAAGTCTCGCAGCTCTCCGAGCTGCTTTGCGCAGTACGGTCACCAGTGGCCGCGGTAGAAGAAGAGGATGACGTCCTTCTCCCCGCGGTAATCAGAGAGCGTGATCGGCTCGCCCGTGCTCGAAAGGGCGGTGAAGTCGGGCGCGGGGCTGCCGGCGAGCACACGCTCGAGGTCCGCCGGCGGCAGGTCGTGCCCGTCCACGGGGCCGAGCGCCACCTGGGTGGCCTCCTGCGCCGCGGCCTCGTCGCCCCCCGCCGCCGCTGAGGCGCCGGCATCTCCGGTATCTCCCCCGGGTGCGCAGCCGACCGCTCCCACCGCCAACGCGACTCCCGCCGCCCACAACCGGGCGTGACGCGTGTCCATTATCCGCATCTTCCTGTCTCCCTTTTCCTTTTGTGTGCGCCGGCGGATGCCGCCGCCATTCGCCGGCCCGGCAACGCTATCGCACCGGGGTCGCGCGCGACAGCGGCGACGGCCAACGTGATGAGTCTCCGTTGATCGGCTCCGCCATCCTGTGATTCGGTAGCGCGGGCGGCGTGCGTTCGCGCGGGAGAACTCGAGGACCCTACCTTGGGTCGGGAATCACGGAGGTATGATGAGACGTCCCTGTCATGTTACGCGGCATCCCGGACAAGGCGGCACATCGCCGGATCGGACGGAGGCACGCCGATGAGCGGGGAGATCATCGCCGTCATCGCGGCGGCCATCGCCTTGGCCGCGGTCATCGTTCCCGGCCAGCGCGGCATGCGGAACGACATCAAGCACCTCCTGACAAAGACGACTGGGCTGGAGGGACGCCTCGACGCCATGGATGGACGCCTCGGCGCCGTAGAGGGACGCCTCGGATCCGTAGAGCGGGAGGTCGCCACCGTGCGTACGGAAGTGGCGCAGGTGGAGACACGGCTCACAGGCTGCATCGGCAAACTGGAGGCCGAACTCAAAGAGCGTCTGGCTCGGCTCGAAGGCTATTTCGAAGCGATCGGAGCCGGGGAACGCGCGATCCGAAAGCGAGCCGCCAAGTAAGCGGAGCCGCTACCGGCCGCGGTAGATGGGCGCGCGCTGCTCGGCGAAGGCTTCCAGACCCTCGCGCCAGTCCTCGGAGGCCATGCAGGTGAAGAGCGCCTCGGCCTCCAGGCGCAGCGCCTCGTCCGGGTCGACGGATTCCGCCAGGTCGAGGAGCCGCTTGGCGAGGCGCATCGAGATCGGGGCGTTTCGGGCCAGCCGGCTGGCGAGATCGAGCGCAGCGGGGAGGACCTCCTCCGCGGGGAGCACCTCGTTCGCCAGCCCCCATGCGCCCGCCTCCTCGGGGGTGAAGTAGCGCCCCAGCAGGATCAGTTCGGCCGCGCGCGCATGTCCCACGCGCCGGCGCAGCGTGTAGGCCGTGCCGCCGCCGATGAAGGTTCCCAGCGCGACCTCCGGCATGCGGAGCTTCGCCTCCTCCGCCACGATGACGAAATCGCACGAGAGGGCGAGTTCGCAGCCCGCCCCGATCGCGTGCCCGTTCACGGCCGCGACCACGGGCTGCGGCAGCGTCTGGAGCGCGCGGAACACGCGCTGGCTCGTCTCGATGTAGGCGTGGCGCTCTGCCTGGGAGGCCTCGTGATCGCGGTGCGCCTTGAGGTCGGCCCCGGAGCAGAACCCCCGCCCCGTCCCCGTCACAATGACGACGCGCGTCTCGAAGTCCGCTCCGATGCGCGCGAGTTCGGCCTCCAGCGCCTCGTACATCGGGAGGCTGACGGCGTTGAGACGGCGGGGACGGTTGAGGCGGAGGATCCGCACGGGACCCTCCGCCTCGACCAGGAGCGGGACTTCTGCGGCGGGGCTCAGCTTCCCGCGTCGTCCGTCGTCGTGACGGGCTTCGCCGGTTTCACGTGCATCTCGAGCCAGCGGTCGGTCTCCCACAGGACGTGCAGGACCGATTCGCGCGCCGCGTAGCCGTGGCTCTCGGCCGGCAGGAAGACGAGCCGCGCCGTCGCGCCCAGCCCCTTGAGCGCCGCGTAAAAGCGTCGCGACTGGATGGGGAAGGTGCCCGAGTTGTTGTCGTCCTCGCCGTGGATGATGAGGATGGGCTCGTTCACCTTTTCCGCGTGCATGAAGGGCGACATGTACAGGTAGAGGTCCGGATCCTCCCAGAAGAGCCGCTGCTCCCGCTGGAAGCCGAACGGCGTCAGCGTCCGGTTGTACGCGCCGCTGCGCGCCACACCGGCCCGGAAGATGTCCGAGTGCGCGAGCAGGTTGCCGGTCATGAAGGCGCCGTAGGAGTGTCCGCCGACGCCGACCCGGTCCGGATCCACGACCCCGCGCCGCACGCCCTCGTCGACCGCCGCCTGCGCGTTCGCCACCAGTTGCTCGCGGAAGGTGTCGTTGGGCTCCGCGTCGCCCTCGCCGATGACCGGCATCGACGCGTTGTCGAGCACGGCGTAGCCGCGGGTCACGTACGGCACGGCGCCGCCATAGGGGATCCGCGTGAACTGGTAGGGCGAGTCGCGCCGCTGGCCGGCCGCCGCCGCGCTCTTGAACTCGGTGGGATACGCCCACACGAAGGTCGGGAGCGGACCGTCGCGCTCCTGGTCGTAATCCGCCGGCAGGTAGAGCGTGGCCGACAGCGGGATGCCGTCCCCGCGCTCGTACTGGATCGCCTCCTTGCGGACGCCGGCGAACTGCGGATACGGGTGCGGGAATTCCGTCACGGCGCTGATCGTCCCCCGCTCGAGGTCGCGCAGGAAGTAGTTCGGGGGCTCGTCCACCGACTCCCGCCGCGTCATCAGCCGCCCGTCATCGAGGAGCGTGACCACGCCCTCGTAGTACGGCGCCTCCGAGCGGAACAGCTCCTCTTCTTCTCCCGTTTCGAGATTTCGCATCCTGAGGAAGGGACGGTTGCCCTCGGGCGAAGCGCCCTGCCCCGCCAGGTAGATGGTAGACCCGCCGTCGGCGGTCATGAGGACGCCCTGGCCGCGCGCGTTCGTCGTGAACATCGGGAAGCCCGGGTCGTTGTAGCGGTCCTCCGTCTGCAGGTCGAAGATCAGCTCCATCTCGCCCGGCGCGTCGGCGTCGATCCGGTAGGTGCGCTGCTGGCGGGTGGAGAACCAGTTCTCGTTCACGAAGGCGAATCCCTCCTCCGCCCACATCACGCCGCCGTAGCGGAGCGGGAGATCCGCGATCGCGAGTGGCTCGCCGGAGAAGGGCGCCGCGTGCATGAACACCCGGTCGCGGATGTCCGCTTCGGCGAGGGCGTCGCCGCCGTCCTGCGCCTCCGTCCAGTACAGCGTCGCGTCCGCGTCGGCGCGCCACGAAATCGACCGCACGCCCGTCGGCACCGACCCGAACGACGTGGGGACGCCGTCCTGGAGCGGGAGTTCCGCGACCTCGTGAACCACGTTGCCCTGCGCATCCCACACCTCGATCGTGCGCGGGAAGCGGGAGGCCGGCACCTGGTACGAGTACGGCCGGTGCGTCGTCTGCACGAGCAGGTGCTCGCCATCCGGCGATGGCGAGGCGCCCGAGAAGATCGACGGATCGCCGACCATGGCCACCGATCCGTCGAGGCCGACGCGGGCCAGCTGCGCCGTCGAGTAGTACTCGTAGAGCGCCTCATCGTGCTGGTCCTGCAGCAGATCCTGGTACGTGCGGGCGGGAGCCGCCTCCCCCGACGTCTCCTCGATCATGGGCGCCGTCGGAACCATCGGCTCGGCTGGCGCGGGGCCGCGGCCGGGCGGCACCGCCATGGCGTAGAGGAAGTCGCCTTCGGGCGACCAGTTGAACGGGGCCCCGAAGCCCACGTTCACGAGATCGAGGTCCGACAGCCGCCGCGCCGCCGCGGAGGCGACGTCGAGTATCCAGAGCTGCACGGCCGAGTCGGTGTCGTGCGTGAACGCCACCGTGCTCCCGTTCGGCGACCAGCGCGTGTTGCGGATGCGCGGGTTCGCCGGCAGCCCGGTCACGGCGCGCTCTTCACCGTCGAACGTGCGAAGCGCGAGACCGTTCGAGGGCCGCGAGCGGCTGGGGCCGTTCGTGCGCGGGTTGATGCGCAGTCCGGCGATCCGCAGTTCCGGCGCCGCCACCTCCGCGATCGACGGCAGGCTGGGCCGCATCGTGAGCAGCATCACCGATTCGTCGGGGCTCAGACTGATTCCCGGGGTCGTCGGGGCGTCGACGAGCGCGGCGAGTTCGGCGGCCGGCGTCTGGTATCCATCCGCACCCTCCTGCGCGGCGACCTCCGTCGTGGCCGCGGCGAGGAGGAACGCGAAGGAGAGGGAGAATCGAAGGATTCGGGGGCTGTAATCGTGTCGCATTGTACGGGCTCCAGCTGATGACCGAGGTCCCCTGAACCGGTGATCGGGACCACTTGGCGTCGTATGCCGGAAAGGTCCGAACCGCCCATGGCGCACGCAAGACGCGGCCGGAAAGTAGACACCGACTACCGCCGCGCTTACCTTACTTCAAGTAAGGAATTGGAAGGGGAGGAATCTCGGTGGAAGCGACGATCACCAGCAAGGGGCAGGTCACGCTGCCGAAGCCCATCCGGGATCGGCTCGATCTCAAGGCGGGCGACCGGATCGCATTCTCGATGGAGGATGATGGCAGGCTGCTTGTGACGCCTGTCACGGGGTCCGTCATGGATCTCGCGGGGATGCTCCCGAGACCTGCCGTGCCGCTCAGTCAGGAAGAGATGGACGAGGCGATCGCTCAAGGGGCCGCTCGGCGGTGATCGGGCTGGACACCAACATCCTTGTGCGTTTCATGACGCGGGATGACCGGGAACTCGCGGCCGCCGCCACCAGGTTGATCGAGGGTCATTGTACTGCCGAGACGCCCGGCTACGTGTGCGTGCCCGTCCTCGTCGAACTGGTTTGGGTGCTGCGGCGCGGCTATCGCTACGAGAAGACCGCCGTTGCAGGGGTGGTCGCCAAGCTCCTGGGCGCGGCCGAGCTCATCGTGGAGGACAGCGAAACGGTTCGACTTGCCCTGCGTGACTATGAGTCGGGTACGGCCGATTTCGCCGACTACCTCATCGGGCGCTCCAACCGCGCACGTGGCTTTGCTCCCACGTACACGTTCGATCATCGGGCGGCGCGGAGCAGCCTGTTCAAGCTCGCGACGTGACCGGTCGGACGTTCCCGCGGGAACGCCCGGACGTCTGCCCACCCGCCATTGCCCGCCGACGGATTCGCGCCGCACGTTGATGCAGCCGCATCGCTCCAGAGCAGCCCAGGCAGAGGAGGACAGGATGAATTCCGCCCGCCGCTCCGACCGGTTGACCGGGGTTCTCGCGCTCACGGCCTTCGCCGCGCTCCTCGGGGTCCCGCCCGCCGGCGCCCAGGAAGGGACGATCGCGCTGGTCGGCGGCCAGTTGCTGGACGGGTACGAGGTGCCCCCGATCCACCACGCGGCCGTCGTCATCGAGGGGAACCGGATCGTCGCCGTGGGGCCCGCGGCCGAGATCGAGATCCCGCCGGACGCGGAGGTCATCGACACCCGGGGGAAGACGATGATGCCCGGGATGGTCGACGCGCATGTGCACATCATGATTCTCGGGCACGGCGAGTACGCCGACTGGTTCCCCTGGTTCGAGGGAAACGACGACCTGGTGTACGAGACGTCCGCCCGGCAGTTGCTCGCCGCCGGCGTGACCGCCGGGGTCGACCTCGCGGCGCCGATGTCGAGCCTCGCCTTCCGCGACCGCGTGAACCGCAACGAGGTGCCGGGTCCGCGCCTCCTCGTCAGCGGTCCCTGGGTCACGCGCTACGCGTGGAACTTCCTCCCGGATGAACTCCGCGTCCTGCACCGCACGCCCGAAGAGGCGGCGGAGCGCACGCGGATGCTGGTCGACGCTGGCGTCGACGTGATCAAGACGTGGATCGGCACGACCGAGGAGGACATGCGGGCGATCAAGGCGGTGGCGGGTCCGGCGGGCGTCCCCATCCACTGCCACGTCTACGAGGAAGAGGTCGTGTGGGGGGCGATCCGCGGCGGCTGCGACGTGCTTCAGCACGCCGGCTCGGGCGGCAGCGTCCCCGCCTACTCGCAGGAACTCGTCGACTACATCGCGATGGAGGGGATCCCGGTCGTGCAGACGATTTCGCACCGGATCTGGGTCTACCCCGCCACGATCGAGTTTCCGGAGAGGCTCTGGGATCCGGACATCATCAACAGCTTCCCCGAGCCGATCCGGGAGCAGGTGCTGAGTTCCTACACGAAGGACGACTTTTGGCGGAAGTCCTACTTCCGCACGACGCCGCGCCAGATCCGTAACAGCGAACGGGCCGCGCGCCAGTTCATCGATGCGGATGCCCTGATGGCGATGGGTACGGACACCGGCTCCCCCCTCAACTTCCACGCGGAGTCGGCGTGGCGCGAGGTGTCGGCGCTTGTGGACATGGGGATGACGGAGATCGAGGCGATTTCGTCGGCCACGAAGGTCGCAGCGGAGGTCCTCGGGCTCCGCGAGACGGGAACGATCGAACCGGGCAAGCTCGCGGACATCATCGTCGTGGACGGCAACCCGCTGTTCGACATCAACGTGCTCGGCTACGTGACCGACGTGGTCAAGGACGGGATCATTTACAAGCGGGACGGCGTCCCCGTGTGGGAGATGGAGAGCGCGCAACCCAGCACGAGCGGGCGCTGATGCACCGGACCCCGGCGGAATGGACTTCGGGGCGACGGATCCTTCCGCGGCCGGCGCCGGGTTTTGCGGCGGCGTTCGTCATCGCGGCGTGCGGCGTGGCGCCGGAGTCGGCGGACGACGGCGCGACGCCCCGCGCGAGTGACGCGCCGTACGACCTCGTGATCGTCGGCGGAACGGTCGTCGACGGGACGGGGGCGGACCGCTTCGCGGCGGATGTCGGCATCCGCGACGGCCGCGTGGCCGAGGTCGCGCGCGGCGGCGGGCTCTCGGGGCAGGGGGCGGGGGAGATCGATGCCTCCGGGCTCATCGTCTCCCCAGGGTTCGTCGACCACCACAACCACGTCCAGAACCAGGTCCACCGGCGGCCGTTGGCCGAAAACTTCATCCGCCAGGGGATCACGACGATCCTCCCGTCCCTTCACAGCGGCGACCAGCCGTACCCGTTGCGCGACTATATCGCGGATCTCGAGGTCGCGCCCAACATCGGCTTCTTCGCGGGCCACAGCTGGACGCGCGAGCAGGTAATGGGGTTGGAGGACCGCGCGCCGACGCCGGAGGAACTCGAGGAGATGCGAGACCTCGTGCGCGAGACGATGGAGGACGGCGCGCTCGGGCTCGCGACCGGACTCCTCTACGTCCCGGCGAACTACGCCGAAACCGAGGAGGTCATCGAACTGGCGAAGGTCGCGGCGGAATTCGGCGGCATCTACTACACGCACATGCGGGACGAGGCGCGCGGTCTCCTGCCCGCCGTGCGCGAGGCGATCCGCATCGGCGCCGAGGGCGGACTTCCCGTCCACATCAACCACTTCAAGGCGATGGGGGTCGACAGCTGGGGTAAGACCATCGAGTCGCTCGCGCTCGTGGACTCCGCGCGCGCCGAAGGCATCGATGTCAAGGTCGATCTCTACCCGTACACGGCGGGCAGTACGGGTTCCGGCGTGCTCTTCCCGCAGTGGGTGCTGGCGGGCGGCATCGACTCGTTCCGGGTCCGCGTCACCGACCCCGAGACCCGGGGGCGTGTGCAGCGGGAAATCGAGGAATGGATGCGCCGCGACTGGACGGGCGGGGATCTCTCACGCATCCAGTTTCGCACGCTCCGCGCCTTCCCCGAATACAACGGGAAGCGGATGTCGGACCTCGCCGCGGACCGGGGGCTGCCGAACGACGACGCCACGGGCGTCCAGCTCGCGATCGAACTCCAGTTGGCGGGCGGGTTCAGCGCGATCTACCACTTCATGGACGAGGCGGACGTCATCCGCATCATGCGGCACCCGCACGCGATGTTCGAGACGGACGGGGATCCGGTCGGCTACGGGCTCGGCTTCCCGCATCCCCGCAGCTACGGCACCTTCCCGCGTATCCTCGGGCGCTATGTGCGGGAGATGGGCGTGCTCACGCTGGAGGAAGCGATCCGGAAGATGACGTCGATGTCGACCGACCAGATCGGCCAGTCGGAACGCGGCCGGATCGCGCCCGGCATGTGGGCGGACATCACCATCTTCGACGCCGACCGCATCATCGACCGCGCCGACTACGTGGACCCCCACCGCTACTCGGTCGGCATCCACCACGTGATCGTGAACGGCGTCCCCGTCATCCTCGACGGCTCCGTGACGGGCGCAAAGCCGGGCCAAGTGCTTAAGGGCCCCGCCCGCCACCTCACCGAAACCCGCGGCGGGTAGCGCGCGGGCAAGAGCCCGCTGCGTTCGAGCGGCGCGCCGGGAGCGGGGAAGCGGCGGCTAGCCGGCGGGGTCGGCCTCCGGGTCGCCCGTCCTCTGGCCCAGTTCCGTCTCGAGCATGAGCAGGGCGGACTTGTCGTCGCCCGCGAGCCGCAGCCGGTCGACGATGTCGGAGATCGTCTTCTCCTCCTCGACCTGCTCGTTGACGAACCACTGCAGCATGACCTGGGCGGGATAGTCGGCTTCGTCCATCGCGAGGCGATAGAGGTCGCCGATCATCCCGGTGACCTTCCGCTCGTGCCCCAACGCCGCCTCGAACACCTCCAGCGGCGCACCGAACTCCGAGGGCGGGGCATCGATCGCCCCGAGCAAGACCTGTCCCTCGCGGTCGTGCACGAAGTCGAAGATGCGAAGCGCGTGCTCCCGCTCCTCCTCGGCCTGCGCGCGCATCCATTGGGCGAAGCCGGGGAGGCCCTCCCCCTCGAAGTGCGCGCACATGGACAGGTAGACCTGGCTCGCGTACAGCTCCTGCGTGATCTGCCCGTTGAGCGCCGCCTGCATCCTGGTGCCGATCATCTCGTCCGCCGCTCCTCTCGTCTCGTCGGGAATCCGCGCCGGCGGCGGACTCCCCGCCACGCCCGCGCGGGTCCGAATCTCGTCTCCCCCGCACCGAATCGCCAGCGACCGGCTCCGTCGTTCATGCGCCGGCGGGAGCTGCCGGTCTCCCGGGCCGCCCCCCCGGATTCAGGGACGTAACCAGTGCTCGACCGGGCGTGAGAGGAACTCGTCGATCGGGATTCCGTCACCGCCCACGACCAGGCTACGGGTTGGGCGGTAACGATCGGCGAATGCCGCGAGACCCGACCGCGCCCCACTCGCGCGGCCGCTCTTGACCTCCAGGGCGGTCAGGACGGATCCGGCGCGCAACACGAAATCCACCTCGCGGCCACGATCCCGCCAATAGTACACTTCGCACGCGTCCATGTCGGCGGCATTCGCCAGGTGCGCCCCCACCGCCGATTCGACGAGTCGCCCCCATGACTCGGGATTTGCGCGCATCCGGGAGAGAGTGAGACGAGACCCGGCCGTCATCAGGGCCGTGTTGAAGACGTGCAGTTTCGGGCTGGAGCCGCGCCGCCGCACCTCGGCGCCGGAGTACTTCTGCAAGCCCGTCAACATGCCCGCGCCGGCCAGCAGATCGAGATAGTGGGCCAGCGTGGTGGTGTTCCCGGCGTCGTGCAATTGTCCCAGCATCTTCGTGTACGACAGGATCTGGCCGGAATAGGCGCACCCGAGGGCGAACAGCCTCCGGAGCAGGGCCGGCTTGTCCACGCGTGACAGCAACAGCACGTCGCGGGCGATCGTGGTCTCGATCAGGGAGTCGCGGATGTAACGGGCCCACCGCTCCGGTCGCCGGACCAAGGGCGCTGCGCCGGGATATCCGCCGTAGAACAGGTACTGCTCCAGGGACCACCCGAAGGCCGCCTGCATTTCGGAGAAGCTCCAATGCGGCAGATGGAGTCGCTCGAACCGGCCGGCGAGACTCTCGGTGAGACCGCGCTCGACGAGCAGGGGCGCCGAACCCGACAACACCACCTTGAGCGGGCGGGCGGTGCGGGTGTCCTCGTCCCACAGGCGCTTGACGGCCTCGGCCCAGCCTGCCGCCTTCTGCACCTCGTCGATGATGAGGAGTGCACCGTGGGAATCGGACTCGTCCGCCATCAGCCGCGCGGCCGCCCACTGCTGCGCGATCCACCCGCGTCCGCGGAGCGACGGTTCATCCGCAGTCGCGAACCGGTACGGCCCCCCGGCCCGTTCCGCGACCTGCGTGATCAGCGTCGTCTTGCCCACCTGACGGGCGCCCGTGATGACCTGAATGAACCGGCGCGGCTCCCGGAGCCGTTCGAGGAGTTCTTGGGCGTAAGGGCGAAGATACGTCGATTTGCTCATCATTGTGAGTAAACTTACTCATGATGATGAGCAAACGGAAGCCGCTGGCTTGGTGAACCTACGGTTCGGTCACGGACTCCTTGCGCGCATCGTTCACCGCGTGGTCAACGGTCGAAATGTCGTACCAGTCCACGCGGCGTTCCGGTACTACGCCGCCGACATCCCGTACGACGAGAACCGCGAGTGTGTCCCCGAGGACGTCCATCCCGACGACCTTGTCCGTCACCTGCAGCGTCAGCGCGTATTCCGGACCGCCATCCACCAGGCGAAACACGTCAATATAGCTGTGCCTGGGGGTCACATGGTCCAGACCATTCCAGTGCGACACCGCCAAGAACCGCCGTCGGTCGTCCATGACCCTAGGTCCGTACCACGGCTTCGGTCTGGACCGAATCTCCTCCTCGCTGATAGCCGATCTCCAAGGCGCCGACTGCAGCCCCCGTAGCTGAAACGCGACCTCCTCGTCCGTCGGATATCGTTCGACATACGTGGTCCGTACAGTCGCAGCGGGCTGGCTTGCGTCCCGGTCCGCATACCACACCAGAAACTCGCCGCGGCACGTCACAAACAGGACATCGCCGCTCCCATCCTCGTACCCCATCCCGAGCTGGCGGTCTTCCTCCCATCCGGGAGTCGAACAACGCACTACATCCGCTTCGGGTGGAAACGCACGCGCCCAGACAACACGACCGGTGGCCGCATCGACGTCCACATTCACCCAATCCAATAGGGAACTGCCGCCGTTCGGCCGGTATCTATGGTAAGAGCCCGCCATTGTCTCTCCCATCGCCTTGCGGCGACCGCCATCGAATTGATTCGGAAGATCCGACGTGGAAGTCACGAGTTCGCCCGATCTCGCAAATACGGATAGGCGGTTCAGACTGATATCCACCACGCCGATCGCCCCGGCCGGTGCACGAAGAAGCGCGTCGGGGAATACGAACTCACCCGGCCCCCGGCCCTCCTGGCCGAAGGTGACCGACTCACCGTCGGGATGGGTGCAGATGACACGATACCAGTAGGTATCAACGACACATGCCGCGCCATCCTTCAACAAGATGAGATGAGGGGATCGGCTCGGAGGTGACGGCACGGAGGCAAACGGCTCGATTCGGACAGGTGGCGCGGCGGAATCGCCCTGCCCACCACACGCGACGGCGAGCAGGGCGACGAAGATGGAGGCGGCTCGACGGCGTTGGCCCGAGATCACTGGCGTTCGCACCACTCCAGGCACTCGCTGAGTACAGCGTTTGCCCTGCCGTCGGAGTAGTGGTAGCTATAGCCCACATCGAGAAAATAGTAGTTAAAAATGATCGATGCAGTACGAGTGCAGGCGTTCCAACAGGTGTTCATCGAGACGGAAACCACCACCTCTTGAGCGGCCACCGGAGCCGTGGACAGCAATACAGCGAGCAGGGCGACTCGACGGAACCGTGCGCGGAAGGGGTTGAAACGGGACATTTGCGCCTCCCGGGTCTGAAGGGGACTCACGCCCGGGACTCACGCCAAATCTATTAATGCCCCCCTCGTGCGTCGCGCAAGCCCCCTATTTTGGGTGGGTGTAGGGTAGGTTAGGCGTACACCGCCCTCCCGTCCCTGCCCTGCAGTTACGCAGAAGCTCTGCACTGACGGTATCGCACGGCCGTGACGGGCCATCGTGCTGTTCGCCGCGAAGCTCCGTCCTCGCTCGCGTACTCCGCCGCCGGCGATCTGGAGGAACCGGTGGACCAGCCCCACGCTTTGCCACCGACTGCCGGGCACGGCTATCGTTGCGGCTCGCATCCGAAGCCTGGCTGTTTACGATTCCCGAGGCTCCGGCAGGTCCAGCCGATTCCGCCGCCGCGCCCAGCGCGAGCGGCTGCCGACGATATCCATGGCAGAAAACACGAACACGGATTCCGCCGCCGATTCGGGCCATCCGGCCGGCCTGATGGACAAGCTCGTGTCCCTCGCCAAGCGGCGCGGGTTCATCTTCCAGTCCTCCGAGATCTACGGGGGCGTCGGGTCCGTGTACGACTACGGCCCGCTCGGCATCGAACTCAAGAACCGCATCCAGGATCTGTGGTGGCGCGAGATGGTGTACCGCCACCCGAACATCGTGGGGCTCGACGCGGGGATCCTCATGAACCCCGAGGTATGGGTCGCGAGCGGGCACGTGGGCGCGTTCACCGACCCGCTCGTCGAATGCCGGAGTTGCCACCGGCGCTTCCGCGCGGATGACCTGCCGCGACTGGAGGCAGGCGAGCCCGAAGCGCAGCAGTGCGGGGTGTGCGGAACGACCGGCCAGTGGACGGACCCGCGCCAGTTCAACCTCATGTTCAAGACGTTCATGGGGGTGGTGGAGGACGAGGCCTCGACCGTCTACCTGCGCCCGGAGACGGCGCAGGGAATCTTCGTCAACTTCCGCAACGTGCAGGAGTCCGTGCGCCAGAAGGTCCCGTTCGGGATCGCGCAGGTGGGGAAGGCGTTCCGAAACGAGATCACGCCGGGGAACTTCATCTTCCGCACACGCGAGTTCGAGCAGATGGAGATGCAGTTCTTCGTCGCGCCGGGGACGGAGGACGAGTGGTTCGAGACGTGGAAGGAACGCCGCATGGGGTGGGTCGAGACGCTGGGGATCCGGCCGGAACGGCTGCGCTTCCACCGGCACGGGCCGGACGAACTCGCGCACTACTGCAAGGACGCGTCCGACATCCAGTACCGGTTCCCGTTCGGGTGGCAGGAGTTCGAGGGAATCCACAACCGGACGGACTACGACCTCGGGCGTCACCAGGAGCACTCGGGAAAGAAGCTGGAGTACTTCGACCAGCCCGCGAACCGGAAGTACGTGCCGTACGTGATCGAGACCTCGGCGGGACTCAGCCGGACGCTGTTGGTCGTGCTGGCCGATGCCTACGACGAGGAGGAGATCGACGGTCAGCAGCGCGTCGTGCTGCGGCTCAAGCCGGCGCTGGCGCCCTTCCAGGCGGCGGTCTTCCCGCTCGTGAAGAAGGACGGAATGCCGGAGATCTCGGAGAAGTTGGCCGATGAACTGCGCGGTCCATTCAACGTGCTCCACGACATCGCGGGATCGATCGGAAAGCGGTACCGGCGGCAGGACGAGGCGGGTACGCCGTTCTGTCTGACGATCGACGGCCAGACGCTCGAGGATGAGACGTGTACGGTGCGCGACCGCGACTCGCTCGAGCAGACGCGCGTGCCGCTGTCGGGCGTCGCGGCGTGGCTCGGCGCCGCGATCGGCGGCGGCTGACCGGCCGGCCGGCGGGTGCCGTTTCGCGTAGCGGAGATCCGTGACCGGGCCCAGCGCCTGCAGAGCGCCCTCGCGCGCGGCTACTATCGGCTCCGCAGCGGGCTGGACGAGCGGTCGTCGCTCGCGTCGCTGTACCGGCAACATCGGCTTCTCCTCAGCCCCGGCGTGCTTCAGGCCATCCAGCGCGACCTGTCCGAGGCGCAGGGAGATGAGCGCCGCCGCCTGAAGACGCTCTTCAACTGGGTCGCGGGCCAGCAGATCGAGGCGGAACTCGCCCCGCTGGATGACGAACTGCGGTCGTGGGAGACGGGGACGACCGTTGCCCTCGCCGAGACGGAGATCCCGCTGCGACGCGTCCCGGACTGGATCGTGCGCGCGGAGGACCGGGGCGAGCGGCTGGGATGGGAGGCGGCGCGCCACCGCCGGATCGAGGAGGCCGCGGCGCTCCGGCTCGATGTCGTGCACCGGGGACGCGAGGCCGTGGTTCAACTCGGTCTCGGGGGCTACACCGAGGCGCGGGAGCGGTTGGCCGGCCTGGATCTGCTGCGCGTCGAGCGCGACGCGGCGACGATCCTGGAGGGTACGGAAGCGCGCTACCGGCGCTGGTTCGCGGCCGAGGCGGAGCCTCGCCTCGATGTGCGCGAGGGACCGCCCTCCCGAGCCGACGCGCGGTGGCTGATGGGGATGCGCTGGCTCGGGCGGCACTTCGAGATCGAGCCGTTCGCGGCCGGTCTTCGCCGCGCCATCCAGGTGATGGGACTGGGTCGGGTGCTCGATCGCTCCGTGCGCATCGACATCGACCGGCGACGGCTCAAGGACGAACGGTCGTTCACGGCGGTCATCGACGTGCCGGGGGACGTGCGGCTCGTCGTGTGTCCGCTCGGCGGCTGGATCGACGCGCGCCGCCTGCTCCACGAAACGGGGCACGCGCTCCATTACACGCACGCGTCCGCCGCGCTCTCGTGGGAGGAGCGAGTGCTTGGCGACGATTCGATCGGCGAATCCTTCGGGCTGGTGTTCGACTCGCTGACGCTGGATCGCGGGTGGATCGAATCCGTGACCGGGCTCAACGGCGCCGCGCTGGAGGACTACCGGCAGCTCGCTGCCTTCCTCCGGCTCTACCGTCTGCGCCGGGATGCCGCGCGGCTCCTCTGGGAGCTGGAGCTGGCCCGGGCGCAGCGGCCCGGCGAGCAGGCCGATCGGTACGCCGTATTGCTGAGCGAAGCGACCGGGTTCGCGCACCATCCGGGGACCTTCCTCACGGACCATCGTCGCGGCTTCCAGGCCGCGCGGCGCCTGCGGGGCTGGATGCTCAGCTCCATCATCATCGATCGCCTGAACAAGCGCTTCGGGGCCGAATGGCACCGCAGCGGCGCGGCGGGCAAATTCCTGCTCGAGGTCCTCTCGGCCGGTCGTCGCGAGGATGCCGCACAGCTCGCGCCGCAGTTCGGCGTGGAGGGGCTCACCCCCGAGACGCTGCTCGCGCGCGTCGAGCGCTGGCAGTGAGCGGACGGCGGTGAGCGGGCTGCGCTGGCCCGGCAGGTTCGCGCTGGGCGCCGCGGCCGGCGCCGCGGGCGTCGCCTGGTGGCTGGCCATGACGCGCCGCAACGAGGCGCTCGTGCGGCCGCCCGTCCGGGACGGCTCCGGCGAGGCGCTCCCCGGCGGTGTCATCGAGTATTCCGACGGCGAGAGGGTCGAGTACGTCAACGCGGGGTCGGGGGATGCGCTCATCTGGGTGCCCGGGGCCGACGGGCCGAAGGAGACGTTCCGCTATCAGCTGCCGAGCTTCGCCCGCCGCCATCGCGTCGTGTGCGCGGATCTGCGGCGCGAGTTCGACGCGACGGACGATTTCGACCGCCTGGTCGACGACGTGGCCGAACTGGTCGAGGCGCGCGACGTCGACCGCTTCGTGCTCATCGGAACGAGCCTCGGGAGCGCGATCACGATGCGCTTCGCGAGCCGCTTTCCCGAGCGTCTGCGGGGGATCGTGCTGTGCAACCCGCTGGCGCGCGTCTCCTACCGCCACGTCGGCTTCAACCGCGCCGCGCTCATCCCCCTCGCCATGCTGACGACCCGCTATCTCCCGACGGAACTCTCGCGCGGTCTGGCCCGGGTCTGGAGCCGTCTCGGCGTGTGGATCTTCGATGACTCGCCGGGTCGGGACGCCCTGATCGAGTACGCGCTCTTCACCGGGCCGCGAACCGTCCGTCCTACCGTCTCGGACCGCCGCGTCTCGGGTCTGCGGCGGGTCGATCTGCGAACGGATCTGGCGGACATCGCGGTGCCCGCGCTCGTGGTGAAGGGCCCACGCGACGAGTATTGTCCCGTGGACTGGGCGCGCGAAATCACCGAACTGCTCCCCGACGCCGAGTACGTCCCCATTCCCGGCACCGGGCACTGCTCGCACATCTCGCGTCCCGGCGCCTTCAACGAGACGCTGGAAGATTGGCTCCAGCGGCTCCGGGCGCGCGAGGAAGATGCAGTGGAGTCAGTCGAGAGAGGCGACGCATGACGAATCCCGTCTTCAGCTCCCGGGCCGCGATGATGCTGGCCATGCTCGGGATGGCCGTCGGCACCGGCAACATCTGGCGCTTCCCGCGCATCGCGGCCTCCAACGGAGGCGGCTCCTTCCTCGTCGCGTGGGTCGTTTTCCTCTTCCTCTGGTCCGTGCCCCTGATCCTGGCGGAGTTCGCCGCCGGCAAGGCGACGCGCTCGGGACCGATCGGGGCGTTCACGAAGCTGGGGGGGAAGAAAACGGCCTGGATGGGCGCCTGGATCGCCTTCATCTCGACCGCGATCATGTTCTACTACACGGTCGTGATGGGCTGGACGATCCGGTATCTCGTCGGGGCCGTCACCGGAACCGTGCCCACCGCTCCCTGCGAGGCCGGGGCCGCGGCGTGCGTCGGGCCGCAGGAATACTGGGACACTTTCATCGGTTCTCCGTGGCCCATCCTCACGCACGCGATCGCGATCGGGCTTGCGGTGATGGTGGTGCTGCGCGGCGTGAAGGGGATCGAGCGCGCTGCGCGCTTCCTCATCCCGAGCCTCCTGCTGCTCGTCCTGGCGCTGACGGTCCGGGCGGTCACGCTCCCGGGGGCGAGCGCGGGCCTGGCGTTCCTCTTCACGCCCGACTGGGCGGAACTGGGCAACCCCACGATCTGGCTCGAGGCCCTGACGCAGAACGCCTGGGACACGGGCGCGGGCTGGGGGCTGATCACCGCGTACGCGGTCTACATGAAGAAGCGCGAGGACACGACGCTGAACGCCTTCATGCTCGGGTTCGGGAACAACTCCGTCTCGCTGCTGGCCGGGATCATGGTGCTGTGCACGGTGTTCGCGATCCTGCCCAACGCGGCCGACCAGATCGTCGGGGCCGGGAACGAAGGACTGACCTTCATCTGGGTACCGCAACTCTTCGGGCTCATGCCGGGCGGCTCGGTGTTCATGGTCCTCTTCTTCCTTGCGCTCGTGTTCGCGGCCTGGAGCAGCCTGATCGCGATGATCGAGATGCCCACGCGGGTTCTCGCGGATGCGGGAATCGCGCGCAGGAAGGCCGTGCTGACGATTGGCGGCCTCGGGTTCATCCTCGGACTGCCATCGGCGATCTGGATCGAGGTATTCCGCAACCAGGACTGGGTGTGGGGCGTGGGGCTGATGATGAGCGGCCTCTTCTTCTCGATCATGATCATGCGTCACGGCGTGGACCGCTTCCGCCGCCGGCTCGTGAACAGCGACGGCAGCGACCTCGTGGTCGGCAGGTGGTGGAACGTCGTGATTCGACTCGTGGCCCTGCAGGCGGTGGTGATCACCGTGTGGTGGCTGTGGCGGTCTGTCGACCTGAACGACCTCGCCGGGTCGTTCACGTTGTTCTCCGAGTTCAACGTCGGGACGGTACTCATCCAGTGGGCGATCGCGATCGCCGCCTTCCTGGGCCTCAACCGCTGGCTGGCCGCGAACGCCGCGGGCTCTCCGGCTTCGGCCGAAGACGCCTGACGGAGGCGGCTACCGTTCGATCGCGCGGTGAACTTCAACCGATTCGAGACGGCGGCCCGGCGCATGTGGCACGAGATCCCTGCCGAGGCGCGGGAGGGGGTCGACGGCTTGACGATCGAGCCGGAGGCCGCACGCCACCCCGACTTTCGCTGGGTGTACACGATGGGGGAGTGCCTCACGGAGGCTTGGCCGAGCGGCGCCGGCGGGGACGGCGACGTGCGTTCGGAACTCGTCCTCTATCACGGCTCCTTCCGGGCGCTCGCCGAGGAGGACCCCGATTTCGACTGGGAGGGCGAGCTGTGGGAGACGATCCTGCACGAACTGCTGCACCACCGGGAGTCCGCCGCCGGGGAGGCGGGTCTCGATGAGGTGGACTGGGCGAATGAACAGAATCTGCGCCGGCTCGCGGGAGCGCCCTTCGACCCGGACTTCTGCCGGGCGGTGCCGTCCGGCCCGGACGGCGTCGTGAAGCTGGAATCGGAGCTGTTCGTCGAGTCGGTGATCCCGGAAAACGCGGATGAAGCCGTCTTCGAATGGCGCGGGCGCCGCTACGCCGTGGAGGCCCCGGTGTACGCGAACCGCGCGTTCGTCGAGGTGCCGAACCTGGCCGGGGGGCGCCTGTGCGTCATCATCCGCCGCCGCCCACCATGGTGGCGGTTCGGGCGCGGGAAGAAGTACCGGCCCGCGCAGGTCTCCCTCCCGGCGTACCCCCTCCCCGACGACGGCTGATGCCGCTGTTCGGCAGCTTCCGGATCGGGCGCTGGTTCGGCTTCCCCATCCGGATCGACTACTCGTGGTTCCCGATCGCGGCGCTCGTGATCTGGACGTTCACCACACGCGAGTTTCCGCGCGCGCTGCCCTTCTATCCGTCCTCCACGTATCTCGCGATGGGAACGGCGGCGGCCCTTCTCTTCTTCCTCTCCGTGCTCCTGCACGAACTGGGTCACGCCCTGGCGGGCCGGGCGCGGGGCGTGGAGGTCGAGCACATCACGCTGTTCATCTTCGGTGGCATCGCGCAGGCGCGCGACGAGGCCCGGCGTCCGCTGGACGAGTTCCTGCTCACCGCGGCGGGTCCCCTCGCGAGCGTCGCCCTCGCCGGCGCGTTCCACGGAGCGCGGGTGGCGGCGGAGGCCTGGGGCGCCCCGGCGCCGGTGGTTACGGTGCTCGGGTTCCTCGCGCTCCTCAATTTCGTGCTCGCCGTCTTCAACATGATCCCCGGCTTTCCGCTCGACGGAGGCCGGATCTTCCGCTCCATCGTGTGGGCCGTCACCGGGGATCTCGTCAAGGCCACCCGGTGGGCGACGCAGGGGGGACGGCTGTTCGGCGGCGCGCTCATCGTCCTCGGGCTCTTCAACCTGAGCCGCGGACAGTTCATCTCCGGCGTGTGGGCGGCCTTCATCGGCTGGTTCGTGGTCAACGCGGCCTCGTCGAGCCTGCGGCACTTCGAGCTCCGCACGCTGCTGCGGCGGATCCCGGTCGCCACGGTCATGAACCCACGCCCCCGCATGATCGAGGCGGAGCTCCCCGTGGGGCGGGCCATATCCGACTACTTCCTGCGCGGACGGGAGGAGGCGTATCCGGTCGCGCGCGACGGCGACCTGGTCGGGGTCGTCGAAGCGCAGGCGGTATCCGCGGTGCCGAAGGACGCTCGCGCGACGACCCCGGTAGCGGCGGTCACGCGACCCGCCGAGGAGTTCCCGGTGGCCCGTCCCGACGAATCTCTCGCCGAAGCCCTGTTCCGGATTCGAATCCAGGTGTCGTACCTGCTCGTGATCGAGAACGGGTTCGTCGTCGGCGCGCTCGACCCGAGGGAGGTCGGCGCGAGAGTGCAGCGGCTGCACCGGATGGGGCTCGTGTCGCTGGACCGGAAGCCGGTCGCCGCCCGGGGGCCCGCCTCCGGAGAGGACCTCGGGCCGCCGCCCGCCAGGAGCGCCTGAGGCCGTGCCGCGGCCACGTTCCTGGAAGGCCCGTTCCGAGTTGGCCGCGGCCCTGTCGCCGCGGCTTGCCGACCTCTATCCGGACCTCACCGTCTCGCTGGAATGGGAGACGCCCCTCGAGTTGATCGTCGCGACGGTGCTCTCCGCACAGTGCACGGACGAGCGTGTGAACCGGGTGACGCGCACCCTCTTCCCTGCTTATCCCGATGCCCGCGCGTACGCCGACGCGCCGCTGGACGAGTTGCGGGAGGCCGTGCGCCCGACGGGGTTCTTCAACAACAAGGCGCGCCACCTTAAGGGGCTCGGCCGCCGTCTCGTCGACATATACGGCGGGGAGGTCCCGCGGACGATGGAGGACCTGCTCACGCTGCCGGGCGTCGCCCGGAAGACCGCGAACGTCGTGCTCTCCAACGCGTTCGGGATCCACGAGGGGGTAGTCGTGGACACGCACGTGAAGCGCGTCACGCACCGCTTCGGCCTGACCAACGAGGTCGATCCCCCGAGGGTGGAGAAGGATCTGATGAGGGTGCTGCCGCGCGAGGAATGGCACCCCTTCGCGTGGCGCTCGATCCTGCACGGGCGCACCGTGTGCTACGCCCGGAAGCCGCGTTGCGCCGAGTGCCCAGTGGCCGACCTGTGCGCGAGCGCCGGGAAGTTCGGGTGATGTGAGCGCCTCCCGTGATGCCGCCGCGCTGAAGCGGGAGGTCCGCGCCGCCGCGCGGGCCGCCGGGTTCGACCAGGTGGGATTCGCGCCGGCGGCGCCCCCGGCGCACGGGGACGCATACGAAGCCTGGCTCGCGAACGGCTACCACGGCGAGATGGGCTACATGGCGCGCGAGGACGCGGTGCGCCGCCGCCTCGACCCGCGAGAGGCCCTTCCCGGCTGCCGGACGGTCATCGTCGTGAGCCTCCTGTACGGATCGAAGCCGGCCGGCACCACGACACCGCCCCGGCGGCCCGGCGGCCGCGGATACCCCGCTCGGCGCCGGCGGCTGCCGGTGGTCGCCCGCTACGCGCTGGGCCGCGACTACCACGACGTGTTCGAGGAGCGGCTCGACGCGCTCGCAGCCGCCATCGAGGACCTCGCTCCCGGCGCCCGCACGAAGCGCTACGTCGACTACGGCCCCGTGCTCGAGCGGGACCACGCGCAGCGCGCCGGCCTGGGCTGGATCGGCAGGAACACGATGCTCCTCCACCCGGACCTCGGTTCCTACTTCATGCTGGGAGAGCTGCTCACGGACCTCGAGATCGAACCCGATCCCCCCTTCGTCCACGACCGCTGCGGCACCTGCCGCCGCTGTATCGACGCCTGCCCGACGGACGCGATTCTGGACGGCCGGGTCCTCGATGCGCGGCTCTGCATCTCCTATCTCACGATCGAACTCCGGGGCCCCATCCCCGAGGCGCTGCGCCCCGCGATCGGGAACCGGGTGTTCGGCTGTGACATCTGCCAGGAAGTGTGTCCCTGGAACTGGGACGCGCCCGTGCCAACGGAGGCGCCGTTTGCGCCCCGCCCCGGCCAGCCGATGCCGCCGGACGACATGATCGCGTGGGCGGAGGCGCTGGCCTCGCTCGCCGCGGACGAGTTCCGGGTCCGCTACCGCGGGACCGCGTTCAGCCGCCCCGGCCGCGACGGGCTTCTCCGCAATCTGGCCGTCGGCCTCGGCAACGCCGGCGGGCCCGCCGCGCGCCCCATCCTGCGGCGCCTCGCCGCGGACCCGTCGCCGCTCGTCCGCGAGCACGCCGGATGGGCGCTAGACGTGCTCTGCGGTTAGGTTGGACTTCCGCAGCGAAACGCCGAGAGTCGAGGAGAGAAACGCATGCCAGGTTACGCGGTCCTGGGAGAACCGTGGTGGATCGCCCTCGTGTGGATCCTCGTCGCCGGCCATCTCACGAACATGGTCAACACCCTCTATCTGCACCGCTCGGCGACGCACGGCGGCGTCGTGTTCCACCCGGTCGTGGAGCACGCGATGCGCTTCTGGTGCTGGCTCACGACCGGAATCGTCACGAAGGAGTGGGTCGCGATCCATCGGAAGCACCACGCCTACGCTGACCGCGAGGGCGATCCCCATTCGCCCACGCTCGAGGGTCTCGCGAACATCGCCTTCGGCGGGCTCTTCTTCTATCGGAAGGCCGCGAAGGACGAGGAACTGCTGGAGAAGTACGGGAAGGGGACGCCCGACGACTGGGTCGAACGCCACGTCTACACGAAGCGCCGTGGCCTGGGGCTCAGACTCATGCTCGTCCTTAGTCTGTATCTGTTCGGGATCATCCCCGGCCTCATCGTCTGGACGTGCATGGTGTTCTGGATGCCGATCACGGGGAACATCATCAACGGCCTCGGACACGCGCTCGGCTACCGGACCTTCGGGACGCGGGATGACAGCCGCAATCTCTATCCGTGGGGGATCTGGATTCTCGGCGAGGAACTCCACAACAACCACCACGCGGATCCGCGCTCGGCCAAGTTCAAGGCGCACTGGTGGGAGTTCGACATCGGCTGGTTCTACATCCGGATCCTGAGTCTCCTGCGACTCGCCAACGTGCTCTACGCGCGCACGGCCACTCCCCGGGAATTTGCGGCGAAGTTCTACCGCGATTCGGCGGACCGCATGAACCGGCGTCTGGACCGGGCGCTGTCGCGCATCCAGCGGACCCGGGAGGCGGGCCTCCTGCGCATCGAACGCGCCCGCGAGGAGCAGTCCCTCAAGCGGCTCGACCGGGCCGCCGCCAAGGCCCGGGCACGGCTGGATCGGGTCCGGCCCGGCAAGTTCGCGCGCGTCGCCCGGGCGAAGGCGGAAGCCGGCGCCGAACTGGACCGGGCTCGCGAGTCCGCCCGCGCCCGCATCCTCCGTGCCGTGGAAGCGATGACCCTCGAAAGCCAGCCCGCCACGGATTGACGCGGCCCGCCACGGGTTGACGCGGCCCGCCACGGGTTGGCCCGGCCGCCACCGCCCGGTCCGCCAGCGCCCCGCTCACGGCGGACCGCCCAGCACTTGTTGACGCCGTCGTAGAATCCGTGCATCTTCCGAGAATAATTTTTAGCCTAGACTAAAAATCGGCCGCGGGTCGTCCTTTGCGGACGGCGGCAGCAGGCCGGTTCTCGGGAAATTCGGAGGACGAGTGAGGCCGGAGAGGTTGAGTCGGCGCGACTGGCTGAAGCTGGGCGCCGCGGGGGTTGCCGGCGTTTCGGGCGCGACGGTGCTGGATCTGGCTTCCCGGGGCGGCGCGCGAGAGGCCCTGGCGGCCAGCGGCGCCATGCCGCGCGCGCCGGGAGTGGATGGCGCTGCGGCGGGCCCTCACGCGGGACACCAGGATGCGATGGGGATCGTCGGCCTGCCCGGGCCCGACGGAGCGTTCGATCCGGGGGCCTTCCTTACCGACTTCGACTACGGAGAGGTCACGACCCGGGCCGACGGGCGCGTCGTGCGCCGCTGGCGGATGGTGGCGCTCGACCGGGAGATCGAGATCGCGCCCGGCGTCTTCTTCCCGGCCTGGACGTACAACGGGCAGGTGCCGGGCCCGACCCTCCGCTGCACCGAAGGGGACATCCTCCAGGTCGAGTTCACGAACGCGGGCTCGCACCCCCACACCATCCACTTCCACGGCACGCACCCGCCGGAGATGGACGGTTTCGAGCCGATCGTGGAACCGGGGCAGCGTTTCACCTACGAGTTCGAGGCGAAGCCGTTCGGGCTCCACCTGTACCACTGCCACACGATGCCGCTCAAGCGGCACATCCATAAGGGTCTGTACGGGGCGTTCATCGTCGATCCGCCCGAGGGTCGGGAACCGGCGCGGGAGATGGTCATGGTGATGAACGCGTTCGACAGCAACCTGGACGGCGACAACGAGGTGTACGCGGTCAACACGTCGGCGTTCTACTACCACCACCATCCCGTCCGCGTGGGCGTGAACGACCTGTGCCGCATCTATCTCGTGAACACGACCGAGTTCGACCTCATCAACTCGTTTCACCTGCACGCGGGCATGTTCAAGGTGTTCCGGACCGGCACGCGGGCGGACCAGTACGAGCTCACGGACACGATCATGCTGTGCCAGGGAGAGCGGCACGTCCTCGAGTTCCGGCTCGAGCACCCGGGCATGCACATGTTCCACGCGCACCAGAGCGAGTTCGCGGAACTGGGGTGGATGGGCTTCTTCGAGGCGGTCGACCGGCTCGCCGCCGGAGAGGGCGTGCCTGTAGGCCCCGCGCCGCGCGATGTCTGACGCGCGGCCCGACGCCGCGCCGCGCCGGAGCGGTCCGGCGCGCTGGTTCCTCGGCCTCCTCCCACTCGCGCTGCTGGCGGGGCTCGTCGCTTTTTTCTTCGGCGCCGATCCCACGGCCCCCTTCCGGGACGCGTTTCCGCCCGTCGAGGACCTCACGATCGAGCGCGTGAGCTTCCCGGAGACCGGCGTCATGCGCCTGCACGTCGTGAACGGCGGTCCCGAGGCGGCCACTATCGCGCAGGTGATCGTCGACGATGCGTTCTGGCAGTTCGAAATCGATGGCGATCCGACCCTGCCGCGCCTCGCCCGGGCCACGCTCGAACTGGACTACCCCTGGGTGGAGGGGGAGCTCCACGCCATCCGGCTGGTGACTTCCACGGGACTCACGTTCGACCGCGAGGTGGCGGTGGCGACGCTCTCGCCGCGCCCCAACGCGCTTTACCTGACGACTTTTGGCCTCCTCGGCCTCTACGCCGGCGTGATCCCCGTCCTCGTCGGCCTGCTGTGGTATCCCTTCCTGCGCCGGATCGACCGCAAGTGGATCCACTTCTATCTCAGCCTCACCGTGGGCCTGCTGGCGTTCCTCGTCGTCGATGCGTTCGAGGACACGCTCGAGGCGTCGGCGCTGGTGCCGGAGGGATTCCAGGCCGCCGGACTCATCGCCGTCGGCGTGATCGGCGCCGTCGTCGGCCTCCGGGCCCTCGGTAACCTCGGACGCGGCCGGAGCGGCGGAGACTCCGCGGGCGCGCGCGGCGACGGACCGAGCCCCGGGCTCACGGTGGCCTACCTGATCGCCATCAGCATCGGGCTTCACAACCTCGGGGAGGGGCTTGCGATCGGAGCGGCCTTCTCGCTGGGCGAGATCGCTCTCGGGAGCTTCCTCGTGATCGGATTCGCGCTCCACAACACGACGGAGGGGCTGGCGATCGTCGCCCCCGTGGCGGACCGGCGGCCGGCGCTGCGGCACTTCGCCTTCATGGGCGGAATCGCCGGCGTCCCGACCGTCCTGGGGGCGTGGGCCGGCGGCTTCTCCTATTCGCCGACGCTGGCGACCTTCTTCCTCGCGCTCGGGGCCGGAGCCATCCTGCAGGTCATCATCGAGGTCACGCGGCTGATCCGGAAGAGCTGGCCGCAGGGCCTGTTCACCCCGCTCAACGCCACGGGCCTCCTCCTCGGCCTGCTGATCATGTACGGCACGGCGCTGATGGTGACGGCCTGAACCTGAAGGAGGCACGATGCTCGGCGGCAGAAACCCCGGCCTCGGTCTGGCCATCCTCCGCGTCGTGATCGGACTGATCTTCGTGATGCACGGCGGCCCCAAGCTGGCCGGCGGCATCGAGGAAACCGCGGCTTTCCTCGGGTCGCTCGGGATCCCGCTCTCCGGGATCGCGGCGTGGGGGATCGCGCTCGCCGAGACCCTGGGCGGCGCCTGCCTGATCGCGGGCCTGTTTGTGACCCCCTTCGCCCTGCTTCTCGCCGCACACATGCTGGCGGGGATCTTCCTCGTACACCTGGCCAACGGCTTCTACGTCGTCGGTCCCGGCCAGGGCGGCTACGAGTTCAACCTGCTCCTCATCGCCGCCCTGCTGACCCTCGTGCTGGCCGGATCCGGGATCGCGACCGCCCGGAGCCTCTTCACGAAAGACGTCGAGGTCGTCATCGACTGAGACGTTCCCGCGGGAACGCCTCCAACGGAATGGGCGTCGGCGTCAGTCGCCCGGGGGGCCGAGCGGGCTCGGCTCGCAGTTCTCCGTTTCGCGGGTGTAGGCGATACTGGAGATCTTCCAGCCGTCGCTCGCGTGCACGAGGCTGACCGCGTCGATCCCGCAGTGGCTGAACTGGCCGTCCACGTGGAAATCGTAACGAGTCCATACGACGGCGAGGGGACCCTGGATCATCACGTGCGGATCCCACAGCCGTTCGAGCAACGCGGGGCCGGGCTGACCGATGGAGGCGGCGAACTCGGCGCCGGTGCTCTCCCGGATCTGCACCCCGTCGGGGGTCTCCGCCGTGGCCACGAAGGTGGCGCCGTCGGTCAGCAGGCCGCGGATCGCATCGCCATCGCGCGCGGCCATGGCGTCGAACAACGCCTGCACGGCGGCGACCGCCCCGGCTTCGGCGTCATCCTGCGCAGCGGCGTACGCGGGCGCGACGAGGATCGCCGCGGCGAGAGACAACGTCGCTCCGAACTTTCTCATGAGATTCTCCCGATTCGTGTGATGGGTCGTCCTTCGTCCGGTTGGTCGTCCATGGCGCGTCCGAACACTCAGTACGCGGTCGTGCGAAACACGGGCTGGAAGAGTCGGGTGCGGTGCGCGCAGGCCGGATCCGCGGGGCACGCCGCGCAGTCGGGTTCCGTCATCTCCGGGCAGCGCGTCCGGTTCTGAAAGAAGAACCAGTCCACCGCCCCCATCGAGCGCCCGCTCAAGCGCCGGATCTCACCCACTGCCTCGTAGCAGGCGGCGCGCACGGCCCCCTCCTCTTCCGCGCCCACAACCTCCCGCTTCGCGAGTCTCGCGGCCAGCGTCTCGTCGGTCACGGAGACGACACCGAGCCGGAGGCAACTGCGCTGGCAGTGGTAATCGACGATCGGCGGGACGTCCTCTCCCTCCCGGAGCCGCAGGAATCGCTCCGGCCGCTGGCTGAGGATCGCCGCGAGGAGGGCGGACTTCTTCCGCCACGGATCCTCCTTGTAGCCGGCGACCGCATCGAGGCGCGCGAGAAAGCAGGCGAGGGGTCGCTCCGCGGCGTTGGCTTCGGCGAGGAGCGACGCCGGGGTCAGGCCGAGGCCCACCATGTCGCGGCCGTACGCCCGCGCGCACGTGCGGTGGAGGGCGCCGGCCGGGAGCGGGTTCTGTCCTCCGTCGTCTCGGAGGCGATGGTCGAAGTCCGCGTCGCCGAGGACGGCCTGGCCCGCCGGGGTGAGTTCGTGCGGCGCCTCGCGGGCCCAGCGCAGGTAGGCGGCCCACAGGTAGTCGCTGCCCTTGAGGGGCCGCTCCCCCAGAGAGGCGATCATGGGTTCCCCGTAGCGGCCCGCGCGCTCGCGCCAGAAACCGAACTGCTGCACGGTCCCGGCGAAGAAGAAATCGAGCGCGGCCGGATCGCCGGGTTCGGGGAAGCCGGGGCCGGTGAAGTCGAACGCCGCAGCCTCCGGTGCCGAAGCGATGACTCCGGCCACGCGCTGAATACGATCCTGGTCGAGGCGGGCCCGAACGTCGCGCGCCAGCGCCGGCGGCGGGTCGTCGGAGAGGAGCGGCGCGGGACCGATGCCCGTCACCGCCTGCGCGGCACAGGCCGCCGCAACGCGCGCGGCGATGGCCGGGTGGTCTCCGGCCGCGAGCCGGGCCAGCGCCGTTCCGCAGAAGGTGTCGCCGGCGCCCGTCGGATCCACCTCCTCGACCTCGGGGGCGGGGACGTCGATCGCGTGGTCGCCGAGGACGACGCGAGCCCCGCGCGGCCCCCGGGTGACAAAGACGGCGCGCCCCGGCGGGACGGCGACCCGATCGAGCGACCCGAACAGCAGGCCGGCTTCCTCCTCGTTACAGAAGAAGTAGTGGGACGCCTCCACCACCCGCGTGACGACCTCCCGATGCGCGCGGATCCCCGGCGCGTACGTCCCGCACCCCACGCGCACACCCGCCTCGGCCAGCCGGCGCGCGAACCCCAACTGCAGCTCCGGGTCGAGGAGAGGGACGACGTACGCGAAGGCCCCCGGCCGTGCGTCGGGGATGTCGCCGTAGCGGATGTCCCCCTCGGAACCGCGCACCGCCCGGCGATACACGGTCCGGCCGTCGGGGAAGTACTCGATCTCGAAGTGGGGGAGCGCCGAGGGGGGCACCGGTGGCCCCCGCCAGTCGAGGCGGCGGTCCGCCGGTTCGAGTTCCGCCGGCATGGGATCGGGCCGCGGCGCGACGACCGTGACTTCGGCCCCGGCCCGTTGCGCCGCAAGCGCGGTGTAGAGTCCCGCGCCCCCGGCGGACCGCACGGAGCGGCCGCCGAAGTGCAGGAGATCCAGGGAGGGGCTCCCGACCACGAGGAGCCGTGGCCGGGCGCTCATGCCGCCGGCGTCCGTCGCCCTGCTGCTAGTCCGTCGTGATGCGCCCGGCGGCGCCGGCGGGCCCGTTGTCCCAGTCCTGGGCGCTGGAGATGTTCGGCATGCCCCAGTCCTCGCCGTTCCACCCCTGGAAGCCCTCCATCCGGAACGTCCACAGACCCGTCGTCATATCGCTCACCACGATGAGTCCGTCCTCATTCCGGACATCGACTCCGAACGTGCCGTTGAAGACGGCGGTCCGATCGGCGTTCGGCGGCCCGAGGTAGGTGTCGTAGTGGCCCACCGTCATCGGGTTCTCCGGGTCCATCATGTTGAACACGACGAGCCCGTCCAGGTAGCCCGACACGAACACGAGCGGCCAGCGCACCTCGTGGTTGTGGACGAGGTTCTTCCAGTTCGCCGTCCACGCCGCGATCGGACGGTTGATCGCCGGCACCTCGCCGTTCAGCCCCGGCCGGAGGTCGAAGATCCTGAGCGGCGCGTACTGATACTCCGTCTCCGCGATCGCGAAGTTGCCATCCGGGGTGGGCGTGAACGTATGACCGCTGCGAATGCCGGAGACCCCGACGATCTGCGTCAGAAGCTCCGGGTTGTCGAGGTCCGTCACGTCGTAGATGTAGTAGCCGCCGGTGCCGCCGCCGTAGAAGCGGTCCGTCCCCGTTTCCGGGTGATAGCCGAGATAGAAGTCGTGGTATCCCCGCCGGCGATTCCCCTGCATCCCCTGATCCGGGACCGGGATCTGCGCCACCATCGCGTCGCCGCGCCCGTCGACGAGCGCGCCGAGGTCGTAGACGGCCGCGTACGGTCCCGAGACCGTGGCGACGAGATACACGTTCATGTTCGAGTGCTTGTAGATGAAGATGTTGTGGAAGCCGCCCGGGAGATCGGGCTCCTTGATGCGGGCCACCTCCCGCACCGTGGAGGCGTCGGGGAGTCCCGTGACGTCGAGGACGACGGCCCCCATGTCGGAGTCCGGGCCGCCCTGCCCGAACTGGAGCGACTGCACGACGTAGTAGCGGTCGCCCCACTTGAAGTGCTTCACGTCCATCCCGCCCGTGCGCTGGTGGAGATCCTGGTCCTCGATCCGCCACTCGTAGAGCACCTCGGGGTTCTCCGGGTCCTCGATCGAGACGATGTCCAGCCCTTTCGGACCGACCGGTCCGTACTGCATGCGCGCCACGTACGCGTAGGGCCGGTGCATCTCCTGCTCGATGTCCATGTCCGCGATGCTGAGCCGCGGGCCGAGCGGGACGTGTCCGAGCACTTCCATGTTCCGGCTGCCGCGCTCCACGACGTCGATCGCCTGGGCGCCGAGAGCCGCGGGAGTGACGAAGACCGCTCCGAGCACGGCGGCCGCGGAGAGTGTCAGGGTCCGATTTCCAACCTTCATTCTTTCCTCCGTTTTGAAGCGGCGCGCCCCGCGGCGAACCGGAATCGGCGCGGCCGTGCGGCTAGCCGGGGTCCACCGTGAACACCATGGACATGCCGGCCTCCATGTGCTCCGCAATATGGCAGTGCGCCATCCAGCGGCCAGAGTTGGAGGCCTCGAGCAGGATGTCGAACGTCGATCCGACCGGGATCACGACCGTATCCTTCCAGGCGAGATTGTCCGACGGCACGCCGTCCTTCGAGAGCACGAGGAACCGCTGGCCGTGGATGTGGATCGGGTGCTGCATCGGGTGGAACGAGCGGCGCTGGTTGTGGATGCGGATCTTGCGCACGTCCCCCACCGTGAACCGCCAGTCGATGTCCCGGTTCTCCTTCCCCGTCCGCGTGTCGCGCAGGATCCAGGTCAGGTTCTCCGAAGTCGAGAGGAAGTTCATCATCGGCATCGCGTCCGTCCACTCCACGGGCGGGAAGTAGAGGGTGTCGATCGCCATCACCGCGACGATGTCGCTGGGGAGGTTCCCGACCCGGACGGTGAGTTCGAGTTCGTGGTCGACGGGCCGGCCGAACTCGGCGCGGTAGCGGTCGATGTCCTCGATGACGTCCGCGTGTTCGCGCAGGGTGGAGAACGCGTCCCCGTGATCCTCGGCCACCGGTTCGTCGAGGACCGTGACGATGCCGAGCGTATCCGTCTGCGGATAGAAGCGGCCGTTGAAGTGGTCGATGGCCTGGATCGGGTTGAGGAACGCGTAGGTGCCGGGCTCGTCGAAACGCGCGTCGACGATGTACCGCTGGGCCGGGGCGAGGACGACGTTGGAGACGAAGCTCTCGCGCTCGAACTTGCTCACGTCGGCGCCCACGAGCTTCATCTCCGCGCCCTCCAGGACGAGGTTGAAGGTGCGCGTGTTCGCGACGTTCGTGAGGTAGAGCCGGCGGACCTCGCCGCGGCTAACCGTCGCCTCCCAGCGCGGCTCGCCGTTCACGAGCAACTCGTTCCCGAAGCGGCCCATCAGCGTCTGCACGGCAGCTTCGCGTCCCCAGGGGAAGAGTCCTCCGTCGTCGACGAGCAGATCGTCGAGCATGAGGAAGTCCTCGCCGTTCGCCGGGCCGTAGTAGTCCGCGGCGGGCGCGTCGACGAGCATGTTCCCGTACAGGCCGAGGTCCTGCTGGATGTCCTCCCGGTGGTGAGGGTGATACCAGTAGAGGCCGGCGTCGGGGAAGTAGACCCGGTACAGGAACGACTCTCCCGGCTCGACGGGGTCCTGGGTGACGCCGGGGACGCCGTCGAACTCGTTCTCGAGCCGCAGGCCGTGCCAGTGGACCGCCGTGGGCAGGTCGATGTGGTTCGTGAACAGGACGACGATCTCCGCTCCCTGCGGGACGCGGATGAGGGGCCCGGGGTACTGCCCGTTGAAGCCGTACATGGTGAAGGTCCGCGTCCCGATCGTGCGCCGGACGAACCCGGCCTCGAGGCGGAGCGTGTCGCCGTCCGCCATCTCCACGACCTCGCGGAAGACCGCCTCCGGGAGCATGGCGGGATCGTGGCCGGGGTCGGGCAGGTACGGGGTCACTCCGGGGACCGCGCCCATCAGGCCCGGCAGCATCATCGGCATCGGGATCGGCTGCGGCGGCATGCGCCACTCGGCCCCCATGCTGTCCGTCGCCATCATGTGGCCCGCGTGCTGCTGGCTGGCGGCCGGGGCCGTGCCCGGCGGCAGCAGCGCGGAGATTGTCGCGGCGACGGCGAGGTAGCGCACTGTCTTCGGTCGCCGCCCGAGTGGGATCAGAAGTAGAGCTGGCAGTTCATGGCCTCGAAGGGCCCGTGGCCAGCCATAGTGTGCAGCCGGCCGGAGGGGGAGAGGCCGGTGAGCACGATCGGCCCTTGCCAGCGCTCGACATCGGCCGACGCCTCCTCGCTCACGAACACGAGGAACTGGTTCCATGCGACCCGCGCCGTGAGCCGGTTATCCTCGCCGAGCGTGCCGAGCTGCACCCACTCGTCGAGTTCGGGCTTCGCGGCCCACGCGACGTAGACCGCTCCGCCGCGGCGGCGCAGCCGGTCGACCTGGATCTCGATATCGAAGGTCTGGAAGCCGCCGTCGTCCACGGTGATCTCGAACGGCGAGCCGGGCTGCGTGAGCGTCATCGACCCGCGGCTCCCAGGCGCGCTCTGCGTGCCCGAGAGAGGAACCACTTCGGGCGTGACGAGGCAGGCGCCGATCCGGGGGGACGCGTCGACCCAGGGCGCCGTCCCCATCGGAGCCGGGATGTCGCTCGGCCCGGCGGCCCGCGCCTCGCCCGACACGAGCGAGCCGAGGGCGACCGCGAAGACGGCGGTGGCGCCGATCGCGCTGGGGTGCTGTTTCATGCTCGAAAGGTCGATTCCGGCGCCCCGCCTTGCAAGCGCCGGCGGCCGGGCGCGCGCGCCGCGCGAGCGGCCCTCAGCCCAGCCCGGGCCGCCCGGCTCCCCCGCGTCTGCCGCTGCGACCGTCGGGCTGGCCGGTCTCGGCGTCCGTGAGATCGAGGCCCAGGTCGAAGGTGGCGGCGTATCCGTGGTCCGTCTCACTCACCTGAGCCATCAGCCTCTCGCCGCCGTCGCGGCGAAAGATGCCGTCGTCCGCGTTGGCCACGGGGCGCTGCCCGCGCGCCGCGTACGGCGCCTGTGCGTGCACGCGATCCGTGAGCACCTCGTCGAAGTAGAGCTGCGAGGTGAACTCGTACGGCTGCCCGGAGACGTCGGTGCGCACCTTGAAGTGTACGTGGACGGCGCGCCCGCGGTACCAGCCCGGATAGATCGTCGTGAACCGGGCGAGCCCGTCCTCGTCCGTGTGCTGATAGCCCCGGAGGAAATGCCGATCCCTCGCCGACTCGGGGGCGCCGTCGTCCTCCACGCCCGAGTACACGCCGTCGGCATCGCACTGCCACACGTCGACCAGCGCGCCGGGCAGCGCCGCACAGTCGCCCTGGGAAATCTGTGAGACGTTGAACCGGAGCGTCAGCGGGATGCCCTCGCTCACCGTGCCGGTCGACGGATCGGACCGGATGTCCGAGCGCTCGAGCCGCGCGTCGACGAAGAACGGCCCTTCGGTCTGCTCGGGCTTCGCCACGCAGGCGGGCAGCGCGCGGGCGATCCCGTCCGCCTGGGCGGCGAGAGGGGTGCCCGTTCCCAGAACCCACCGACCGGCGGCCAGCGCCCCGCCGCCGACGCCGAGCGCGGCGAGAACCTCGCGCCGCGTCAGTACCCGACCGCGTTCAATGTCCTCGTGCTCCATTGCCGCACCTCCAGCTGGGTCCCGGGCGTCAGTCGCCGTCCGGATCGTTCTCCTCGATGATGATTTCCCGCCGCGAAGTCCGCTGCCCGTCGCCGCGACCCGACCGGCCGGTCCCGGGGCGCGCGCCGAAGTTGCCGTACAGGCCGCTGAACCCGCCGCCGGATCCGCTCATCACCTGGATTGTGCCACGCTCGATCCCGGCGCTGAGCCGGTCCCGGACACGGGCGATGAGGCTCCGCCTCACCGGCGGGATGAGCAGCAGGATCCCGGCGATGTCCGTAATAACACCCGGCGTGATGAGCACGATGCCCGCGACGAGGATCAGGAGCGCATGGACGAGTGACTCGCCCGGAAGCGCGCCGCCCTGAAGCTCGTCACGGACGGCCAGCCAGCCCCGGAGACCCTCCCGCCGTGCGAGCCACGCGCCGGCGAACCCCGTCCCCATGACGAGGAGAAGCGTGGGGCCGAGTCCGAGCAGACCTCCGATTTGAATGAGGAGCGCGAGTTCGACGACGGGGACGATCGTAAACAGCAGAAACAGCCGCAGGAGCATGGTCGGAACCGCGGGCCCGTCAGAGTCCGGACATCGTCAGAAGCCCATCATCGCCCGCACGGCCGGGTCGATCCTCTCGGGCGTCCAGAACGGCTTCCACACGAGGCTCACGACCGCCTCCTCCACGCCGTCCACGGACTCCGCCGCGTCCTTCGCGCCCCCGAGAATCTGTCCGCCCGCGGGGCAGCCGGGGCTCGTCAGCGTCATCGTGACCTTCGCCTCACCCTCCTCGACCTCGACATCGTACACGAGTCCGAGATCCACGATGTTGATGCCGAGTTCGGGGTCCGTCACGGTGCGAAGCGCCGTACGCACCTGCTCCTCGATCTCGGGCGTCACCCCCGACGCCTCGTCGGCCGAGCCCATGCCGTCCATCGGATCCCTCGTATCGTTCGCTTCCATCTGTTTCGTCACCTCTCGACGGTTGTCCTCACACGAGCCACTGTCCGACCACCCCGCCTTCCGACCACTCCGTCTATCCGAGTCTATCCGACGAGTTCGCCGGGGCGCACGCCCGGCTTCTCGAATTCCTTCAACAGATCTTCGACCGTGGGGCGCGCACGCACCAGCGCCCGGCAGTCCTCCATCGCGCCGCTCGCGTTGATGAGGATCGTGCCGGTGAGCCGGTTGTCCGTCACGCAGTACACGATCGAGCGGCCGGAGCCGAGTTCGCCGGAGACGATCGTGCGATCCACTTCGGCCGTCTCTCCGAACACGTTGATACTGAGATCGAACACGTGCGTGAAGAAATAGGAGAGGTGGTCGAACGCCTCCCGCGCGCCGGCCATGTTGCGGCCCGCGTGCCGCCCGTGGGCGCGGGCGTGGTCCCAGTGCTCGAGGCGCGAAAGTCCGCCTCCGATGGGGTCCGGGAAGCGGGCCACGTCGCCCGCCGCGTAGATGTGGGCGGCCGTCGTCTCCGCGAACCCGTCCACGACGATCCCGTCCTGGACCGCGAGGCCGGCCTGGGCGCCGAGTTCATCGTTCGGCGACATTCCGACGCCCACGATCGCGAGGTCGGCCGATATCTCCTCGCCGCTGTCGAGCACGACCCGCGCGAGGCGTCCCTCGCCCTCGAAGGCGGCCACGCGCGAACCCATCATGAAGCGCACGCCACGCTCCTCGAAGTAGCGGCGGAGGAAACCGGCGATCGTCTCCGGGAAGACCCGGGCCCAGACGCGCGGCTCCACCTCCGCGACGACGGCATCGACATCGAACTTCGACAGCGATGAGGCCAGTTCCATGCCGATGAAGCCGGCGCCGACGAGCACGACGCGCGACGCGCCGCGGGCCGTCTCGCGCAGTCGCTCGGAGTCGGTCGCGGTCCGGAGGGTCGACACGCCGGCGAGATGGTGTCCCGGCACCTCGAGCCGCTTCGCCCTCCCGCCCGTGGCGATCAGAATGCGCCCGCCTCGAATCGCCTCGCCCTCCGCGGTATGGACGGTCATGGAGCGGGCATCCAGACGCTTCACCGGAGCGTCCGTGAACAGCGAAAGTCCCTCCGACTGCTCTTCGAACCAGCGCGCGGGCTTCACGTGCAGCAGGTTCCGCGGCGCCCCCTCCGCCTGGAGGAACTCCTTCGACAGCGGAGGCCGGTGATAGGGAGGGTCCGGCTCCTCCGCGAACATGGCGATCGAACCCTTGCTGTCGATCTCCCGGATCCCGTCCACCGCCGAGACCGCCGCGAGGCCGCCCCCCACGATGACGTAGTCGAAGTTCTTCATCTCAGGTCAGCCCCCGCCGTCTTCGGCCGACTGGTCGTGGACGATGAGCCAGGCCCCTTCCACGTTCAGCAGGACGAGCGTGAACGGCCCCGTGGATGTGACCGCCCCCTCGCGTTCGAGGACGTAGCGCGCCGTCGCGATGCCGACCCGCTCATCCACCTCGCGGACCCGCAGGCCCTCGAAGCGGAGGCTGTCCCGCGCCGCGCCCTCCGCGAACCCCGGGGCGTATCGCTCCCGAATCCCGTCGTAGCCCTCGATGAGCCCCGTCGATCCGATATAGGTCGTCGTCGGAGATGGAGAGTAGGCGCTCATGAAGCCGTCGAGATCGCCCGCGTTCCACGCCGCCGCCTGCCGGTCGAGCAGGGAGGCGACCTGCTCGGCAAGATCCGGTCCCTCGTCCGCCACCGGAGCGCCGTTACTGTCCAGCCGCTCGAGTTCACAGCCCCCCGTCAGGAGTCCCGCCACCACGGCGATCATCGCCGTCGCCGCGAGCCCTGAATCCTGCCTCCGGATCGGTCGGTTTCGGGCCATTCTTCTCACTCGAGTGCGCGCGTGAACAGTTCGACCGAGGCGTCGATCGCCTCGTCGAGTTGCGGTGTCGTCCCCGCGAACGGGTGTCCCGCCTGGAACGTGTGCGTACCCCCTTCTACCCCGACGAGCCGCGCGAGGTCTCCCACCGCGTCGGCGATCCGCCAGGCGTCGCTGAAGGGCACGGACTCGTCGGCCGTCCCGTGCACCACGGCGACCGGAATCCGCAGGCTCGCGGCGCTGGCGAGCACGTCGAGGCGCTCCCGGTTCGCGCGCATGTCGTCGAGCACGTTTCGCTCGAGCGGCATGTCCTGCTTCGTGCGCGCGTTGGGGATGATCACCGTTTCCCCGGCGTCCCAGCGGTCGGCGAAACTCTCGTAGCGCGTGACCGAGGAGATCGAGGACCACGTGACGAGCGCCCGGACCTGCGACCGCAGCCCCGCCTTCAGGATGCAGGTGGCGCCGCCCCGGCTGTGTCCGAGCAGGCCGAATCGAGTGGCCGGCGTGACATCGAGGTCTCCGAGCCGGCCCGTCGCGAGTCCATCGAGGATGGCCTCGAGGTCCCACAGTTCGCGGGAGAAGGTGTTGTGGCTGAAGGCCTCCAGGTCATCGAAGTCCGCGTCGCGCACGCCGGAGCCATCGAAGTTGAAGGAGACGACGGGGATCCCGGTTCGCGCGGCGAGTCGTCCGCAGACGTAGGGGAAGAAGCCCCAGTCCTTGAACCCCTTGAAGCCGTGGCAGACGACGATCGCCGCGTCGCTCGAGGGGGAAGCGGTCGACCAGTAGTCGGCGCGGAGATCCGCGCCCGGCGGCCTGAGCCGAAACGGGATGCGCGTCACGGTTCGCGGCATGCCTTCGCCGTCCGCCTTCATCCCGCGCTTCCATCCCGCTGCCGCTGGGGCATCCACATCGCGTCCTCGCGCCCGCCGCGCCGGTTCGCGGCCCGGGCGAGGGTGAAGAGCAGGTCGGAGAGACGGTTGATGTAGGGGATGACGACGTCGGCGAGATCCGGCTGCTCGTCGAGGAGGGCGGTGACGCCCCGCTCCGCGCGCCGACAGACGGTGCGCGCGACGTGCAACTGGGCGGCGAGGGGCGACCCGCCGGGCAGAACGAAGGCCTCGAGCGCGGGCAGCTCGGCGTCCAGCGCGTCGATCCAGGCCTCGAGCGCGTCGATCCGGTCGGGGGAGAGCGCGGGAATCGTGCCCTTCCGCAGCAACCGGTCGGGATTGGCCGCGGCGAGGCGGGCCCCGATCGTGAACAGGTCCTCCTGGACGGCTCCGAGCGCCGGCCCGGAATCGCCGAGCGCCGCGGCGTCCGGGTCGAGGGCGAGCGCCATCCCGACTGCGGCGTTCAGTTCGTCGACCGTGCCGTACGCGGCGACCCGCACGTCGTCCTTCGGGACCCGCGCGCCGCCGAGGAGCGTGGTCTCCCCTCCGTCCCCGCCTTTGGTGTATATCTTCAATCGGGATCGGCCATCGTGGGGTTTGGCCGCGTGCCGCGCGTCGTGCGCCACGCTGATGGGCGAACCTTAACAGCCTGCGGCGAAACGCCGCCACCGGGCGTCGACAACAGGGAGCCGCCAACAGGGGAGCCGTGACGTGAACACCGACCGAAGCGATAGCCGGCCCGCGGACGTTCAGTCACGAAGAGCCTTCATCGCGACGGCGGCGGCCGGAGTGGGTGCCGTCGCCTCGGGCTCGCTCGGCGCGTGCGGTCCGGGTGGCGAGGGGACCGCCGCGAGCGCATCGGACGACGGAGCACCGAACAGCGGAGCGCCGGACGCCGGTGGCGGGATCGTCGTGGCGCGCGGGCCGATCGCGGTCGAGGCCGGGGTCGGGGCCCTCAGGCGCGGCGGGAACGCGATCGATGCGGCCATCGCGACCGCGTTCGCCCAGTTCATCACGACACCGTTCTCGGCCGGTGTGGGCGGCTTCGGCTGCATGGTCGTGTACGACGCGAACACGCGGCGCGCCACGTCCATCGACTTCCACGGGCGCGCGGGGAGCCGGGCCACGCCCGACATCTACCGCAGCGCCCTCGAGGGGCGCATCTACGGCCACGCGGACCGCTGGAAGGTGCGCGGCGACATCAACCAGATCGGCTACAAGTCGGTCGTCACGCCGGGCACGATCGCCGGCCTGTGGGAGGCGTGGAGCCGGTTCGGGACCCGGCCGTGGGCGGAACTGGTCGAGCCGGCGATCCGGCTCGCCTACGACGGCTTCGAGATCCCCGGCGCCCTGGCCCGCGGCTTCACGACGCGGACGGAGTCGTCCTCGGGCGTCGTCCCGTTCTTCACGAAGGTCCGGACTACCGACGCCTCCGCGCGCATCTTTCTCAACGACGGCGTGCCGTGGCGGGCGGGGGAACGGCTCGTGCAGCGGGACTACGGTCGCACGCTCGAACTCATCGCCGAGGGTGGCGCGGACGTGGTCTACCGCGGCGAGATCGCCGAGCGCATCGCGGCGGACTTCGAGCGCAACGGGGGCCTGCTCACGATGGCCGACCTCGAGGCGTACACCCCCGACGTCTACGACCCGGTGCACGGCACGTACCGCGGACACGACGTGTTCTCGAACGCCCTGCCGGGCAGCGGCGCCCAGGTCATCGAGATCCTGAACCTCCTCGAGGGCTACGACGTGCCGGGTCTCGAACACGGGAAGGCGGACCACGTCGAACTGCTCGGCCGCGCCCAGATCCTCTCCTTCATCGACCGGCGCCGGTACCACGGCGACCCGAAGTTCATCGACGATCCGACGGACATCCTGGTGTCGAAGGACCGCGCCGCCGAACTGAGGGACTTCATCGACCGGCGCCAGCTCCCGCCCGATGTTGTCGAGGAGCCGCCCGAGGGACCCGACACGACGCACCTCTCGACGGCGGACCGGGCCGGGTCCTGCGTGGCGCTCACGCACACGCTCGGCTCCGCTTCCGGGGTCGTCACTGAAGGCCTCGGCTTCACCTGGAACAACTGCATGTTCCAGTTCAACCCGGTCGCCGGACGTCCGAACAGCATCGAACCCGGCAAGGCGCGCATCACGGGGATCTCGCCGGCCATCGTGCTGCGGGACGGGCAGCCCATCCTGGTCACGGGCGCGGCGGGCGGCACCCGCATCCTGGGCGCCGTCCAGCACACGATCAGCAACACTGTGGACTTCGGGATGTCGGCGCTGGAAGCCGTCTCCGTCCCTCGCTGGCACTGGGAGGATCACCTGCTCGAGCTGGAGCCGCAGCTGTACCATCACCTGAAGGACGAGTTGGAGGGACGCGGTCTGGAGGTCGCGAACGACGCGTTTGTGGCGCAGCTCCACGCGGTCGGAATCGACCCGGAGTCCGGGCGACTGACGGGTGGACCGGACCCTCGGGGATGGGGCGGCGGCTCGGCGACGGCATAGCCCCCCGGCTCTGACTTGAGGCGGCGGGCCGAAGCCCCGCGGAAGTGGCTTCCCGGAGACGGTTTCGAGGTTGACACATCCCCGGGGCGTTTGTATCCTGCGGGTCGCGCTGCGGGGTGGAGCAGTCTGGTAGCTCGTCGGGCTCATAACCCGAAGGTCGCAGGTTCGAATCCTGCCCCCGCTATCTCTCGCCTCGCCTCGCAAAGCTGCGGGGCGAGGCGTTTTGCTCTCCGATCCCTTTTGCGGGATCGGGGTACGATCCGGGGTAGCTCAGTGGCCAGAGCGGGTGGCTGTTAACCACTAGGTCGTGGGTTCGAATCCCACCCCCGGAGTAGGCAGCCGGGCTCTTGCCCCGGGCTGCCACAGGGCTGGGTAGCTCAGGCGGTAGAGCACGGCGCTGAAAACGCCGGTGTCGGCGGTTCGACTCCGCCCCCAGCCATTGCCACGGGCCGCCATCGGCCGGTTCGCGGGAAGCGGCAGAGGGGCGTAGCTCAATTGGTAGAGCACCGGTCTCCAAAACCGGCGGTTGGGGGTTCGAGTCCCTCCGCCCCTGTCGGCTCGCGTAGCTCAGGGGTAGAGCGCATCCTTGGTAAGGATGAGGTCGCGGGTTCAAATCCCGCCGCGAGCTTGGAGCAGCTTGGAACGGGAGAGCGGGCGCCCGTAGCTCAGTTGGATCAGAGCACCGGCCTTCTAAGCCGGGGGTCCCAGGTTCGAGTCCTGGCGGGCGCGTGGCAGAAGGGGACGACAGCGGCACGAGCCCCCATCGTCCAACGGCTAGGACACCACTCTTTCAAGGTGGAGATAGGGGTTCGATTCCCCTTGGGGGTACTGGACGGAAGGCAGGACGGGAGCGACGACAGCCCGTCCGCGTGAAGCGGAAGTTGAAGCGCGGGGCCGTAGCTCAGCTGGGAGAGCGCTGCAATGGCATTGCAGAGGTCAGGGGTTCGAATCCCCTCGGCTCCATCGTCGCGACCCGGGGCGGCTTGCGGAGGCGAGTCCGCGCACGAAGTTGTGACGTCGTAAGCGCCGTTAGCTCAATTGGCAGAGCAACTGACTCTTAATCAGTAGGTTCGGGGTTCGACTCCCTGACGGCGCATTCCCCCCACCTTGCTCTACCGGTTGTCGTCGCGCTCCTGGGCGCGCGCGCCTCGCAGGACGTTCTCCAGCGCGTAGTTCGCCTCGTGGCAGGCGTATTCGTAGAGGAGGTCGTCCATCTTCACGAACGGGACCTCGCCGCCCCACGGGGTCTCCCACGTGTCCGGGTCGTCGATGAGGAACTCGTAGTTGACCGTGTTCGCGTCCACGCGCGTGAGCCGCTCCGTGATCTTCAGATTCGGGGAGGCGCCGAAGAACTCCCGGTAGGCGGTGAGTTGCTGCGGGTTGAGCTTGGTCGTCTCGATGACGAGGGTGTCGTCCTCCCACCAGCCGCGGGAATCGCCGAACCACGGCCGGATCGCATCGGGGAACGGCTTTGGCCCGCCGTGCGCGGCCACGTCCCCGGCTTCGGGCGCGGCGCCGATCGGGATGATTCGGGTGTCGTGCACCATCTCGGTCATGATCGCGACGTGGTCGGGGGTCTGCACGA